>JBPCOQ010000046.1:0-31592 GCA_051000095.1 Bryobacteraceae bacterium | reverse complement strand
ACCGAAGAGACGCGCAAGGATGCAAAAACGAAGCAGTTTCTACCCGCTAACACCAAATCAGAAAGGAGTCCCAGCGCCGGACCGCTCCGCCTCTTATCCAGGCTCATTCTTCGATGAGAAAATGCTTAAGTGCGCTAGAATTGACATCGGTTCAATGGAGCGCGCCGGCCAATCCTTCGCAAAGCTGAAAGCCTCGAAATCAATCTCGGCGGAAGAGCTGGCATGCGCGGCTTGGCCAGTAGCAGTCGGTAATACAATCGCCCGGCATTCGACAGCCGTGGCTCTGGTGCGAGACAAGCTGGTGGTGGAAGTGGAAGATGTGACTTGGCAGAAGCCGCTTTTCCAGTTGCAGGGGCAGATTCTCAGGCGGATGTCCGAGTTTCTGGGACAGGGTCTGATCGCCGATCTGGAAGTACGAATCGCGAAGCAACGGCGTCCGCCCCAGCGGGCGATGCAGTTAACCACCGGCAATACCGGCGATGACGCGGATGAGATCGGCGATTCGGTGATGCGAATGGTATACAGGCAGGCGCGCAAGAAGGCTACCGCGTGAAGATCACCGAGGACGAGGCGCGACGCGTCGCGGGGCTTGCCAACCTCAAGTTAAGCGATGCGGAGATCCAGCGGTTCTCGCACGATCTGGACGAGATCCTGACGCACATCGATGCTCTCAACGAGCTGGACACCAAAGACGTAGCGCCGATGACGCAAGTGTTGTACAACGCCCCACCCGATGCCACGCTGCGCCCTGACGAAGAGCGCGCGCCACTCGGCAACACGCTCGCATTGGCGAATGCGCCGCTAACAGGGGCAGGCTACTTTAAAGTGCCCAAGGTGATCGAAAGATGACCGGCGGCGCGATCGAAGTGGCTGCATTGACGATTGAACAAGTCGCGCAGGGCCTTCGATCAAAGCAATTCAGCGCGGCTGAGCTGACGAAAAGGGCGCTCGAGTTTGCGGAATCGGAAAACGCAAAGACGAAAGCGTACCTGCATTTCTGTCCGGAGCGCGCTCTCGAAGCCGCGGCCGCGGTAGATGCCAAGCTCGCGGCCGGATCCGATCCGGGGCCGCTCGCAGGCGTCCCGATCGCGATCAAGGACGTAATCGTCACCAAGGGCGTGCTTACCACCTGCGGGTCGAATCTGCTGGACAAATACGTTCCACCGTACGACGCGACAGCGGTACTGCGCCTGGAGCAGGCCGGTGGAATCATTCTCGGCAAGACGAACTGCGATGAGTTTGCGATGGGTTCATCGAACGAGAACTCCGCGTTTGGTCCGGTGCATAATCCAGCCGCTGCGGATCGCGTGCCGGGCGGATCGAGCGGAGGCTCGGCGGCTGCGGTGGCCCAGGGAACGGCGGTCGTCGCGCTGGGTTCGGACACCGGCGGATCGATCCGGCAGCCGGCATCGTTCTGCGGGACCGTCGGCGTGACGCCGACCTATGGACGCGTGTCCCGCTATGGGCTGGTGGCGTTCGCCAGCTCACTCGACCATATTGGCCCGCTCAGCCGCACAGTCCGCGATGCCGCGCTGGTTTTGCAGACGATCGCGGGGCGGGATGAATACGATGCCACATCCGCGCTTGCGCCCGTCCCCGATTACTTATCGCTGCTGGATAGCAATGTGAAAGGAACGCTTATCGGACTGCCTGGCGAATATTTTGAGAACCTGCCGGCCGAGACGGGCGATCTGGTGGCGAAGGGCATTGATGTTTTAAAGAAGCTGGGCTGTGAGACGAAAGAGATCAGTCTCCCAACGACCAAGTATGCGGTCGCATGCTACTACATCATCGCGACGGCTGAGGCCAGCTCGAATCTGGCGCGCTACGACGGCGTGCGATACACTACCCGCGCTGACCGCTCGGACACAGTAAGCGAGATGTACCGGAGCACGCGAGGCGAGGGCTTTGGCGCGGAGTGCAAGCGCCGGATCATGCTCGGGACGTACGTGCTTAGCTCCGGCTACTACGACGCGTATTATCTGAAGGCCCAAGAAGTGCGAGCGTTGATTGCGGAAGATTTCCGGAAGGCGTTCGCTGAGGTGGACGCGATCGTGACGCCCGTGTCACCATTTCCGGCATTTAAGATTGGCGAGAAGATCGACGATCCAATGGAAATGTATCTTTCGGATATCTACACAATCACGGGCGATCTGGCGGGCATCCCATGCATGAGTGTTCCTTGCGGGAAGACAGCCGGGGGCTTGCCGGTGGGCATGCAGATTCTGACCAGGCATTTCGACGAGAGCGGGATGTTGCGGCTGGCCGATGCATTTGAGAAAGCCGATGGCTTCGCCGGGTGACAATAGAAGAAGAGGAGAATTACAGATGCCATTTACAGTACCGGCTCTACCCTACGGGTACGACGCGTTGGAGCCCACCATTGATAAAGAGACGATGCAAATCCATCACGATAAGCACCATGCTGCGTACGTGACGAATCTGAACAAGGCGCTAGAATCGGCGCCAGACCTGCGGGACAAAAAGATCGAAGAGTTGCTTGCGAACAATTGCGCGATTGTTCCCGAGAACATCCGCACGGCGGTCCGCAACAACGGCGGCGGTCACATCAATCACTCGATGTTCTGGGAGATCATGGGGCCGAGCGCCGGCGGGCCACCTCCGGGCGCGGTAGCCGACGCGATCAAGAGTACCTTCGGCGGTTTCGATCAGTTGAAAGAGAAGTTCAACACGGCGGCTACGGGGCGCTTCGGCTCTGGATGGGCCTGGCTGATCAAGAGCGGCAAGGGCCTGGAAGTGATCTCGACCGCGAACCAGGACAGCCCGGTGATGGAAGGCCAGTATCCCGTGCTCGGGCTGGACGTCTGGGAGCACGCGTATTATCTGAAGTACCAAAACCGGCGGCCGGAATACGCGGGAGCGTGGTGGAATGTCGTGAATTGGAAAGAAGTGGAAAAGCGTTTTAGCCACGCATGAACGCGAATACACGCACATGTATTTTGAGCAGTTTTATTTGACTTGTCTTTCGCATGCGTCTTATATGCTGGGGTCGGACGGCGTTGCCGCCGTGGTCGATCCCCAGCGTGATGTCGAGTTGTATCTGAGAGCCGCCGAAGAGAATAATCTCGATATCAAGTATGTGATTGAGACCCATCTGCATGCGGACTTCGTCTCGGGCCACCAGGAACTGGCGGCCCGGACCGGAGCCTCCATTTACCTGGGGGCCAAGGCCGGCGCCAAGTTCGCTCATGTACCGGTCCAGGATGGCGATCAGCTCGCCTTTGGCGGATGCCGTCTGGATTTTCTTGAGACGCCGGGGCACACCATCGAGGGCGTTTCGGTGGTAGTCACCGATCTTGCGAAGTCTCCCGAGCCTTTCGCGGTGTTGACCGGCGATACCCTCTTCATCGGCGATGTCGGCCGTCCGGACCTGGGCGGTGAGTTAACACCGCGGCAACTTGCGGGCATGCTTTACGACAGCCTGCACGGCAAGCTGTTGAAGCTGCCGGATTCGGTTCAGGTGTTTCCCGCGCACGGCGCCGGGTCGTTATGCGGCCGGCAGATGAGCTCCGAGCGCAGCTCCACGATCGGCAAAGAGAAAGCCGCCAATTACGCGCTGCTCCCCAGCAGCCGCGAGGCATTCGTCGAGATGCTCACGGCTGAACTGCCCGAGCGCCCGAGTTACTTTGCCCTGGATGTGGAGATCAATCGCTCGGGCGCGCCGTCTATGGCCGAGCTGAAACCGATTGCCGCGTTGCAGCCGTCCGAATTCGCCGCGCGTCAAAGACAAGGGGCGATCGCTCTGGATACGCGGCCCGCGGGCGATTTCGGGGCGGCTCACGTACCAGGCTCGCTGCAAATCGGCTTGGCGGGGCAATATGCATCATGGGCCGGAATCCTGCTCGGGCTGGACTCCGAGTTACTGCTGATTGCGGAAGATCTCGAGAGAGTAAATGAATCCAGAACCCGGCTCGCGCGGGTGGGCATAGAACGCGTGAGTGGCTATCTGGACAACGGTATCGCCGGGTGGATTGAGGCGGGATTGCCGGTGGAACAAACTCCGCAAATTACGGTGCAACAGTTGCATGAGACCCTCGCCGATCGGGATTCCGGTCCGCGGGTGATCGATGTGCGGCGTCCGGCGGAATGGGAGGCAGGGCATGTCGAGCAAGCCACGCTGATGCCGCTCAACACTCTGTCGGGGCTGCTGCACGTTCTCAACCCAGCCGAGCCTCTGGCGGTCTACTGCAAGGGCGGATATCGCAGCGCGATCGCGGCCAGCATACTACAGCGCGCTGGATTCCAGCATGTCATGAACGTGATTGGTGGATATGATGCATGGCACGCCTCCCAGTTGCCGAGCGCGGCTGGCGGTAAGGTTTGATCTCGCGTTGAGCCGGCGCGTTTGGCGATATTCGCCAAGGCCTTCTTGGAATGAGACACCGTGTTTCTGCCTTGTTGGTCCAAGGCAGGGTGGATTCGGAAAGCAGGCGTTTTGCGGACGGGAGTTGACGTCTGAGTAACTGGAACCTAATCCGGCAGATCACCGGCGAGTTTGTTCCGTTCAGGCCCGACCGAATTAGCTCTCACCCACCCAAGTGTTTCTCTGCCCGGCGGCCGGGCAAGGACCGGATTGGTATTCGTCTAAGTGCAACACACTTTCGAAAACCCTCCTGTGGTGTGAGGTAGAGTGGAGCAGGCCGTTGGCCTGCCGAGCAGGCGAAACCGCCTACTCCACTCACTGCTTTTCATCGCCTTTGGTGGGCGATCCCGCGCCCATAAACACAGGCAAGAATGCCTGTGCCACTCGGTGCGATCGGCAGGTCCGGTCGGGCTACATCCTGACGACGTGTCCTCGGACCACCCGAGTGCGTGGGATCGATTCCCGATTTGAGCGATCGTCTTCTATGGTGACCGTCACGCTGGTCTCGTGATGCTCGCGCATGAGCTGTACCGGAAAGGTTTTCTTCGATCTGGCGGAGCGCACGGCATTCGAGAGCTCATTGGGCGTTGCAATCGGGGTTTGGTCGATTTTCGTGATCACGTCGCCCGCCTTAATGCCGGCAGTTTCAGCCGCCGATCCTTTCACCACCGAACGAACCAACACTCCGTCTTTCACTCCGAAGTAATCGGCCAACTGCTTTCCCAGCGTCTCGGCTTCCACGCCCAACATCGAACTGCTCCAGGTAGAGAAGACGCGGGACATTTCGGGAATCTGGATATCGGGCATTTCGAAGTGAAAGTCGCCATCGCGATTCAGCAGCATGTGACCTTTACGGCTCTCCACGGTTGCCTGCACTGTTTGGGTGGTTCCGCTGCGGCTGATTAGGAGTTTTACGATTCTTCCGGCCGGGGTCTCCCGCACCAGACGGCCGAACTGCTCCATGCCTTCGACTCGCTGGCCGTTGTATTCGAGGATCACATCGCCAGACTTCAAGCCTGCTTTCGCGGCAGGGCTGTCGTCCTCCAGGCGGGTAATTTCGACTCCGTACTCTTCGCGCAACTTGAGATCGCGGGCGCGCTGCGGAGTGATTTCAGCGACGCCGACGCCGAGAAAACTTCCGCCGCCCAGAGTGGCCGCGAATGCGAACCCGGGGGTGAAGAAAGGGGCGGGCGCGAAGGATTGGGCGTGCGCGGCGGCGGTGCTCAGGAGGGCGGCGGAGGCCGTTAGGGCAATGCGGAATTTAGTTTGGACGTTCATTTAAAAACACCTCTATTGAAGTTTGACAACCCATACACTCTCGAAAAACCTTCCGTGCTGCGAGGTAGAGTGGAGCAGGCCGTTGGCCTGCCGAGCAGGCGAAACCGCCTACTCCACTCACTGCCTTTCATCGCCTTTGGTGGGCGATCCCGCGCCCATAAAAACAGGCAAGAATGCGCTTGCGCACGATGCGTGCCTGTGCTACTCCTGACGGCGCAGGAAGATGATTCCGGAGGATGTGACGATCCGCAACACCGGACCGCCGCCGTTGAGAACACCTTCGGCCACTACCGGATCGCCCGATTCTAAATTCGCGTTGCGGATCCGGATCTCGCGGAAATCGGAAACGATCCTGCGCTTACTGCCAGCGGATTCATTTCTCGCCTGAATCGTAACCGGAATGTTGGACGAGAGAAGCACGATTATGTCACCAAGCATTGTGCTCAGAATCGAGTCCTCGATGCGCTGCCCGGATTGCAATTGCGCGAGAATATTACCCTGGGCTGTCGCGGCCCGCACTGCTCCTTGCATGTTGCGTAACCGGATGGTGCCGGCGGTCGATTCACAGCGCACCCCGCGCGCGCCGTTCACCTGGATCGCGCCGCCGGAGGTTTCGGCTGTGACCAGTCCAGCGGCTTGGCCGACCTCGATCACGCCTCCGCCAGTACGCGCAAACACCTCCGCGGACGATCGATCCACATGAATGTTCCCGCCCGCCGTCGCTACGTGAATGGGAGCCAGCGCATCACGAACGAGGATATCGCCGCCAGCCGTATCGAGCCAGGTCTCCCGCCCCGCGGTGTTGACGCGAATCGCCCCACCACCCGAATAGCAATGCAACACTCCGTCGACGCGCCCGGCGTGAATATCGCCTCCGCCCGTTATCGCCGTTATGTTGGAATGCAACTGGTCCAACTCGATTCGGCCCCCGTCGGTTTCGGCCTTCGCCTCGCCATCGAAATTGGTCAACACAATTCCACCGCCTCGTGTTTCGAGCGAAGCTTGCAAGAGAGTGCGAGGCGCATTCACCGAGAGCTCGGCGGAATAGCTTCCGGCCCGGTTCACCGGCAAATCGAGAAGAATCCAGGCGCCATTCCTTCTGGAGCGCACTTCCAGATCGCGAAGAGCAACCTCCGCCCGGAAGAGACTGCTCGCGCGCACGCGCTTTTTCAGCGAGTAGGTAAGCGTTCCGGGCGCGCCACCATGGAGAGCGAGGTTGCCAAAGCTCCTTACCCGGATGCGGACAGCGGAGCCTATGGGCAGCGAAGCGGTTACAGTCTGGACATAATAGGGGCCTTCGCGCACCACCGGTGAAATAGTTTGAGCCCACAGAGAGGCGGCTCCTAAGCACAGTAGCGCGGCTTGAAGACCAGTTTGCATCCCTTAATACGTCTCGACCGATGCATTCATATCATGCAGCGCCCTTTGACAACGCAGCCGGACATAGCTGTTGTCCTCGGTGCGCATCAACTGCTGAAGCACGCCCACCATCCGGTGCTCCTTTTGCTGGATCAGAAGATCGATCACCTGGGTGCGCACACCGGGATTTTTGTCCGTCAGCAGCACTTGCGAAAGGGACTGCCGTACGTCGGGATCGGCGGCGGAGGCCTTCAATCCCTCCAGCGCTTTCAGACGTACGCCCGCATTGGCGTCGTGCTGCAAGGCGTAGAGCAGTGCGTTCCGAACCGCGGAGGATTCGGGGTTTGCGCCCAGAAGATCGACGGATTCGACGCGTAGTCCAGGATCGGCGGGATCCTTCGCGGCGGCCAGCAGCAGCCGTTGGATGGATTGATCTTCCAACCTGCCGGTCAAGGTTTTTTGCCGGGTCTCCTCGAGAATGATTTGAACTCTGCCGCGGCCTTCGGGTTCCACGTACTTTACGCGCGAGGCGATCGGATCCGTCAGTCCAGCAGCATCAAACCTGCCACTGAATCCGGAAGGTACGAGCCGGGCTCCAAAAAATCCCATGAGTACCAAAGCCAGCGCTCCGATAGGCTGCAAGGCGGCCGGGACCGGGCCAAGCCGCATCGCGAGCATTTCGCGCACACGGTCCCAAAAGCTGGACCGGCTTGCATGCGCCTGGGCAAGAGCTGCGCGCAACTGCTGCCGGGAAGCAAGCAATAGCTCCGGCGGCGGCTCGAGCTCGGCTGCATCGAAGGCTCGCGCTACTGCCCGGTGGCGTTCCAGCTCCTGCCGGCAGTTCGCGCAATTCTCCAGGTGGGATTCAAGCTCGTCCTCCGCCTCAAAAGACAACTCGCCATATAAGAATATTGGCAGCGTCTTCGCGGCTTCCTCGCATTTCATACAAAGTCTCCCAAAGCAGCTCGCATTTTCTGTGTCGCGCGAAACAGGCAGTTCTTGGCTGCCTCTTCCGTTGTTCCCAAAACTTCCCCGATAGCCCGGAGCCGCAATCCCTGATAGTGTCTCAACTCAAAAACCATCCGCTCGCGCGGGGTCATGTCTGCCAGCACGTGCCCAATCCTGACATGCAGTTGCTGGCTCATCAGCCGCCGCTGCGGGTTGCCATCCGCGCGGCCCTCTTCGACGGTATCCATCCGGTCGAGAACGCCATCCCTGGTTTCAACCACCGTTGTTTCCTCACGCCGCACCTTGCGTTTCCGCAAAGCATCCAGACACAGATTGGTCACAATCCGATACAGCCAGGTGTGGAAGCTGCAATCAAAACGAAAATTGCTCAGGTTGCGGTACACCCGGAGAAACGCTTCCTGGTACACGTCGTTGGCGTCCTCGGGCGAGCGCAGCAGATTCAGCGCCAGACGCAAAACATTCTGGTCGTAGAGGCGCACTATCTGCTCAAAGGCGAGCTCGTCCCCCGCCTGAGCCGCCCGGATCAGTGCGGATTCGTCTATTCTGACCGCCGCTTGCGCCATCGCAGCCGCTACGGCTTGCGTGTTCCCCTGCAACAGTTGAGTAGACGAAACAGCAGCGGAAAGGTCACGCTTAAAATCTGTCCGCTCCCAGCAGCGTGTTCAGTTCGGCGGTGATCTCGTCCATTTGCTTGCGGAGCACGTGGTAGCGCTCCATGGCATCGCGGCCGATTTTTTGGTCGGTGCTGTTGGTCATGCTGTATAGATAGGTGATGTGGGTCTGCAGCTCGGGTTTGCTGTAACGGATCGGCGGCGTTATCAAGTGGTATGCCAGCTCATTCAGCTTGGCCAGGGTATCGCCGGCGCCTCCGGCCGGGTCACGCCGGGCAGCTTGGGCCGCTCGCACGCGCGCCACCGTTTTATTGGCCTCGCTCACCAGATCGCGCGCACGCATGTTGTGCTCAAACTGCTCGCGCAGATCGGCAAAGGTCACACCGGATTTTGTCACGCGCGGGTCTTCCACGATGGTCAGCGGCTGCGTCGAAACCACCGATCCCGCTGTGAGCCGCAGCGCGTATTTTCCCGGCACGGCCACTGGGCCGTTCGGGCCTTCCGGCCTGGAGTCGCTCTGCCACGGTCCCGGATACCGCAGGTCCCAGGTGAAGCGTTGCATGCCGGGGCCTTTCTCGAGACGAGTAGGGCCGGACCTTGGGCGGAATCCTCCCTCTTCGTCTTCGCTCGGAGGCGCCTCGGCTCGCGGGCTCCGTTCTTCGGCGCCAGCACCCGCGCTCGAAAATTTACGCACTACCTTTCCTGCATTGTCGAGGACTTCGAGCGTAATCTCGCCTGCGGGCGCGCTGGCCAGGTAGTAATTGATGTTTGCGCCGGGTCTCGGGTATTGAGGACCGGCGCCGCGCCCGAATCCGCCGCCGCGCGCTGGCGAACGAACCGCTTCGCGAGGAGCGAACAGGAAGGCCGGCGCCGAAACGGCCTTTTCGCCGATCTGATGCAGCGGAGTAAGGTCGTCCAGAATCCAGAACGAGCGCCCCTGCGTCGATAAAACCAGATCCTTATGCGCGACTTTGATGTCGGTGACCGGAGTGGCCGGCAGGTTCGATTGGAACGATTGCCACCGCGCGCCATTATCGAACGAAACGTACATCCCAAATTCCGTGCCTGCGTACAACAGCCCGGCGCGATCCGGATCTTCGCGAACCACGCGGGTGGGCTCGTCCGCGGGGATCCCGTTGGTGCCATCGGTCAGTCGCGTCCACGTCTTTCCGAAGTCATCGGTGCGGTAAATGTACGGCGCGAAATCGCCGAGCAGAAAACGATAGACCGCGACGTAGGCGATAGCGGCATGGTGCGGGCCGGGCTCGATATTCTGAACGCGTCCACCCGGAGGCAGTCCCTTGGGCGTCACGTTCGACCACGTCTTGCCATCGTCACGTGTGACGTAGACCAATCCGTCGTTCGACCCGGTCCAGATCACGCCTTTCTGCACCGGAGACTCGCGAATCGCGTACAGTGTGCTGTATACTTCTTCGCCCGTTGCGTCGCGCGTGATCGGCTCACCACTCGCACCCTGGGTCCCGGGAGGATGCGCCGTCAGATCGGGGCTGATGGTTTGCCAGGTGACGCCGCCATCGCGGGTGCGGTGCAGAAACTGCGAGCCGTAATAGACGCCTTGGCCCGCGTGTGGAGAGACCTCCATGGGCGAGACGCGCTGGAAGCGGTAGATCAGATCGCTGCCCGGATTGCCATAGAGCGACTGCGCGCCCACCCAGTAGCGCTCTTCATCGCTGGTGTTCATGTCGAGGCGGCTGAACTGTCCCTTGCAGCTTCCATACACGATGACCGGATTAATTCTGTCCGGAATAATTGGGCCCGTTTCGCAGCCGGGACCGGCACGAAAATCCTGGCCATTGCCCAGTGAAAGGCTGGGCGCGATCACAGTGCTGTTGTCCTGCTGGGCTCCGTAGACGAGGTACGGATATTGATTGTCCACCGCAACCTGGTAAATCTCAGCCGTCGGCTGATTGGCCTGCGTGCTCCAGGTCCGCCCGCCATCGAGGGAGACGTTCGCTCCGCCGTCATTGGCCTGAATCATGTACCGCGAATCTTTGGGATTGATCCAGACATCATGGTTATCGCCGTGCGGAACCTGCATACTGTGGAATGCGCGGCCGCCGTCGGTGCTTTGGAACCAGCCTTCGTCGCCGATATACACGATGTCCGCGTTGTTGGGATCGGCGCCGAGCGTCGTGTAATAGAAAGGCCGTGTGATCAGATTTCCCGAGCCGTTGATCAGCTTCCAAGTCGCGCCGGCGTCCTCGGAACGATAGAGGCCGGAGCCGGGTTTCGCTTCGATCAGCGCGTAAATCCGATTCGGGTTTGCCGCGGAAATGGCGACATTGCTGCGTCCGAACAGCTCATTGGGGAGCCCGCCTGCTAGCTTGGCCCAGGTGTCGCCGCCGTCGGTGCTCTTGTAAATCCCGCCCTCGTGCGCGCCGCTGATGATGGTCCAGGGCTTGCGCTGTCCGTGCCACATCGATGCGAAGATGACGCTCGGCTTTCCGGGCTGGAGCTCGAGATCCGCGGCGCCGGCGGTGCCGGAAACAAACAGGACATTGTTCCAGGTCTTACCGCCGTCCAGGGTGCGATAGACACCGCGCTCTTTGTTCGGAACGAATGGATTGCCGAGCGCCGCCACAAAAGCAATGTCGGGGTTGGTGGGATGGATTCGTACGGTGGCGATTTGGCCAACGTCATTCAGACCGGTAAACTTCCATGTTTTGCCTGCGTCCGTGGATTTGTAGATACCGCGCCCGATCGACACATTGCTGCGGATCTTCGATGAGCCGGTGCCCGCGTAAACGATGTTTGGATCTGATAGTGAAACCTCAATGGCGCCCATCGAGCCTACCTTGATGAACCCATCGGACACGTTCAGCCAGGTGTGTCCCGCATCGATGGTCTTCCAAACTCCGCCTCCGGTAGAGCCCATATAGAAGGTGTAAGGCTGAGAAGGGACGCCGGTAACGGTGGTCACGCGACCGCCGCGGAAGGGACCGATCATGCGATAACGGAGGCCGGACCAGAGGGCGGGATCGTAGGTTTCGGCGACTGCGCCTGAACAGATCGAAAACGCCAGCAGAGCCATCGCTGCGGAGGCGTGCAATGCAGTTTTGTTCATCTGCGCTAAATTGGTTCGAAGTGCGCGAACATGTTCTGAAATTCCGGCAGGTTGGATGGCGTCTCGTACCAACATACGGCCTCGAAACGTTTCCATAAATCGAGGACCACAGGATTCTTGTGAGCACCAGCGATGGCTTCCTGAGAAACCCACTCGAAGACCTCGACGATTGTTCCGTCCGCAGTGCGCATCATGATCGAAGAGCGTTCGGTAACCAGACCCTCGACACGCAGCGGCGGGAGATGATTGCGAACCAACTCAAGCAGAGCGTCCTCGCAACCGGGCCTCGGCTTGTAGCATGCGACTGAGATCGATCCCATGAGACTGCCTCCATAACCGATATACCATGGCCGATTCTGGAAGTAATCTTGAACCGCTTTTGCGACGTCATAATCATAGAGGAGAGTGAATATGCGACTTCGAAGTGGAACGATCCTTCGGGCGGCTACCGGTCGCGCAGGTGGCCGGACTATGCTCGATTCCGGCTTCTGCCAGGGCCCGCTATCCTTTCCGCCGCAGCAGTTGGACGATCTGGTTTCGCGGATCGCGTTATACCCGGACCCGTTGTTGGCCCAGGTTCTAGCCGCCTCCACATTCCCGGACCAGATCCCCGAGGCGACCCGCTGGGCCGATGCGCATCATTATTTAACTGGCGATGCGCTGGCCAACGTCATCTCACAAGACCGGCTTCCCTGGGATTCAAGCGTACAGGCGCTGCTTCCATTTCCGGCGACTCTGAGCATGCTGGCGTCCGACATGCGATGGACGACCGGCCTTGGGAATGCCTTCCTCGCCCAGCAACCGGACGTGATGGATGCTGTACAGAGAATGCGCCAGAGGGCCAGGGACTACGGGTATCTGCGAAGCAATGAGCAGGTTGTGGTGACCCGGCGGTCCGTACGTCGAGATCAGGCCGGTGAACCCGGCATACGTCTATGTGCCGTATTATGACCCGCTCGTGGTCTACGCGCGCCCGAGACCCGGTTTCGTTGTGGGCAGAGCCGTTAATTTTGGATTCGGCGTGGCGATCGGGCCGGCGTTTCGACCGTGGGGATGGGGCGCGAACCGCGTGGCATGGCCCACGCGCACGGTGATCATCAATAACCATAACTGGAACAGAACCTACGTCAACCGCGAGACGTACGTTCACCAGTATCCGGTTCAACGCTATGCGGGGCCGCGTCCCGAGGAGCGGCACGAGCTGATTCAACGCTCCGAGCGCGAGCGCGAAGCCGGAAGGCTCGGCCGCGAAAGAGTGGAGGAGCATAGAGGCGATAGCCGCTAATGACACCCTAAACAGGTGAACTTGCGCCCGTGGCACACCGCGCAGGTTTGCTTGTCCAGGCCTGAGTTCTTGCTGGTGTGCGTATCCAGAAAATCGCGCGTGTGATTCGCCGGTCTAAGCTGCGGGCCTGGGTTGTGGCAGAAAGCGCAACTGTCCGGCGGGTCAATTTTGTTGTGGCATACCAGGCAATCCGCCATTTGCGGCAGGTTGGTTTGGCTGATCCGGTTGGATTCGGCGAGCCCTCGATGGCAAGCTTCACACGGATTGCTGGTGTTCAGAAACCGGCGAAGATCGCCCGGCGGCGACAGGTAGGCACCGCGATCGATCGCATTGGCGATCACCGGCGCGATGTTGCCCAACTTCAGGTGTGTCTTGTGACTGAAGGCTTTGAGCGCCGGCTTTCCGGGCGGCTGTTGCGCGGCGAGCAGCGCCGCAAATACCAGCGCAATCGTTAGCCTTTGTACTGAATGCGCCAAATTTTCTTTCCGCCGTCGTCGGTAACCAGCAGACTGCCATCCTGCAATACGAGAATCGCCACCGGCCGGCCCCACACCTCGCGCGAGTCCGGATTTGTCATCCAACCGGTCAGGAACTCTTCCACCGGTCCGCTCGGTTTGCTGCCGCTAAAAGGTATGAAAGCGACCTGATAGCCAACTCGCTTGGACCGGTTCCACGACCCGTGGAGCGCGAGAAACGCTCCGCCCTGAAACTTCGCCGGAAATTGCTTGCCAGTGTAGAAGGCAAAATCAAGAACAGCCACGTGAGACTGAAGCAGAACGTCGCCGGGGATGGTTTTCTTTACCAGGTCCGGCCGCTCGCCTTTGTGCCGGGGCTCTTCATTCGGTCCCGCATATGCGTAGGGCCAGCCGTAAAAGCCGCCCTGCTGGATGTGCGTGAAGTAATCCGGAACCAGGTCGTCGCCCAAAGCATCGCGCTCCTGAACGGCGGCCCACAGCGTGTCTGTGCCCGGGTACCAATGCAGCCCGATCGGATTACGAGTGCCCGAAGCGTAGATCTCATGACCGCTGCCGTCCGGGTTGAAGCGGTTGATCGCGGCGCGCATGGGGTCCTCGCCCGTGTCGACATTCGAGCCCGAGCCAATTCCAACGTACAGCTTTTCTCCCTTGCTATCGAACAGCAGGCTGCGCGTCCAATGGGCCTTACTAAAGTTCTTGAGGGATGCGATCTCCTCGCCCTTGCCGAGCGTCAGAGTCTGCGAGTCGTATTTATAGCGCTTGATCGAAGTGCGCTCGCCGATGTAGAGATAGTCTTTCCAGAGCGCAAGTCCGTAGGGCCGGTCGAGGCCGCTGACCAGCTTCTTGCGCTCCGGATCCTTGAATGATTTGTTCTTGTCGGTCAGCGCGTACACTCCGCCGCCGTCGGCTGAATCGCTGAGGAGGATTTCGCCGCTCGGTCCTATGAGCATGAAGCGAGGCACCTGGAAGCCGCTGGCATATTCTTCGATGGTGAAACCCGCAGGCACCTTGAGCTGCGCGCCTTCGGGCCGGCCGACTACCTTGGGGCCGTTGTTAGCCGATGGCGTGGCGTAGGGTGCCGGGAGCTTGGATTCAAACTGCTGTTCCTGCCATGCCATCAAGCCGCCGGCGGTCAAGGCCGCCACTCCCGCGAGGATTACCATGTTCTTTGTCATAGGCGCTGATCTCAGTGTACAGTGGCACAGACTTTCCAGTCTGTGTCAGGCGACGCAGTGGCGAATTACTGCATTCGTGAACTCGGTGGTAAAAGATTGACCACCGACATCGGGGGTCAGATGATCGCGCTCCGCGTACACCTGCTCGACGGCGCGATGGAGTCGCCGCGAAGCCTCGATCTCATTTAAATACGTCAGCATCATCGCCGCGGAAAGCATGAGCGCAGTTGGATTCGCGATCCCCTTTCCAACAATGTCCGGCGCGCTGCCATGAACGGCTTCAAAGACGGCATGGTGCTCACCCATGTTGGCGCCCGGCACAACTCCGAGGCCGCCCACCAGACCGGCGGCGAGATCCGAGACGATATCGCCATACAGATTCGGGAGCAGCAGGATATCGAATGTTTCTGGACGGATCACAAGTTGCATCGCGGCATTATCGACGATCAGCTCTTTATATTCGATCTCGGGAAACTTCACCGCGATCTCGCGGCAGCATCGCAGGAACAGACCGTCCGCGAGCTTCATGATATTCGCCTTATGAATCGCCGTTACCTTCTTGCGGCCCAGGCGGCGCGCGTATTCAAAGGCATATTCCGCGATGCGGATGGATGCCGTTCGCGTGATCACCTTGAGGCTGGTGACGACGTCCTTGACCACCTCGTGCTCCAGCCCGGAATACAGATCTTCGGTGTTTTCCCGGAAAATCACCATGTCAATGTTGACGTCGTCAAAGCGCGTCTTCAGTCCGGGCAAGCCATGTACCGGACGCACGTTGGCGAACAAATCGAGCCGCTTTCGCAAGGCTACGTTGACGCTTTGAAAGCCACCGGCGATCGGCGTGGCTACCGGTCCTTTCAGTCCCACACGGGTCTTTTCAAGCGACTTAATTAGTTCCGGTGGAAGCACCTGCCCGGTCTTGGCGATGATGTCCGCGTTCAACTCGATTCGTTGCCATTCGATCGAGGCACCCGTCGCGTTTACGGCTCGCACCGTTGCGTCCGCGACTTCGGGGCCGATTCCGTCGCCCGGGATCAGCGTTACTGAATGAGACACAGTTACCATTGTAAGGAATGGCAATCATCCGGCGAGCTCTGATCAGCGTGACCGATAAATCCGGCATTGTCGATTTCGCGCGCGGACTTGCATCATTTCACATAGAAATTATCTCGACCGGTGGCACTGCCCGCGTTCTGCAGCAGGCCGGACTCACTGTTCGGGAAGTCTCGCAGATTACCGGTTTCCCTGAGATGCTGGATGGACGGTTGAAGACGATCAACCCGCGTATCGCAGGCGGAATTCTCGCGGTCCGCGGCAACCCGGATCACATGCGTTCGGTTGTTGAGCATGAGATCCCAACCATCGATTTGGTGGTGGTCAACCTATATGCTTTTGAAAGCGTAGCCGCCAAAAAGAATGTGCCTCTGGCGGAGCTGATTGAGAACATCGACATTGGTGGCCCGACGCTGATTCGCGCGGCTGCCAAAAATTATCAGGATGTCGCAGTGGTGGTGTCGCCGGAAGATTACGCCGCCGTTCTGGAAGAGCTGCTCGACCGAAACGGCGAGCTTTGCGAGCCGACGCTATGGCGTTTGGCCCGCAAAGCCTTTGCAACCACGGCCAACTACGACCGCGCGATTACGAATACGCTCGCGAGGGTGGGCGCTGCCCCGGATTCGGCACTTCCGGCGGTGCTCGATATACGTGCTCCCCGCGCGCTCGATCTTCGTTACGGCGAAAATCCGCATCAGGCCGCAGCTCTGTACTCTTTGAAGACCGGTGGCATCGCGGCCGCGGAGCAGCTCCAAGGCAAAGAACTCTCGTATAACAATCTGGTGGATCTGGATGCAGCCTGGCAATTAATCGCTGAATTTGACCAGCCGGCTTCCGCTATTATCAAGCACACCAATCCGTGCGGTTGCGCGGAGGCGGCCAGCCTCGCCGAGAGCTATCGCAAGGCCTTCGAAGCCGATCCCGTGTCGGCGTTTGGCGGGGTGCTGGCATTCAACCGGCCGCTGGATGGCGAAACCGCGCAGGAGATCGCAAAGACTTTCATCGAAGCGATCGCGGCTCCGGATTACACCAGTGAAGCAAGGGAGACGCTCGCCTCCAAGAAAAATCTGCGGCTGCTCAAAGTTGCCCCGGCTCCGGCCGAAGCACTGTCGGTGAAATCGATCTCTGGCGGGTATCTGGCGCAAACGCCCGACGTCCATCGTCTCGAGCGCAAGCAAGCTCAAGTGAAAACCAAACGCGCTCCTTCACCGGATGAATGGCGGGCGCTGGAATTTGGTTGGAAGGTTTGCAAGCATGTGAAGTCGAATGCCATCGTGTACGCCAAGGCAGGCCAGGCCGTGAGCGCGGGCGCCGGTCAGATGAGCCGTGTCGATTCCGTCAAAGTGGGCGCGATGAAAGCCGTCCTATCTCTCGCCGGGACGGTGCTCGCTTCCGATGCGTTTTTCCCGTTCCCGGATGGCGTGGAAGAAGCCGCAAAGCACGGAATCACTGCAGTCATCCAGCCGGGCGGCTCCGTTCGCGATCAGGACGTGATCGACGCCGCGGACCGGCTCGGCTTGGCGATGGTCTTCACCGGTGTCCGCCACTTCCGCCATTAAAGCTATGTCCACTCCCGCAACTACTCTCGGATTTCGCGAAGTGCTACAGTCGCCCTCCGTCCGGAGGCTGTGGGCGGCGCAGATCGTAAGCATCTTCGGCGATTTTCTCGCGATCTTCGCGGTCTATAGTGTCGTGACCTTCAAGCTCCATGGAACCGCGACCGACGTGAGCCTAATCCTGGTCTCGTATCTTCTGCCCTTGGGGATCATCGGCCCGATCGCGGGGGTGTTTGTGGACCGCTGGGATGTCAAGCGAACCATGATTACCAGCGATCTGATCCGCGCGGCTCTGGTCCTGACGCTCCCGTTCATGACGAACCTCAACGGGATTTATCTCATTTTCCTGGCGCTCAGCGCGGTCTCTAGTTTCTTCATGCCTGCGCAATCGATCACGGTCCGGACTATCGTTCCTCCAGCCGGCTTACTGAGCGCCAACGCTCTGATGGCGCAGGCCGTCCAGGTGATGCAGATTGTGAGCCCGTTCATGGCCGGCGCGCTGGTCGCGTTTGTCGGCGCGAACTCGTGCTTCTGGTTGGATGCGTTCAGCTTCGTCTTTTCCGCCGGGATGGTGTTTACCATCATCATCGATCACCAGCCAACGCCCGGGCAAAATAACGTACGGTCTATCGTCAATTCGATGATGGAGGGGATGAAGTTTATCCTGACGCACAGCGCGGTGTCGTTTGTGATCATCTCGATGACCGCAGGGATGTTTGCGATCCGCTGCTTTGGGGCGCTGATTGCGGTGTATGTGCGGGATGTTTTGGCGTCGAGTTCCATGCTGTTTGGAGCGCTCAGCTCGTTGGTGGGCGTCGGGATGATTGCCGGAACCCAACTGATTAACAAGTTCGGCCGCGAGCGCTCCAAAAATCATACGGTCGTAGTGGGGCTGCTCGGCATCGGTCTGGCGATTCTGGAAGTGGCCGCTTTCACGAATATTCCCGCTACCGTGGTTGGAATGCTGGGCGTGGGTTTCTGCGTTGCATTCATCATGATTCCGGCCCAAACGCTGCTTCAACAAGAGACGCCCAAGACCATGCTCGGCCGGGTGAGCAGCAGCATGATGTCGGTGCTTGCCATTGCACAGGTGCTGGCGATGCTGGTGGCGGGGCCGGTGGCGCAGAACATCGGAATTCGAAATCTGTACTTTGCCAGCGGCGTGCTGCTTCTGCTGATTGGTGGGACTGGATACCTGCAGTTGCGGAAACCGGTTGCGAATGCGGTGTAGCGTCTAGGTGCAACACAGAAACGAATGTCTGTGCCACTTTCAAAACAATTATGGAATCAACTTTGAAGACTCGAATGGAATCCGACAGCATGGGGCAGGTCGAGGTGCCCGCGGATCGCTACTGGGGAGCCCAGACCCAGCGCTCTCTCAAGTATTTTGCGATCGGCGAAGACCGGATGCCGCGCGAGCTGATCCGGGCCATGGCTATTTTGAAAAAAGCCGCGGCCATGGTCAATCGCGATCTCGGAAAACTGCCGGATGATAAGGCGGAGCTAATCGTGCAGGCCGCGGGCGATGTGATCGATGGAAAACTGGACAATGAATTTCCGCTGCGTGTCTGGCAAACCGGATCGGGCACGCAGACCAACATGAACGTGAACGAGGTGATCGCGAATCGGGCGATCGAACTGGCTGGCGGCACGCGTGGTTCCAAAACTCCGATACATCCCAACGATCACGTCAACATGTCGCAATCGTCGAACGACGCGTTCCCGGCCGCCATGTATATCGCTGCGACAACGGCCTTAGAGGAGCGCGTCATTCCGGCAATGCGAACGCTGCACGCCGCTCTGGAGGCACAGGCCAAACGCTTCGCCGGCGACGTCAAGATCGGGAGAACGCACCTGCAGGATGCGACTCCGCTCACGGTTGGACAGGAGATGTCCGGTTGGGCCAGTCTGATCGCGCGCGACATCGACCGCTTGGAAGCATGCTTGCCTGAATTATGCGAACTGGCGATTGGTGGCACCGCGGTTGGAACCGGGCTGAACACGCATCCCGAGTTTGCTGAGCGCGCTGCTAGAAAGATTGCCGAGCTCACTGGACTGCCGTTCCGATCGCACCCCAACAAGTTTGCGGCGCTCTCGGCGCATGACGAGCTGGCATTTGCGAGCGGCGCGCTGCGGACCCTGGCCGGATCGTTGATGAAGATTGCGAACGATATCCGGTGGCTCGCGTCCGGGCCGCGCGCCGGGCTGGGCGAATTGAAATTACCCGCCAACGAACCCGGCTCCTCTATCATGCCCGGCAAAGTGAACCCGACTCAGTGCGAAGCGGTGACGATGGTGGCTGTGCAGGTCTACGGCAACGATGCAGCCATTGCCTTCGCTGCGTCGCAGGGCAATTTTGAATTGAATGTTTTCAAGCCGGTGATGATTCACAATTTTCTGCACTCGGCGAGGCTGCTCACCGATGTGGTTCACGGATTTATCGAGTTTTGCATTAACGGAATCGAATTGAACCGCGGGCGGATTCAAGGATATGTCGAGCGCTCGCTCGAACTGGTCACCGCCCTGAATCAGCGGATCGGGTATGACAATGCGGCCAAGCTTTCGCACCTGGCGCTGGAACGGAATCTATCCGTGCGGGAGGCCAATCGTGAGCTTGGATTTTTGCCTGATGAGGAATTCGAGAAGCTGGTGCGCCCGGAGAACATGACGCATCCGTAGTGTTATTTGTTGGTTAATGCCGCGACGCCCGGCAACTCCATCCCGGCCAGATATTCTAGAGACGCTCCACCGCCGGTTGAAATGTGCGAGATCTTGCCCGAGACACCGGCGGATTGGACCGCTTTTTCCGAATCGCCTCCTCCCACCACTGAGATCGCGCCCGACCCCGCCACCGCTTTCGCGAGCGCGACTGTACCTTTGTCGAACGGCGGCTTCTCGAACACGCCCATCGGGCCGTTCCAAATGATTGTCTTGGCTGTCGCGACGATCGCGCTGTAGTCCGCGATAGTTTTGGGACCGATGTCGAGCGCCATCATGCCCTCGGGTATGTCTTCGACGACACGGCTTTCCACTCCGTCCTTTAACTCCGCTGCAATCACGTGATCTTTTGGCAGGTGCAGTTTAGTGCCCGCACGTGACATCAGATCCCGTGCCAGATCGACTTTGTCCGGCTCCACCAGCGACTTTCCCGACGGCTTGCCTTGCGCCTTGAGGAAAGTGTAGGCCATCGCCCCGCCAATTAGGAGTTGGTCCACCACCTTCATCAAATTCTCAATCACCTCGATTTTGCCGGACACCTTCGCGCCGCCCAGAATCGCGACGCAGGGCCGCTCGGGGTGCTTGGTCACCTTCTCCAGATATTCGAGTTCTCTATCCAACAGCAATCCGGCCGCGGCCTGCGGCACATACGAGACGATTCCAACGATAGAAGCATGGGCGCGGTGCGAAGAACCGAACGCGTCATTTACGTAGACATCGCAAAGCGCGGCGAGTTGTTTCGAAAACCCCGGATCGTTTTTCTCCTCTTCGGGATGAAAGCGCAGATTTTCGAGCAGCAGGATGTCGCCCGGTTTCGGCCGCATCCGCTCCACCTCAGGTCCAATGCAATCGGGCGCCATCCCCACCGGCTGGCCGAGCAACGACGCCAGACGCGCGGCCACGGGCTTCAAACTCATCTCGGGATTCGGCTTGCCCTTGGGCCGTCCTAAATGACTCGCCAGGATCACACCCGCGCCGTGCTCAAGCGCGTATTGAATGGTGGGCAGGGAAGCCTGGATGCGTTTATCGCTAGTGATTTCCTGGCCTCCGACGGCTAATGGAACGTTAAAATCAACCCGAATGAATACGATTTTGTTCCTTAACTCAAGATCGCGAATCGACAGTTTAGCCTGCATTTTTCACCAGAGTTTAAGCACGCTGGAGAACGTCGTGGCACAGGCATTCTTGCGTGTGTTGCACTTAGATGAAGATCCTGACGTTTTCAATCCGGTTCTTTGCCCGGCCGCCGGGCAAGGGAAACACTGGTGCGTGCCGCGTCGACACTCATCTCGACGCCTGGCTGGTGAGAAATGCGCGTTAGGCATCTAGAAATTCGATGCTAGCACGTCATAGAAAATGTGAATGCCCTTGAGGAACTCCGCTACCGGAATGCGTTCGCGGTCGCTGTGCATGGTTGCCGCGGTGGCTGCATCCAGCACCATCGGAGTGAACCCATAGGCGATGGCGCCTCGCTTCTGCAGTAGCGCGGAATCCGTTCCGAACGGCACCAGCATCGGCGTCACCACGGCATCAGGATAGCGCTTCAAGATGGCGTCCCGCATATTGACGAACAGCGGCGTGTCGCTGCGGCTCATGCCCGGATCGGGCGATCTGTAGATTTGCTCCACGGTAATTCGTGGATCGTTGATCCGAGCCTTGATTTCCGACAGGAATTCGTCGCTATTAGTGCCGGTCAGCAGGCGGCAATCGAGCGTCGCTTCACTCACCGATGGGATCACGTTCACTTTGGGCGGCGATCCGACTCCGGCCGCAAGCGTAGTCAGTGAAATCGTGTTGCGTTCAATCGCCGAGGTGAACTTGTTGCTCGCCAGCGGAGCGCCGATGTTGCGCTTCATCTCAGCGACGACTTCGTTCTGTTTTGCTCTTTCGGGAAGCGCCATGGCCTTCTCGACCGCCCGCAGCAGAATCATGTTCGCGTTGTCCGGAATCGGTTGCGAGGCGTGGCCCGCGGTGCCCTTGGCACGCAGCCGGAGCCACAGGATGGTTTTATCTCCCACTGAAATCCCGAAGACCAGTTTGTTGGCTGCAAGCGCGTCGCGCGAGCCCATTCCACCTTCATCGAGCACGTACTCAGCGTCGATATCGCCATAGTGATGGGCAACCATCCACTGGATTCCGAATTCACCACCGCTCTCCTCGTCGGCCGTCGAGAGCATCACGATATCGCGGGCAGGCGGCACGCCTGAATTGTGTACGGCGATCAGGGCCGTCATCTGCTGCACGGCGATGCCTTTCATGTCGAGCGCGCCACGGCCCCAAATAAAGCCATCGCGCACGATGCCGCCGAACGGATCGACATCCCAAGCTTTTGGATCGACCGGCACGACATCCATATGATTCAGCAATAGGAGCGGCTTCTTCGCGGAATCGCGCCCCTTGATGCGGACTACCAGGTTGGTCTGACCTGCCGGACCGCTCGCATACAGCGTTGGCTTCAGGCCGTTACGTTCCATCTCGGCTTTGATGAAATCGGCGGCAGCAGCGGTGTTGGAAGGCGGGTTCACCGATTGGATGCGAATGTATTGTTGGAGCAGGTCGAGCGCATGTTGCTCAACCGTAGTCCAATCGGGTTCCGCGGCCGAGAGGCACGCGAGTGTGGCAAAAGCGGCGAGGAATCTCATTTCTCGATTTCAGGGACCTGTGACAAAGTATGACGCATGCCCAGGGCTCGATACGCCTCAATCAGAGCTCCGGCAGCCGGACCGAACGCGGGCGTAGTAAGCATCGTGTCATCGAGCTGTTCCATCAACTCCTCGAAATGGCCAAGCAGCCTGCCACTGCGGAACACCCCGCCGATACAGGCTACCTTCACCGGCTCGCCCGGCTTGAAAAGCTGTTTGCGAACGGCGGTGACCAACTCCGACAAATCCTCCGCCGCGCGAGTCAGCAGCTTTCGAGCGATGCGGTCACCCGCCTGAGCGGCTTCGTCCACGAGCTTCGAAAAAGCGGCGATGCGGGGCCGCGGGAACTCGGTCGTATAGAAGCGATGCAGTAGGTCGTTGGCATCCCGCGCTCCCGTTTCTTTGAGTAACATGTTGCGCAGCACAGTCGCTGGACCCCAGCCTTCCTCCATCCGAAGCGCGGCTCGAAGCGCCTGACGGGCGAGATCAAAGCCGCCTCCTTCATCGCCGAAAACGTATCCCCAGCCGCCCGCGCGAGCGAGCTTGCCTTCTGCGTTCCGACCGAATCCCATCGATCCGGTCCCGGCGATCACGATGATGCCAGGCTCACCCGTCATCGCGCCGGACAGGGCAATCAGGGCATCGTGCGTGACCAGCATCTGCTCCGCGCGAAGGATCTCGTGAAGAATGGATTCCTTATCGGCCGGCCCACCGCTGAAACCGAGGCACGCGGCTTCAAAGCGCATCGAAGCCGCATCGAGCCCCGCGCTCTCGGCAGCGGTTCTGAGGCAGCCTTGAATCGCCCTTACGAACTTGCCTCGGCCCTCGGCCGCGCGGACGTGATTGCAGGGACCACCTCGACCGATGCCAAGGACGCGGCCCTGCTCATCTCCAATCAGCGCCGTGGTGCTGGACTGTCCGCCATCGACTCCGAGAAAATAGCGGGTTCGGGGCAAGCTGCTAGGTTGCATTTCTCACTCGCCCGGCGTCGAGATGAGTCTCAATGCGGTACGCATGAGTGTTTCTCTTGCCCGGCAGCGGGACAAAGACCGGATTGAAAACATCAGGGTCTTCGTCTAAGTGCAACACAGGCAAGAATGCCTGTGCCACTAGAACACAATTCGCACGGCCAGTTCCGCCTGCTGCAAATTACTTGCTCCGAGAATTTGCCCGAAAACCGCGGAGTCCGCCCGGGTCTGCGTTCCACCAGTCAGATTGGTTACCCCGAACACATTGAATACCTGCCCGATGAGGTCGATGCGTTTCTCGTTCCTTGTTAAAATCGGCCGAGAAGCGCGCACGTCGAGGCTGTTGAAGCGGCTGCTATCGATCTGAGAAGCCGGAATCGGAGCCAGGCTCAGCGTGGCGCGGTACGCATTCACCGCTGCCAAATTCAGATCGCGATTGCCCTGGTTCCGCGAAGTGCTGGGCACATACTGCCGGTTGCCATCGGCATCCTGCACCGCGGAGAGCGCGTTAAACGGGAGCGCCGAGCGCAGTTGCCAAATCAACCCTAAGGTGATCTTTCCCGGCAGCTCGGCCGAACCGCTGGCTACCAGAGCGTGCCGGCGATCAATCCCGGCCGGACCCCAGTCCAGATTGTAGAAGGCGGGTGTTGTGACGCCGGCTTGGGGATTGTCGTCGCGGGCCGATGAGTAAGTATAGGACACCAGGAATTGATAACGGTTGGCGTAGCGTTTTTCAGCCCTGACGTACATCGCTTTGTACTTCGATTGAGAGACCGATTGATGATCGAGGATGCGGGCCCAGGCCGTCAAAGGCCGCACGCCGGCAATGGGGTAATTCAAATCAACGTTGCGCCAATCGTGCAGAGTGTGCGTGTAAACACCATCCACATGGACCAGGAAGTTCTTGCTCAGCTCGCGCGAATAGCCGAGGCTGAATTGCTCCGAGTAGGGCATTGCGAAATTGCGGTCGAGAATGGTCACAGTCGGCGGTGCCGTGGAACAAAATGCTGTCGGGCTTTGACCGCCAAACGGATCGGGATACGACGGATTCTTGATTAGCACGTTGCATTGCGAGAGATTGCGATTCTCCGGAAAATTCAGCAACGTCTGGATATTGTTGTAGTAAATGCCGAAGCCGCCCCGGACGACGTTGTGCCCGTTTCCGAGCACATCCCACGCGAAACCAAACCGCGGACCAAAGTTATGATCCTGGCCGCGCTTGCTCGGATCGCCTAAAAACGGAATCGGCTTCGAGAAGGAGTTCGGATTCAGATTTTCGTTATACGAGCCGAATTCCTTGTCCCAGCGAAGACCGAAATTCAGAGTCAGCGTACGAAAGATCCGCCAGTCGTCCTGGAGGTAAAGAGAGAGCTGATTGACAGGAATGCTCGTAAACTGCGGCGGAATTGCGGCTGTGTACTGAGTGGGATTCTTCAAATTTGCGATTGTGGAGGGATCTTTCGGATTGAAGACCTGATCCGTCGCAAAAGTCCACGTCCCTTTATAATTCGTCGGAGCATCGTCGCCGAACGGGATGTGGCTGGTATCAAAACCAAACTTGACGGCATGCTTGCCCTTCAGCCAGGTGATGTCATCTTTGTATTCCCAGCGCTTTTCGATCCCAAGCTCCGCATAGCCTTGGCCGTAATTGAAGCTGGGGAAGTTGTAAACCGTTTGCAAACTGGCCAGCCGCTGTGGGGCGAAGTTGCCGATATCGGTCCAGTTCGGCGCGCCGGGGGGAACCAGTTGGTAAGAAGAGAACGCGTATTGGAAGCGGGCTTCATTCACGATGGAGGCCGTCGGCGCCCAGGTATGGCCGATCACAGTGGCATGACGTGGAAACTGTCCGTTATAGCAGTTCGACTCGCTGGCATTACTGCATCCCTGGAATGTCAGCAGATTCCATTCCTGCGACCAGCGGCCGAACAGGTGCTGGTTGGAGCTGATCTGATAATCGAATCGGAGATTGAACATCTGGTCGTGGCTGGGCTGGTCGAACACGCCTTCGTTCGCCGAGTAGAACTGGTGCCCCGACGCGCCTGTGAAGATCGTGAAGGCGCTGTCGGTTTGGGTCCGCTCAAAAGCGGCGTAGAAATGCAGCCTGTTCCGGATGATTGGCCCTCCGGCGTCGAAGCCGTACTGGTTTCGAAGGAACGGCGCTTTGCCCGTCCCCGATGCTTTTTCGGCAGCTTGCTGGAACTTGTTATCGCGATTCAGGAACTTGGAACGGTAGTATTCGAAGGCGTCACCATGAAATTCATTGGTGCCGCTTTTGGTCACCACCAGTACGAGACCGCCCATCGCGAGTCCCTGCTCGGCCTTGAATTGGTTGGTCTTGACCTGGAATTCCTGCACGGACCCCTCCGGGAAATTTTGACGAGGCTCGCCCTGCTCCGCCCAGGTATTGGTCACACCGTCAACCAGGAATCCGTTGGCGTAAAAGCGATCGCCGCCTCCCACTTGGACGTTGTTATAAAAGGTCCGCGACGCATCTTGCGTAGTCCCGGGCATCAGTAGTGCCAGGTTGAGATATTGACGGGTGTTCACGGGAAGCGTCTCGATCTGCTTCGTGGTTACCACTCCGGAGATGTCACTGCGGGTGGTGTCGATCGGAGGCACGTCTCCCACCACCGTGATCGCTTCCTGCACGCTTCCGACCGACAGCGAAAGATCGCGATCTACGTGCGTGCCGATGTTGAGCAAGATACCGGTGACGATCTCGGGCTTGAAACCGGTCGCTTCGGTCTTGATCGAGTAACGGCCCGGCGGAAGCGCCACGAACCGGTAACGGCCGTCGCTATCGGCGTTGGTCGTTCGCGTGAATCCACTGTCCTGGTTGACGAGCGTGACGACGGTGCTCACAACAGGCGCGCCGCTCGGATCTTTGATCACGCCTGTAATCTCGGCGTCGCTGGCCTGTGCGAAAACAATACTGGTCAGAAAAACGGCCATGGCTGCGATAACGATCCAGGCGAAAACGGAACTTTTGGTAAGCGACATATGCCCCCCTTCGTAGCACAGGCTTTCCAGCCTGTGTTGCTCTTTATCGGAAACTCTCACATTACGA
Organism: Bryobacteraceae bacterium; assembly: GCA_051000095.1. Taxonomy (GTDB): domain Bacteria; phylum Acidobacteriota; class Terriglobia; order Bryobacterales; family Bryobacteraceae; genus JBBSHP01. The sequence goes on along the minus strand of JBPCOQ010000046.1, from coordinate 4,966 downwards.
GCGAGTATAAGACCAAAGCCGCCCGACCGTCAATATTTAGGTCCAGCCCGGGCAGAGGCCGGATTGAAAACAGCAGGGTCTTTGTCTAAGTGCAACACAGGCAAGAATGCCTGTGCCACTCGGTTATGGCGGGTTCTGCGCTCCTGCCGCACCGGTCGCCAGATCCGGCCGCGGCGGCTCTGTCTCCCCCGACGGCAGATTGGGACGCTGCCGCTCGATGCGCCATGTCACTTTGCCTGCTTGCTCGCGCTCGGTGCGACGAATCCGCAGCTTGCTGTTCGCCAAATAGCTCAGATGGACCCGGTCGAACGCCAACCCCGCCGACGCCATCAACTTCATGTAGTCGCCGTGCGCGGTTTCGTCCGGCGCCTCCGTGTAGCCCGAATCCCACGTGATATCGGGCGAGATGCCTCCCGCGTTTCCGCTGCCCGCTCCAGCGCCGGGCGCGCGCGCCGGCGATCCTTTCAAGCTCATGTAAATTCGGATCCCGTTGACGATCGGCTGCTGCATGTTCCTCGGCTGCCAGCGCTGGCCGAAACGCTCGTATCGGGAGTTCATGCGGTTTTCAAGATCGAGAAGCCCGGGCACATTTCGTTCGGCTTCCACGATGCGGTCGCGAATTTCGTAGGCGAGCTTCTGGCTGTAGGGATGTTCCGGATCGCGCAGAAAAGTCAGACTGGTGAACCAGCCGCGGGGTATCCACCAAGTCCGCCCGGTGTTTGCTCCCTGTCGATTGGTTACCCAACCCGAGTACTCGGAGAAGGGCTGAACCCATTCGTGCGACGGGTAGCCATGCGGATTTAGGAATGCGTCCGGCAGCCACGATTCGAGCAACTGCCGCCGCGTGCGCGACTCGGGATAAACCGGATCGGGGTCGCTTTGCCCTACGGCTACATCCGCCGCGAGCGCGCCATGATAGCCAGGGTGCAGCATGTTGTTGGGAGTAATCTCAGCCAACTCGACCGAAAGCTGCGCGCCGTCGGTATTCGTAATCGGATGCAGAACCACGTTGACCTGCTTCAGCATGGCGCGAGTGTCCGGATCGGTGAGAAGTTGTTCGCCAAGCTTGAGGATGTGGCTGGTGCTCGAGACTTCGTTGGCATGTTGCCGGCCTGAGTACACCACCGTTGCCTTGAGCGTTATTTGCTTGGCAGCCGATCGCAAATGCGATGGCGATGACAACTCGACATCGGCCACCCATAGATTACGCCCGAGATAACTTCTGCCCATCCAGTAGACGGTGACGCCGGGATATTTCGCCATTTTGGCCAGGATGGCCGCGTTCTCGTCCGGGCTGATCGGCTCGTCCCATTGCACCAGTGCTTTTCGCTTCAGGTCTTGCGCGTAATCCGCGATCATCGGCCTGCGCGCAACCGGCGGTGGCACGCTCCAGCTCACAAACTCCCGTGGCGCCGGGCTGTCCACCTTCGCCGACACAGGCAAAGGCAGCTCAAATTCGAATGCCATCCCCTGCAGGTGCGGATAGGCCAGCGCGCTTTTGTACAGGCCGGCAGCTTGCATCACGCCGAGCCAGTGCACCTGTCCTTTCGCCTGCTCCACGGGCAGGATGCTCTTCTCGATCTGATCCTGACCTTCCGATTTCACCCATTCCTCGTATTGATCTTCTTTGAAGTCCGCGGGCAGCAGCCACGTGAGATTCTCCAGTCCGGGTTGGCCGGCCTTCACACGCGCCTGAATCAGGCGGGGCTGCATTGTGCCGGCCAGCACCCATAGGTCGCGCTTCTGTTCGTGGCGCTTGCCCTTCGCATCGGTCCAGCGCATTTCGACGAGTGGGTTTGCAGCCGGTTTGGCGTAGAACTCGATGTGCACCCTGCCGTCCTTGCCCTCATCCGAGGCATGGACGATCGGGATCACTCTTCCCACATACGTCATGGGACGCCCGGCCTCCAAATCGCCGAGCATGTTGATGAAGTTCTCCGTTGTGTAGAACGTGTCTTCCTGGAGAGCTTCAAGTGAAGAGATTCGCTCTTTATCGATCCCCAGATTGTAGTCCGGCTCGCTCATGTGAATATCGAGCCGGAGCGTGTCGAAGGGCGGCGCGAACTCCGGCCTCAGCTCGCCATGCGCCTGCGAGACGATTGTACGGAACACCTTCGGCAGAGTCTCGTTCTGATAGTGATCCCAGAATTCCTCCATGTCGGTTTTGATGCGCTGATCGAGAATCACCTCGGCGCCCGATTCCATGTGCACCCAGCCGGTGTCTACCTGGACATGCTCGTAGTGGGGGACCAATCCGCTGTAAGGCTGGTCCACAGTGGTGACGGTAAACTCCTGGTTTAGAATTTCTCCGCCGCCTGCATCATAAGCATGGACGCGATAAGTGGGCCCTTCGGGTTTACCTTCGAACTCGCTCAGCTCGATTTTCGCGAGGGGGATTTTCAACTCCCTGGCCAGCAGTTCGTCGACTGGATACAGTTCGTGAACCCACCGCGCTGGCGAGAACATCACGCGGAGACCGGTTGGGTCTTCGTTCTTCTTGAACTCGATATTGATCGATGCGACCTGCTTGCTTTTGAGCTGGGGCGCGATCTCGTCCATCAACCAGCTAACGCCCGGCTTGTAAGCGCACAGGACGATGACGGATACTTGCTTGGGATCGGCGCCGTGGTGGATGAGTAGGTCTGTCAATTGTTTGCGCAGCTTGGCCCGCTGCCCGGGACTCTCGCTTACGCGCGCGTTCAGCTTGACAGCGGTTCCCGATTTTATGCGAGGCAACGCGCCCTGTACAACTTGGATCAGCCGGGTTCCCTCCCATGGAATAACTAAATCCTCCTGGAAGGCGGGCGTGCCCTGATGGAACGTGTAGCCGGGCTCCTCATAGTGAAGCGCCGGACCGCGATCGCAGCATTGCGTGCCCGCATGCAGGCTGCCTGTGTCCACCTTCGCGCCGGTTATGCCAAGCTGGCTCCGCACCTGATGCTGGACCAACTCCTTCAAACCCGGATCTGCCAGATCCACATAGACCTTTGCCTCTACGTCCTGGACGGGACCATCGGCGGAATGCTTGATCTCATCCATCCATTTCGTCAAGCGGTAGAGCGCAACGCTGGCCTGCCCGGCTCCGGACCGAAGCGAGAAAAAGCGGTGCAAGTCATACCGGATTTCTTCCAGAGAGCCATACTGCTTGCCCGGCTCCCAGATGTTCGGGAAGCGATCCGCCAACAAGTCCAACGCAGCCACGGTACCCGTTTCGTCGCCGCGCACGAGTACAGCGCTGTGCCTTCCGAAAGCCTTATCCACCACGCGCAACTCACCTTCACCAGGAGCAAGCGTAGGCGCGGCCTCGGACAAAGCCGTGTCTTCTTCGTGCAGCTTCTTGTCTGCTTCTTTGCCCAGATTCGAGTTGTCCGTGACGACTGCCTTAGTGCGGACGTCCTTGACTGTCGCGGATGGCGCGGGAGTAGCGATCGGCAGCGTGATGCCGGTAGTCTCCAGCCCCATCCTGGCCGCGAGATTCGCCATCGCGACGCCCGCGGCGCCTGCAGGCACATAGAGCTGTGAATCAAGACTGGACGGAATTGGCATGCGCGGCGTCCCCCGGAAGAGTCCGCGCATCGTGTACAGCGTCGCGAGATCGAGGCGTTGCGGCACGCCTTCCGCATCCGGGGCCGGAGCCGCGCCCGTTGCCGCTTCCGCAGTTGCGATTGGAGGCGCCGTGGCAAGAGGCTTCGCGTTCACTGCCGAGACATCCGCGCCGTTGGAAGAGACGATTAATTCATGGACGCTCGCCAGCTTGGGCGACTGTAACGCGGTCTCGAGCGCGGCGCCCGTGATCGCGGTTGCGCTGTGGAACAGGGCACGATGAATGCCGAGCTTACCCTTAACGTATGTGATGCCGGTGAACTGGGTCTGTGCGCCGGGTGAAGCTTGCTCAATTGTTTGGGCAATCGCGGAAAGCTTGTCGCCAGGAACCTTCCACAGGTATGGCGCACGCGCGGCGAACGCTTCGGCGGCAGCGAGCAGACCAGCGTCGTCATGACCGAGGACCGCCAGATTCCCTTCCACTATGAAAACGCCTCCTTCGTCAGCCTGTAACCGATTGGCCTGTACACTCACGGCGGCTCCATATCGGGCGGGCACGGCACCGCGGCCGATCCAGATCCGCGGGCCGTCATTCCGGTCCTCCCCCGCGCTGATCACGATCGGAGGCGTCAGCCCTGTTGTGCTGAAGCCGAGCCGTGCAGCCACATCCGCCGCGCCCGCATTTTCCGCGGCCGAGGGATGCGCGGGGACAACTACTTTTCCAGCGATAAAGTCGATAATCCCGTCGCCGTTGGTGTCCTGGAGAATCCAACCGCTTGAGAACGGATCCATCAATCTTTCAGGCGGACGAACCTGAGATGCCAGCAGCATCGATAGCGCGAACAGAAGAAAAGCTGCGGTCAACCAGCGAAAGCGAGAAAAGATCATTGTCCAGGGGACCTCCAAACTATTTGTCTATGTATTATGACTGGGTATTATGAGGGCAGGTTGTGGATGCCCATCGGCATGCATTTTGCCTGGAACTTCGCCGGGCTCGCCTTACGAAAGAAAAGCCGCGAACAGGGCGAGCGCCAGGAGGTTAGCGCTGTGCTTCGCCGTCCGATCGAGAAGCGGTTCAGCGCTCTTGCTGCCTGGGCAGAAGACCGGATTGCGGGGCGCCACAAACCTGGAAGATCTGCAGAACTGACCAGTTCGCAACCAACACACTCTCGAAAAACCTTCCGTGCTACGAGGTAGAGCGGAGCAGGCCGTTGGCCTGCTGAGCAGGCGAAACCGCCTACTCCACTCACTGCTTTCATCGCCTTTGGTGGGCGATCCCGCGCCCATAAAAACAGGCACTCTCGAAAAACCTTCCGTGCTGCGAGGTAGAGTGGAGCAGGCCGTTGGCCTGCTGAGCAGGCGAAACCGCCTACTCCACTCACTGCTTTTCATCGCCTTTGGTGGGCGATCCCGCGCCCATAAA
>JBPCOQ010000037.1:0-7320 GCA_051000095.1 Bryobacteraceae bacterium | reverse complement strand
CCGGCTGAGTCCGGTGAACTTCTCCAGGTAGCGTTTCACCAGCCCCCGGCTGCATCGTTTCAACTCCTGGTAGCGCTGCTGACGCAGTGTCTGGTTCACCCAGCCGTATACTTCCTCCCGATTTTGACCTTTGAATCCGACCTCATCGCTGGCCTCCAACAATGCCCGGATCTGCTCCAGGCTCAAAGCTTCTGCTGCTTGCATGCTGACGATCAACTCCCAGCATGCCGAACCGCCCCTCCACCAGGCTCATCTTGTATGAGAAACTCGCTCCCGCTCCAGGCTCATCTTGTATGAGACAAGACTGTGGCTCCAGTTTTACCTACTAAAATGAAATAGTCAGCGTTCGTGGCGCGTTTTGAAGCCGACGCGCCACCGGAACTCGCCGGGTTTTGTCTTGAAATACTTCGGTTTCTCCGTGCGGCACGCTTTCTGGACGAATTCCTGCGGGATTGTTTTCCCGGTAATCACTCAACGCTGAAAACTTGGTTGTCAGTTTCGCTGCAACTGCCGGCCGGCACGGAAATTGTACCGGCGCGGGGAATAAGAGTTCCTGGGCAGCATCCGGCCGGGCGCGGCAATACCCAACTTCGACTTCCCTCGGCCGCTGCCGCTGATAGCGAAGCGCTGGCGCTGGCGTCACCGATGGCTTGCGGAAGGGGCCGTTTCGGCAACAACACGTCGTTCACAATCGCCATTCAACTATCTTCGTCAATCTCTCAGTAACTTACAGCCACTCTCGCGTCAGACCCGCTCCCTTGCCCTGTACAATCAAATCGCTCGGGACAGTTCCGCCAGGTCCAGTTCCGACGGCGCGTTCTTTGACAATTCGTATTCACAAGCCAGAGTGAAAACCTCTTTGTCGCGGCATAGCGACCCTGCGGCGCATCTTGCGCGAAAATCCGCGCTCTAGCGCGAAAGATGCGCCGTACGGCCACCTCGTCCCCGTATTATCAACCGGGTGGAAATGCACATAAAAAACGCGCAGTTACTGAAAAGATGCGCCGATGCGCGGCGGGCTCCCCTGCCCCACCTACCAGAAATACGTCGCTACGACTCTGGGCGAGCTCGGCGAGCCCGAAATCACTTTCACGTGCAGCACCAGTTGCAAATTCTTGCTTTGCCACCCTGCGGGTGAGCCGCGCAGAGCTTCCGCCAACAGGTCCGGATTCGTCACCAGATCCGCGGCTGCGTCCGTGCCGTACTGGGTGATGCCCGCCACCTCCACTAACATGGCGTGCGTGTCGGGATGAAACAGACGTGACACAATCGCATAATCCTCGTCCGTCCGGCGGTCTTTGGGAAGATTCGGAAGCGTCCACTTGGTCGGGGCTCCGTTGTCGGTGATCCCGATGGGGCGGCGCTCGCCGTCGATGAAAAACCGCAGTTCTTTGCTGATATCTTTCCAGCGCGTGTACGAATAGCCGACCAGAATCGCTGGCGCCGTTCGTAAATCCCGAAGAGAGATTTCGCTTCCAATCCGCACGCGATAGGCGCGTTGCATTCTGGTGAGCATGGCGGCGATACGCGATACCGCGACCAGGTCGCCCCCTCCCACGAACTGGTCCGTCAACGGGACAAAGTCCTCCGTCCGGACCGGCTGCTTGGAATTCGCGTCGCGCTCCAGATTGTAGACCAGTACATACGCGGCGCAAACCGACACCGGAGATGTCCCCTGCAGCACCGGTTTCCAGAACTCGTCCAGCACGGAACTGGACGGCCGGGTTCGCATCCACGCGAAGATGGAAGCGGCGACGCAAGCAAGTACAACCAGCGCGGCAATGAGCAGTTTCCCATACCGATGGCCACCTCTGGCTGGTAGCTCTGGGATGGCTACCGGCTCGACCGGGACTGTGGCATGCGTTCCGCGGAATTCCGGTACGTAGGTGCCGGCTGGTAAATCGATCCGGATCGCGTCCTGCGATCCCTCCGTGGCGTAATACATCTGAAGCCGCTTGCGCACTTCTCCAGCCTTCACTCTTACCGTGGCGTCGTCGCTGGGATCGTAGTTGGAGGATCGGCCGAACACGTCCACTCCGATGGTCCGCTCTTTCAGGGTGTCTCCGTTTCCCTTGAGGGTGGTATCCACTACGTATCGCAAAAAGTCCTGGCTTCGTTTGCTGGCCCGGAATTCATGGCTCGCCAGAATGCGTTGCAGTTCTTCCCGAACAGCGTCTTCGGGAATGGCCGCGGGCTGCTCGCGTCCTGGGATGGGGCTTTCTTGTTTCAAAATCCGGGTTGATTGTAACATGCGCCGGAGTATCGCATAAGCTCGATCAAGGGGCTCAATGACCAACGTTCGAGCCCGTTAAGAACGGCCCCGAACACCCGCGCAACCGTTGTTAACTGGACACGCAGGATGACCGCGGGACACCATTGCAACGGTGAGGATCCTGTTGGTATTCGTCGCGGCGGCGCTCGTATCGGGCCAGGTGATGCCCATGCCGTGGAAGATGGTGGCCGGGACGGGCGGTCTCACGATTGACTCCAGCTTCTCGGCTAAGGTGAATGGTTACACGGACCCTCGCCTTCAGGCTGCCGTGAAGCGCTTTGTGGAACGCCTCGCGCGGCAGACCGGAATACCGATCCGGGGTGGCGGTGGCGGCGCCGGCGCCTTAATCATTGAATGCCGCGGCGGTGGTCCGGAATATCCGGCGCTCGGCGAAGATGAATCGTATCAATTGCAGGTCACGTCCAGCGGCGCGCAACTCAAGGCACAGACCGTGACCGGCGCCTTACGCGGTCTTGAGACATTCGCCCAATTGACCGGTCCGGCAGCCGGCGGTTTTCGAGTGCCCGCCATGCTTGTCGAAGACCGGCCGCGGTTTGCATGGCGTGGCCTGATGCTTGACGTTTCACGTCATTGGATGCCGGTTGCCGTGATCGAGCGAAACCTGGACGCAATGGCCGCTGTGAAGCTGAATGTGTTCCACTGGCATCTGTCCGACGATCAGGGTTTTCGGGTCGAGAGCCTGCGCTACCCACGGTTGCAGCAGTTCGGCTCGGACGGCGATTTTTATAACCACAGCGAGATCCGCCACATTATCGCTTACGCGCGGGATCGCGGCATTCGCATCGTCCCGGAATTCGATATGCCCGGCCACACCACCAGTTGGTTCGCCGGTTATCCGGACCTGGCTAGCGCGCCTGGCCCTTACCGCATCGAGCGAGCCTGGGGCATTTTTGAACCCACAATGGATCCCGCGCGAGAAACTACTTATGAGTTTCTTGACGGCTTTATCGGTGAGATGGCGGACCTGTTCCCGGATCGATACTTTCACATCGGCGGCGATGAAATCGAGGACGCGCAATGGAAGCGGTCCACGGAGATCCAGGCCTTCGCAAAGCAGCACGGCTTCAAGAACAGTCTCGATCTGCACGCTTATTTTAACGCACGCGTTCAGCAGATCCTGAAGAAGCACGGGAAGACGTTGGTGGGTTGGGATGAGGTATTGCGTCCCGGCATGCCGGAGGATACAGTGATTCAATCCTGGCGCGGGCCGGAGTCGCTTGCCGATGCGGCCCAAAAAGGCTACCGAGGCATTCTTTCGTTCGGATACTATCTCGATCACCTTCAGCCCGCCAGCTTCCATTACCGAAACGACCCGGATCCCGCTGGCGCGCATCCATCGCAGATTTTGGGAGGCGAGGCTTGCATGTGGTCCGAATACGTGAGCTCGCAAAGCGTGGATTCCCGCATCTGGCCGCGAGCCGCCGCGATCGCCGAGAGGTTATGGTCGCCGAAAGACGTGATCGGCGTCGACTCGATGTATACGCGCCTCGAAGCGGTCAGCCGCGCGCTCGAGTGGGCGGGAGTGCAGCATCGTTCCAACTACGCGCGCATGCTGGATCGTCTCGCAGCCGGCAGACCGGCGCAAGCTCTGCGCGTCCTGGCCGATGCGTCGGAGTCGCTGGGAATCGAAGGCCGGAGAGATGCGCGGAAGTATACGAGCCAGGTCGCGATGAACCGGTTCGTGGACGCCGTGCCTCCGGAAAGCGAGACCATCCGCGCATTGGAGCGGCAGGTCCGCGCTGAATCCAATCTGGCGCGGTTGCGGGTGGTTCTGGAGCAATGGAGCGAGAACCATTCTCTACTTCAGCCGGCCGCCCAGGATGATTTTCTGATAAGCGAGCTGCTGCCGCTTTCGGAAGATTTGTCGTCGCTGGGCAAAATCGGATTGCAAGCTCTGGAGTATCTCCAAGCGGGCCGCGCGGCGCCCGAAAAGTGGGTCGAACAGACCAGGAAGCGGCTGGAGGAGATCGCACGGCCGAAGGCCGAAGTTAGGTTGGCGGCGGCGAGGCCGGTGCGGCTTTTGGTGGATGTGGTGTGTGGCGCGAGGGCGTCGCGCTAGCCTGTCCCCAGTAAAGGTCCCGGCCTTTCACTAGCGCCCTCATTTTGCGGTCTGCTACCGAGCGTTTTAGCATCCAAAAGCCGCAATCCGGATGAACCCAACGGACGCGTCCGGGTCCCAGAGTACGTTCGGCCTTTTCGATTCGCCGGGCGATTTCTTCAGGCGTCTCGATCGCGTTTATTTTGACGTCGACGACACCGATGCCGATGGCAATGCGCGAGTCGATGTCTTTCAGGGCGTCGAGGTCTTCCGAAGGCCGGTGCGCCAGCTCCAGCACCAGGTGATCGGCATGCAGGCCATTCAGGAATTCAATCAACGGCTTCCAGCCACCTTTCTGGATCACCTGGCCGCCGTAATTGCCGAAGCAAAGATGGACCGCCCGTTCACAGCCTGCTGCGTCGAGGACGAGATTAATCGCTCTGGCGGCGAGCGGCCCATCAGCGGGATTTCCCGGGATGTTGGCCTCGTCTACTTGCAGGCACGAGCAGGGTAAATCGCGTGCCTGGTCCGCCAGCAGCTTGGCAATCGCCATGGTGAGCGCTTCGAAATCGTTGTAGTGGCGATCCAGCAGGCTGCGTGACAGCATGTACGGACTCGTCACGGTAAACTTGAATGGCCCTTGTGCAACCGCTGCCGCCGCGGCGCAATCGGCGTGCAGATTCAATTCTCCTTCGCCCAGTTCGTCCAGTACCACTGCCGCGGGTTTCTTGCGAAACTCCATTTGCGAGAGCTTCGAGAAAGCTTCCCAATCGCTCCGCCCGAGTCTGGTCCTGACACCGGACATCGCTCCAACGAAGTAGTCGATCATCCCGTTCGTATCGGGGTGATTCAAGTCGAAGCGGTAGATTTCGCCTTCGGTCGGGAGATCGATTCCCGCTTCGCGTTGGGTGGCAAAGATTACGCGCGTGGCGTCAATGCGGGCCTGCTCGGTGGGATAGGCGGCGAACCATTCCGGAACGGGGTAAGAACCGACGGTTGTGGTTCGTATGGACGGTGGCTCCGTTGTATCGGCCATGCAGATAGGATAGACCACACGCGCTTGGCGGATCAGTTGCATAATGAAGGGACTATGCGCTGGACGCCAGGTGGATCGAGTGATGATATCGAGGATCGCCGCGACGATAGTGGAAGCGGTTTTGGCGGTTTCGGAGGCGGCGGCTTCGGCGGCATCCATCTCGGCATCGGGGGAACACTGCTGCTGTTGGTCCTGAGTTTTGTCTTCAAGACCAATCTGTTCAGTCTGTTCTCGGGCGGCCCCACGCCCACTCATTCCGTGAGTACGGTGCCCAATACGGCTCGGGATGCGAGCGAGCAGAAGGAAGTGGAGTTTGTGAAATGGGTCCTGAACGACGTGCAGCATACGTGGGAGAAATTGCTGCCCCAGTCTGGCGTATCTTACCGGCACGCGAAGCTGGTTCTCTTTCGTGACGCGATTCGATCGGGCTGCGGGACCGCGCAATCGGCGACTGGCCCTTTTTACTGCCCTGAGGACGAGAAGGTTTATCTCGACCTCGGGTTCTTCGAAGAGCTTCGCCAGCGTTTCGGCGCGCCGGGCGAGTTCGCGCAGGCGTATGTGATCGCGCACGAGATCGGACATCACGTGCAAAAGCTGTTGGGCATTGAAGGCAGGATCAGAAGGGAGCAGGAGCAAAACCCCGGTCAGGAAAGCCGTTTGTCCGTAAGCTTGGAATTACAGGCCGATTGCTTTGCCGGCGTGTGGGGCAACAGCACCGAGCAACGCAATCTTCTGGACCAGAGCGATGTGCCGGCCGGACTGCGCGCGGCGGCTGCGGTCGGCGACGACCGGTTGCAGAGAATGGCAACAGGACACGTTAGCCCGGAGTCATTCACCCACGGATCTTCGGCACAGAGGGTTGCGGCTTTCCGGCGGGGTCTCGATTCCGGCGCAGTCTCCGCTTGTACCGGTGGTAACCGCTGATTGGAACTGAACTTGCTAAATGGCTGAATGGAGGAGGGTACAGAAATGAAATATCTATTTGCGTGGGTGCTCGGCGTGCCGGGCGGTCTGATTTTGCTTTGGTTCCTTTTCAACCACATGCATTAGCTGCAACATGCGGCCGGCGCTTCATTTATACTAGAGGGGTCGGCGTTGCATGACTATTCTTCTAACTGGCGTACATATTCTAGTCTGTTTGTTTCTGGTCGTCGTGGTGTTGCTACAAAGCGGCAAAGCTGCGGATCTCGCTGGCGCTTTTGGCGGAATGGGGTCGCAAACAGCCTTTGGTCCGCGGGGGTCGGCGACAGTCCTTTCAAAGGCTACGACCATCGCGGCGGCTCTGTTCATGGTGACCTCGTTGACTCTCGCGATCATGGCGACGAGGAACGCCTCGAGTTCGAGCAGCGTGCTCGAGCGTCAGAAGAAACAGCCCGTAAAGACAGCGCCGGCCCAAACGCCCGGAAAACCGGCGCTACCAACGGTCAACGTGACGCCACAAGGTGGCAAGCCGATCCAAGTTCCAATCGTTCCTCAGGGTCAACCGGCGCCGCAAAAGAAGTAGAGTTCTCGAAGCCACGCGGAGGTGGCGGAATTGGCAGACGCACTAGCTTGAGGTGCTAGCGGGAGCAATCTCGTGGGGGTTCAAGTCCCCCTCTCCGCACCATAGAATCAATAGAGGCCGCCCCGAAACGGGCTGCCTTTTTGTTTGCCTCGTCCGAGGAATTTGTGGGTAACATTTCCAGGAGAGCGTTCCCTGGATGCTGGCAAGGCCCCATAAACACGGGGTTCGGTGATGTTGAGAGCACCGTGAGACGCGTCTCTTTTTTGAAGCCAGTTTTTGTTCCGCTGTTTCCGCCACCACCCGCGTCAAGCTGTTTTGCCCTTCTGACCTCATCGTCGTCGTCCGTTCTTCTTGTGTTGTTTGCTTCTGAAACGCCGCTGGCAGCAAGTTTGACGACTTTCACCCCGAGCGGAGCCAGCTTAGCTATTTTATCGGCGCGGTGAGGAAGT
>JBPCOQ010000035.1:0-40281 GCA_051000095.1 Bryobacteraceae bacterium | reverse complement strand
GATGTACCTCGGGATGGACGGCACCGGCGTGCCGATGCGCCCTTCGGAAGTCGCCGCGGCCGAGCTGGCAAGCAGCCGGATGCGCTTGCGCACGTTCCGTGGCTCCGCGAAAACCCGCGAGGCCAAGTCACTTCCAACGGTGTAGAGAGGTTAGGCCTTTGAAAAAAAATCGCCTCCGGCTGCATTTTTCTCTTGACGGAACAACTCAGAGGACTTGCGTGCGTTCCGCATCCAGATCCTCGATCGGTTCCATGCCAAAGAAGCCCTGCATCGAGCCGCTCAATCCACTTTCGGCGCAACCAGTCTGGAAGCCAAATCGTGGGCCTCGGCGCGCTGTACTGAACTGGATGATGGAAAGCTGGGCGCCATCGTCAGCGCGCTCCGGCCGCATATCGGCTCCTCCGTTGACGCAACCAAATGTGCACTCTACACTTTCGTAACCGCCGGCGCATGCGCTATCCAAAGTTCCACGCACAGGGTTTGTGCACCTCCACAGGCGTCCTGGAGGCCGGATGCAAAGTGGCGATCGGAACGCGGCTCAAGCGGGCCGGCATGCACTGGACCGTTTCTGGCGCCCACGCTATCATCCTCTGCGCTGCGCCAAACTCAGCGGACGCTTCGAGGATTTCTGGGAACGACGCGCCACGCCGACCGAGGCTGCTGCGTGACTTCACCTCATAAATCTGAAGTACACCCGTACGATCGCTTCCTATCACCGCTGCGTACACTCCGCGTGTGAATGTTTGACGAGGCCCGAAAAAATTCTTGGCACCCGGTGGCGGGGAGCGATGCCTTGGTTTCGGTAAGTTATTGTGGGCGTGAGAGATTTAGATGGAAGAAAATGGGACCGGCGGAAATGGAGGGCGATTTCGGTTTGATTCTTATATTCTGTGAAGCCATCAACCAATTGCCGGAACGAGGTGGGCTTGTACCCGTCGAAACTTGCTTGTATCCGACCTCTGCTTGGACTCTGTTAATGTCCTCGCACCAATGCTGCAGCCGTTCCATTTTTCGGGGCACGTCCAGTTCTTCTGTCGTTTGGTCTCAACAACAACGTGTCGGCCGGACAGTTTCACGAGAAAATCTGGGTAGTAGTTCGAGATGTCACTGTGGGAGTTAACGTCAGGCCACTCTCTTGAACCGATGGGCGTTATTTCGCTGAAAACGCTTCCGCACACGTTATCGGTGCACTGCTCTCAATCCCGATTTCGCGCGTTCTGAAAGGCTGTGGACGGTTATTGAGTACATCTCAGTCGGCTTGCTTAGAATGCTGAATTGAATTGCAACGAAAACGCGAGACCGTCAACCGTCAGGATCGGCGGTGATGATGTCGAGCGACTCAACGTGGCTATAGTCCTTCGCGTTGTTAGTCAGCAGCGGCACGGTGAGTGAAATGGCCGTTGCGGCAATCCATGCATCGGCGATACCGATTGGGTGGCCATTTTTTCTGCTCTGGTTGCGCACTTCCGCCCAAATCGAGCATAGCCGATCATCCGAATGCAGCACACCGAAGTCGGCCAAATACTGCTGGAGCAGAGCGCTTTTTTGAATGCCCCAAGCGGCGTCGAGTGCACCTTGTCGAATCTCCGCCACAGTCATGAATTAGAGACCAGCTCACAACCGCGAAGAAGCTTAAGGTAGCGAGGCGCGAAGACCGGGTGCCACTTGAAAACGTAGCTGGCTACGTCGGTGTCAACGACCAGAGTTGTCGTTGAGGGTGGCGTCACGGCGGCGCTGCTCATAAATGGCACGGACGAAAGCGTCGGATTCTTCGGCGGCTCCCGGGTCGATGTGAGTCAAGAGCCGCTCCAGGGAAAAAGGGGCGCATTGGGTGAGGTTGGGCATTGTCCTTAAGACTACGGTCTGACGAACGTTCCATGGGTGTTTTCTTGTCTTAGTGTAGCTTTCATATCCTCTTCGGGCAAGGCGCCTTGGCTTGTTCGTGGCAATCAGGAAGGGGGACAACCTGAAGGATGTCCCACATCGGAATGGGCTAGAGTACGGGAGTATGCTGCTGGCGTTGTTTGCTTTGGCGGGTGCCGCCAATCTGGTTCCGGTCCGGTGGAATTCTAGCGATCCGAAATCGCTGGACCTGCTGCGGGATACGCCGGTGAACTGCGTTCTGCTGGAGCCCGCTAGCTGGGGTCCATCTTTTCTAAAAGGAGCGCTAGAACGAAAAATCGCAGCGTTCGGCGTGGTGCATCCGGGTCCGGACGTTGTTGACCAGGCTCATCGAGCCACGCAGTTGAAACTGGCGGGTCTGGTGCTTGAAGGCGAGTACGAATCGAGCGTCGGCGATCGAGTGCGGGCCGCGCTGGCCGGCAGCCATCTCCCTTTGATCGAGCTTGCGAGCCGCGGCCGCATTCGTCTGGACCAAGGCGATCCGATCGTTGGCACGTGGCAAGGGCTGTGGCCGGGCGTCGAAATCGAGCATGGCGGCAAGGTGTCTATGGGCCCCACCAGTTCCCCGTGGATCAACACCAACACAGGATTTCTGCGCTGGCTCCACGCGGCTACGGAAGCGGCAGTTTGGCTGGGCGAACGTCCGCCTCCCAAGACGGTCTATCCGGCGGAACGCTATTCTCTTGCGGTTGCCGACGCGGCGATTGCGGGCGCGCGCTGGATCATCGCATTGGACGACGATCTCCAGAAGCGGCTGGTGGAGGGCGACGCCGGCGCACTGCGGGCCTGGAAGCAGATCACCGGATACGTCCGGTACTTCGCCGAGAAGCCGGATTGGCGCGAGTATCGGCCTTATAGCGAATTCGCCTTGGTGCAAAGTATCAAGAGCGGGGGGCTGCTGTCCAGTGGACTTCTCGACATGCTGTCGGTGCAGCATACGGCTGTCCGGGCCGTGCCCACAAGGGCATTGAACGCCGGGGCTTTGCACAACGCCAAGGTGGTGCTAACCATCGATGCGGAATCCCTCCAGTCGCAACAGAAACAGGATCTGGAGCGGTTTCGCGCATCCGGCGGCACGGTGATCAATACTCCGGCGGGCTGGCATTTTCCGCAGATTGCGCCGGATCAGACCGTGCCGAGCCGGAAGCAGATGGATCACATGCAGCCCGTGTGGGAGGCGACGTACAACGCGACGGCTCGGAAGAACTTCGGAGTGCGCACGTTCAACACGGCGAGCGTTCTGTTCCATTTGCTGGCGGCCCCGGATGGGAAGAGCCTGCTGGTGCACCTGTTGAACTACCAGGACCTGCCCGCGGAAGACGTTACGATTTTCGTGCTGGGCTCGTGGCATCGAGCTCGGATCTACCGGCCCGACACGCCTGTCGAGGAATTGCCGGTCTACGCGGTTAAAGACGGGACCGGCGTGGATATCAAGAAGATATCGGTACTGGCGACCTTGCGGCTGGATTGATGTGTGGGGCTGCGGTGACCCGAACGCCGCAAGCCGGGAAAATGGCTATGCTACCCGCGGCTCCCGTTGCGCCATGCGACTAATCAGCGCGTGGCCGCCAAACAACGCCAGGGTGTAAAAGACATCGCCGAGTACCTGGTTTTGATAGAACGGAACGGCCGCAACATAGCACGCCGCCAAGCCCGCCGCCGTGTGTGGATACCGAGGCCCGCCGGCCCACACTACAAAGTTGGTGGTCAGAAAGAACAAAAGGCCCGCCGTGAATGCTGCAATCGAGACTGCGCCTATACCCTCTCTGTTGCGAATTAACCTTCCGGCCATCACTGCAAGCAAGGACGCGGCATACACATACCACATGCCTCTGTAGAACCCGATTACCGCGTCGCTAAGCAGCAGCGCCAAAATGGTGATAAGAATGCCAGCGCGTATCTTTACGGATTTCGCGCCGGCGTATAAGCCTATGGCGATCATCGGCGTGAAATTCCAAGGATGAGGGATCAGCCTCGCACAGGCTCCGAGCGCGACCATTGCCGCCGCAATCTTGTTGTTGAGTTTCAAATTTCCGTCCATGGGTGTTGTCCTGCCGTTTAAGCGCTAGAACCCAAATTGTAGTCCGCCGGTTGCAAATACACCGGGTGTCCGAAACCCCGATTCGAAATACCGCTGATTAAACGCATTCTCGACCTTGCCGAAAAATCGAAGGCTCGCGGCTTCACTCAGAGGGACTCGATAGCTTGCGCCGATATCAGCCTTTTTCATACCGCAAAAGCGGTATGCATGCCCCGCAAAATTCTGATCGAACAATTCGGCCAGATAGTTGCTCGTGGCGGTGAAGTCGAAATTTACGTACAGACGCTTGCCTGCATGTTGCGTGGCTGTGATCGAAAACTGATGATCCGGAATGATCAGCGATTGAGTGACTCCGGCGACCACGGACGTCCGTTGACGAGAGTTGGTAAACGTATACGCGGAAGTAAGCTCGAGCGAGCGTGTAGCGGCAGCCGACACGCCCGCCTCCACGCCCCTGGCGAACCCTCCGCCTTGATTCAGGTAGCCAACAAACCGGCCGAACGGGTCGCGTCCAGCGATGGAACCGAAGCCGATGACCTGCTGCAAGCGTGTGTAGAAGTACGTAGCGGATGTCCTCACGCGGCCATTTGCAAAGGACTGATCGAATCCGGCATCGCCGCCGATAGAGCGGTTCGGGTTTAAGCGCGGATCGCCATAAACCCCGTATCCGAAGCTGCTATAAAACGTGCCGAACCGTTCATATAAGGAGGGCGCGCGATAGCCGCGACCTGCATGGGCCCGCAACTTGGTGCCGCTGGGGCGCGCAAAATATGCGATAGAGGCGTCGCCGGTATAGGCCGCTGGAGGCGATTGGAACACGGCATTCTGGTAGGGGGCGGCCGCAATTGGCGTGAATAGCGGGCGCGAAAGAGAAAACAATTGCGCTCTGAATGCTCCCGAAATCTGGAGTTTGTCCCCGAGAAGACGCACCTGGTCTTGGATAAAAAACGCGTGGCTGTTCTCCGAGACATCCACAACCGAGTTGGAAGCGGGGCTGAGCGGAAAATTGCGATTGAGATAATGCTCATTCTCAAATTCATATCCGGCGTCGAGCAGTTGAAACGCCCCAAGCTGTGCACTCACCCGGCCGTTCGCAACGTGGGTTGTTCCATCATTTTCCCGGTTCGTGTTGCCTGCCGGTTGAAAGCCCGATCCGGCCGGCCCATTTGGAAAGTGAGCGTTCGTGTTCAGTCCGTGGTAGCTGAAGCTATAGCCAAGTCCTGTGGCGCTACGTCCGCTCAACATCACAGCTCCGGAAAGAAAGCGGGCGCTGCGGCTGGAGTCGGGATCGTCGGATGCGGGGGCGAAAGTCACGCCTGGAATCGCGGATATGATTCCAGTGGGCGGGAGTAAGCCGATGCCTTCTGGATCGGTGTTCAGCTTTAGAAATGAATCCGCCCCAAAAAAGCGGGCTGAAATCTGCGCATTGGACGTGATCCGATACGCTACATAGCCCTGACCGCTTGTGTTCCGCGCGGGATCATCGCCGTCCACGCCGCGTGTGACATTCAGATGAGCCAGGCCGCCGCTGTATTGCAAACGGTTCTCGAGAGCGCCCCCGGATACTTGCGCGCGCCCTCGAAAGAGTCCTAGCCCCCCACCCTCCAGGAGAATGTTGCCACGCGACGGCCCACCGCCTTGATCGGTAATGATGTTCACCACGCCACCGATCGCATTCGTTCCATAGAGGGCTGAAGCCGACCCCCGCAACACTTCGACGCGATTGAGGTCAGTCACCATCAAATCTTCCAGGAATCCCGACGCATCGCCCTGAGGTGAGGTAGGATCGCGAAAACGGAAGCCATCAATAAGAATTCCTGTGTCTTCGGTGCGCAATCCCCGAATCCTGACTACCGTGAACGCACCTGGTCCGCCGAGTTGCTGAACGCGAATTCCCGGAGTGGTCCGCAGCGCTTCAGGAATGAAAAACTCGTCCCGCTGCTCGATCGATTCTCGATCGACGACGCTGATGGATTTTGAGACTTCGTCCACATTTTGCGGCGTGCCAGACGCTGTGACGACAACTTCCTGCTGCTGGGACGCCAGCGCCAGCGAGACATCCAGGGTCACTGCGGCGTTGCGTTCGATGCTAATGATCTTGGATTCATACCGGGCAAAACCAGGAGCTTGGACCTGCAGCACATATCGTCCAGCCACGAGCTTCTCAAACCGGAAGGCCCCTCCGTCGCCGCTAAGCACGTGCATGGGCTCCATCTGGTCACGTGGAAATAAAGAAACTTCGGCGCGCGGAATGGGACGGCCAGATGGGTCTAAAACAGAGCCGGTTAAGGTTGCACAGGATGCGCACTCAGCGAAAAGCGCAAAGGCGCCGGTAAAGATCAGTCTTCGCATGCAAACGTTCCCCCTCGAAACGTGTTTCGTACAGAGCGAAGGACCGGTCTCCTGACTTACGGCAGGCTTCAGGGGGCGTTCTTCCCGCTTTCGCAGTGAACACCCCGGCCCTGGAGATCCTGGTCTCCCAGCCGCTTACAGTTGCGGGGCAGTGGCGGACTTTCACCGCCTTCCCGTGCATCCCTCACCCACTCTGGTGATCGGATAAAAACGGTGCCGCGGTTCACGGCACTTTATGAGTATAAGCGATTCGCAAATAGCACGCTGCGCAGCCGCAGTGTCCTAATAGTGCGTTGATACTACGCTGAAGGTTGGTTGATCCATAGTGGGGTGGGTTCCTCTCATATGCCTCCGATGTCCTTTGCCCATTGCGCGCGTGCCGCATTGATCATTCCTTGGACTTCCGTATTGGCCTTGATAGCCACCACGTCTATCTCCGGGTGGCTTCGTGCGAACACTCGAAAGATCTCGTCCGCGAATGCTTGGCCTATAGTTTCCACACCTTCGAAGTCGAACAAAACCGACTTGAATTGATCTACCCTAGCGACTAGCCGCTTGGCCTGTGACCGCGAGATAAGCTTGTCTTCTCCATACTGTGCGAGTCTGACCGGGACTACGGTCTTCGTAAATCCGTAATCCGATCCAGAAGTGTACTGATCGAAGATCGACTTGGATGTTCTGGATGAGTGATTGTTGAGTTTCATGAAGACCGAGGTCCCGGATGCTGACTCTGGCGCTTCGAGTATCCAGTCCTCGCTTGATCCAAGGGTGTGTGTGAAGTAAACTCCACCGGAGAGGATGTCGAATGAATCGAGTAGGCGTGAAGTAAAGAAGATTCCTTGGCCCGTGTGCTTATCCGGATCAGTTGTGAGTTTGCCCTTCGCAAGTTCCAGAACGGCATGGCGCTCATCGAGCAACTTCATTGCCGCCTGGATCTTTTTGAAAATTCCAACTCCGTCGTCCATCAATAGCATTTGAGTATTGGCTGCGGTCCTAGCAACTTTTACGAAGATGCTCGATCCGTTAGAATGATCGACAGCATTATTAAACATTTCAGTGAAGCAAAAATGCCACATATCAACCACGTTCCGTGGCAGATTCCCTAATTCCGGCACGATGTCAAATGTCCATGCCTGATCTTCTTCCGAGCCTGGAACGATGTAAAAGAGCTTTCTCCACTCGGATAGCGCGGCCAATCGGTACGACCGGTAACGAGTCTTCCCATTTGGAGTAAGCGCCCCCTCGATTACAAGTTTCCGTACGTGCTTGTTGACCGCCTGCCGGGTTATGCCAAAGTGCGCTGCTGTCCTGCTAGAAACATCCCCAGGGTGTTTTTCAACGTCAGACAAGATGAATGTACGGATATCCTCACCGCGAGCCCGCACCCTCCATTGGCGACCGCCGGTTGCTTTTTTGGAAACCAGTTGGTCAGAATCCCGGCTCTTCATAGAGCCTATTGTAAACCTAACTTTGATTTCTTGTCAACCTAAGATACAATTAGGTTGTTATAGAAAATCCCGAACCAATGTTTTAGCATTGACCGCGGCTAGCACCGTCAGCCGAAGCCATACAGGCAATCACTTTCAATTGCCCAAGACTTTTCTAGCAATCTGCAACCAACGCACCTGGTCGACATTGGTTCGGTACCGGGGCGGAAGGAGAATGCGACTTGCGAAAGGCCCGGTGGGACGGCGGTTTCGCCTGTCCTCGATGAAAAGGGCCTAAAAAAACCGACAGACGAAACAGCCTGTCCCACCCAGCGCACAGCAAGTTGCCGAAAACAAATCGGATTTCGCAAAGCCTGTATTACTAAATCTTCGTTTCTTTGCGCGACGCGGCGATTTCGCAACTGTAGCGCAGAGAGTCTTGCTGTCTACGTCCAGCCGCGGTTGCAGGCGACCCAAACACCGGGTCGCCCGGCAGGCGGCAAAGCCCGACCGCCTGCCCCACAGTTTGCGGCAAAGTCGCGCTGTGCCACTCAACGCGGCAGCTTGAACTCGATGCCGCGTTCGTCGTTCAAACGCTGCGACAGGTCGCGATCAATCAGATCCAGGCTCACCTGGTTCAGCGTGTGCCCGGCCGAGACGTAGTGTAGATTGCCGTCTTCAACCCAGTAACCCAGTGCCTGCACGATGCTGTTGTCCCTGAAAGCGATCAGGTAGAGAGTCGGTTGCCCGTCCTGCTTCGGGGTCGTGTTCGCGCTGCGGGACGGTTCGGGCATCGGCCCGGATTGCGGACCCTGATACTGCCGCATCCCCTGTTGTGGTTGGTCCGATGGGGAATCGTATTCGCGCACCAGGGGCATCGCCCGTTCCGGAACGAACGTCTGGTTGATCACGACCGATGGGGCTGTGTTGGTGTTGATAATGGGAGGCGGTGGGTCCTGGTATTGCTGCTGCGGCGCTTGATCGTAGCCGCCGCCATACAACGGTCCATAGTAAACAGGAAAGGGGACGATCAATGTCCGGTTGGAGCCAGCCCGGTAAGGCCTGCCCGGCAACGGCTGTCCAGCAACGTTTTGCCCCAGCCGATGCGCGAAGGACGGCACGTTTGCCGCGGGCGCATGCCCGGTACCCGGATAGAGAACGTTGCCGAACCCGCCAACCGAGCCGTAGTTACGGTTGCCCTGCGCAAAGCAAATCGCACCCGCGAGTGACACCAGGACTACCAGCACAAGCTGTTTCATAAAGCCCCTCTGCGAAGATTGTAGCATTCAATGAACCATCCACATTCGTTATAATTTCGATGTGATGTCCGAGGTCCGGCATTCCGTCTGCGCGCTCGATTGTCCAGACGCATGTTCACTGCTCATTACATTAGATGACGCGAAAGGCAGCCGGTTGCGTGGAGACCCGAATCACCCGATCACGCGTGGCTTCCTGTGCGGCAAGGTCGCCAAATACCTGGACCGCGAGTATTCGCCCGACCGTCTGCTCTATCCACAGAAGCGCGCCGGGGCCAAAGGCGAGGGCCGTTTCGAGCGAATCTCCTGGGACGAAGCGCTGGATGCGATCGCCGCAAAGCTGACCTCGATAGCGGACGAATTCGGTCCGGAAGCGATTCTGCCGTACAGTTACGCCGGGACGATGGGCTACCTGAACGGCTCCGGCATGGACCGGCGTTTCTTCCATCGATTAGGCGCGTCGCGTCTGGACCGGACCATCTGCTCGATGGCCGGCACGGCTGCAATGACGAACACCCTCGGATCCCGCTATGGGACGGAGCCAGAGCAGTTCAGCCACTCCAAGCTGATCGTCGCGTGGGGCGCCAACATTCTTGGCACGAATGTCCACCTGTGGCCTTTCATTGTGGAAGCGCGCCGCGACGGAGCGAAATTTTACGTAATCGATCCGATCCGCACCCGGCCTGCCAAGCTCGCCGACAAGCATTTCGCGATTTATCCGGGCGCGGACCTGGCGCTTGCCCTGGGGCTGATGCACGTGATCATCGGCGAGAAGCTTCACGATCCGGAGTACGTCGAGCGATACACCAACGGCTTTGACGAATTGCGCGCGCTGGCTGCGAAGCATGCGCCCGAGCGAACTGAAGCGTTGACCGGTCTCGACCGCAATGAGATTGTTGCGCTTGCCCGGGAGTATGCGACGATTCGTCCGGCCGCGATTCGGGTGAACTATGGCGTCCAGAGGAGCGAGCGCGGCGGCAATGCGATTCGCGCCATCGCGGCACTCCCCGCGCTTACCGGATCGTGGCGTGAAGTGGGCGGGGGTCTGCAGCTTTCCACCAGCCACGCTTTTCACTTAAACAAGGCCGGGCTCGAAATGCCGGAGCTACAGAATGATTCGCCGCTCGGACGCGAGGCCCGGCTGGTGAATATGACCGAGCTCGGGAAAGCGCTCACTAGCTTGCAGGATCCGCCGGTGCAGGGTTTGGTCGTGTACAACTCGAATCCGGGCGCGATCGCGCCTAACCAAAACCTGGTCCGGCAAGGCCTGCGCCGTCCGGACCTGTTCACGGTGGTGCTGGAGCAGTTCCAGACCGACACGGCGGATTACGCTGATATCCTGCTACCTTCCACCACTTTCCTCGAGCACACCGATCTGTATTTCGCGTACGGACATTACTATCTGCAACTGGCGCGACCAGCGCTGCCGCCTCCGGGCGAGACCAAATCCAACGTCGAGGTGTTCCGGTTGCTGGCTGAGCTAATGGGATTCAAAGACGAATGTTTTCACGACACCGAAGACGACATGATCCGTACGTTGCTCAACTCCGATCACCCGTTCGTGCGTGGCATCACGCTTGAACAGTTGGATCGCGAGCACTCTGTGCGGTTGAATGTTTCCCCGGCGGGCGAGCCATTTCTTCCGTTCGCGAAAGGCGGGTTTGGAACGCCATCCGGCAAGTGCGAGTTCGGCGCGGAAGCGCTGGAGTATCAGCCGCCCACCGAATCGCGTTTGGGCTCGGCGGCCTTGCGGTCCCGTTTTCCTCTGGAACTGGTCTCTTCGAAGAACGATGACAGCATGAACTCCACATTTGGCAATCGGCCGGGCACCGATGCTCAGACCGCCGTGCTGGCGATGCATCCTGTGGATGCGGCTCCGCGTGGCATTCTGAACGGCGATCGCGTCCGGGTATTCAATGAGCGCGGAAGTTGCCTGCTGATGGCGGAGGTAGACGGCGTGGTGCGTGAAGGCGTTGTCCGCGCGCCCTCGGTCCGTTGGAGCAAACTGGCGGCGGATTCGCGAAATGTCAATGTGCTGACGTCAGACCGTTTGACGGACATAGGCGGTGGTCCGACATTCTACAGTTGTTTGGTGCAAGTGGAAAAATGCGGCGACTAACCCTGGTCCTGCTTCTGTGCATACTGGCCGTGCCCGCATGCAAAAGCAAGAAGAAACGCCCACCACTTGAGCCGGCGGCCGAACAAAGCGTCAGCACCCAGTCGAGCATGATCGAGGTGGCCGACCCGCGGGCGAGTTTGCAACTCATCAGAGGCTTCCATGATGTCGAGAGCGGGTCGTGGCGGTGGACGGAGCGCCAGTTTTCGGCAACCCTGCGCCCCCCCAAAGACGCTGCGCGGAAAGGCGCCACGCTGGTCCTCAAGTTCTCCATTCCCGAAGTGGTGATCCGCAAGCTCAAGCCGATTCAACTGTCGGCTTCGGTGAATGGACTAGCAGTGCCTGCGCAAGAATACAGCAAGCCAGGCGAATATACCTACTCTCGCGACGTGCCGTCAACGGCGCTCCTGGGCGGTGCCGTTCGGGTCGATTTCGCGCTGGACAAGTCTCTTCCCCCAAGCCCCGCGGATGAGCGAGAACTAGGCGTTGTCGTAAGTGCGGTCGGATTCGAAGCTAAATAATGCCAGCGTTCAGGCCGCTCGGGTAGCAACTATTTCGCGCGGCAACGGCCGTTACAGATGCCACTCGCAGTTGCACCCCCTGCTGCCGGTTCCAGTGGAGGGATTTCAAACAGCCGTGCCGTCTTAGGTCGTGGTAAAGGACAGCGGCTCAGGCTCGGTGATCTCAGCCATCAAAAGCCTCGATTTGATCGACCGGCCATGTGTTTTCCAAAAACAGTGGTCACACAGATGATCGGCGATTTCCTTGCTCGTTGTTCTTTCTCCGCTGCGTGACGGGTTGTCCGTTGCTCGATGGGTTGCCCACCTCCTGAACTTATAGGACGAGCCACTGCGTGACCAGAATCTTGGCGAAGCTCAGAGCATTCTCGGCGCTCTGCAGCTCGCCCGGTGAGATGCCCTGAAGGATCGGGATGTAGGCGCGATTCAGCGTCCCAGTATCTACCACTTCCTTCTTGATCTTCTCCATCCCTTCGAGGAGTGCATCGGCCCGAGGCCGGAGTATGGCCCCATGAGACTTTCGTCCCTGGAGGCGGCCGCTCCAAAGTTGAACGGCGCAGCCACCATGATGAGGCCGAGCATGGTCCCGAGGCCCACCACACATGTGCTAGGCAGGCTGGCTGCTGGCCCGTCCGGGCTGCGCCTTTGCTCTCCCGCAGGTCCTATTTTTATCGTTCCTGAGCTCGCGCGGTTTTATAACAGGCATGCTCGCCAGCGTTGCGGCCCGACTATGTCCGTATGTTCTTCCGTCCAACCGTAATCCCGGGCTTGCCTTGACGATTCACGCGGCGGCGCCCTACGGACTCAGAATCGCAATTTACTGGTGGATCCCCGCTGTCCTGCTCACATTCCGTCTTATTCTTCAGACAGCCGTGTCAGGCTCCCCGCAGCTTCCCGATTCGGTTTCGGCTTGCTCGGCCGTGAAGCGAAACGTCGATCCCTGCCCGGATTTCGAATCTACCCAAATCGTGCCGCCCATGCTCTCGACAATCCGCTCACAGATCGACAGGCCAAGGCCGGTGCCGGGCACGCGTTTTGAGTGCAGGCGCTGAAAAGGCTCGAAGACGGTTTTGCTATACAGAGGGTCGATGCCAATGCCGTTGTCGCTAACGGATACGATCCATCGATTGCCATCCAGTTCCGCTGAGATCTGAATGGCGGGCGTTTCCGGGCCTCGGTATTTGATCGCGTTCCCGATCAGGTTCTGAAAGAGCTGACCGAGCTGAGCGGGATCGGCGCGCACGCAGGGGAGGCGCCCGTGCGTGACAACAGCTCCGCTCTCGGCAATGGCCTGGCGCAGGTTTGTGAGCGCCTCGGCGAAAGCCGATTCGCACGGTACACTTTCAGAAGCCCGGCCTTGATTCGCCGCAAGCGAATACGCGAGAAGATCGGAGATCAGATGCGTCATGCGGCGCGCGCCGTCAACCGCGAATCCCAGCCATTCGTTCTGTTCAGCCGTCAACTGGCCTTTCACTTGGCGGCTTAGAAGTTGAAGCGAGGTCGTTACCGCCCGAAGCGGCTCTTGCAGATCGTGGGAAGCGGCAAAAGCGAAGCGATTCAGAGCTTCATTCGCGCGCTGGAGATTCTGCCCGGCTATCTCTAACTCGTTGGTATGCTCCCGTTCCTGCTCACGCATCCGTTTGCGTTCGAGAGCGGAGTGCAATCGAGCGCGCAGCAAAATGGGATCGAATGGCTTAAAGAGATAATCCTCCGCTCCGGCCTCAATACAACGGGCCGCTCCCTCCAGCTCATCCAGGGCTGAAATCATGATTACCGGAATGTCCCGCAAAGAGGACGACCTTATCTGTTGAAGCACTTGGAAGCCGTCCATTTCCGGCATGACAACATCCAGCAGGACCAAATCGAAAGAAGACCGGACCAGGAGGTTGAGAGCTTCTCCACCATTACCGGCGGCGGCGGCGCTGTGCCCCTCGCGCGCCAGTTGCCGAACGAGCATGTCGCGGCCCGCCTTGTCGTCATCGACGATCAGTATGCGTGCCGGCGCCGTCTTGGTATTCTCTCCGAAGCCGGCCGGAGGCGCCGGAATGGGAAGAATCTTGCCGCTGATGTGGCCTTGCGCGAAGGACAGTAATTCCATGCACGCCAAGTTGATACGGAGCAAATCCATGAGCGCGGCGCCGCTCAACTTTTGCGATAAATGTCCTACGCTTGCGATAATTCGCTTTAGCGGCTCGTCGAGTTCCCGGCGAAGCGCTTCCGTCTTGGCCTCCAAGGTCGCGTTGTCATCCCCCGTGAGAAGCTGTTGCAGGCTTCCGAGGACTTGCTCGGCGCAGCCGCGAACTCTGCGCAGATGCAGAACGATCTCCTCGTTGGCGGGTCCGGCGGCCTCCAGGATCAGTTCACTGTAGCCGATGATGTGGTTCAACGGGGTTCGGAGATAGTGGCGTAGATCCGCGAGCTCTTCCGCCCTTCCGCGCGTTTCTGCCTGATTCAAAGGCTGCCTCGTTGTATCAGCAGGCGCTCGATGGTCGATATCAGGTTCGGCAGCTCCACCGGTTTTGTTTCATAGGCATCGCAACCTGCCTCGGTGGCCTTGTCCCGGTCGGTCGAAAGAGCGTGCGCGGTCAGCGCCACAACCGGAATGTGCGCTGTCGTTGCGGACTCCTTGAGCCGGCGCGTCGCCTCCCATCCGTTCATTACCGGCAAGCTCATATCCATTAGAATAAGATCCGGAAGCTCGGTTCCCGCGATCTCGAGTCCTTGTTCGCCGTTCTCGGCAAGGATAATATCATAACCTCTCCGCGCCAGACGGCGAGAGAGCATGTCCCGATTCATTTCGTTATCTTCGACAATTAGAATTCTGGCCATGGATCCGTGGGTGCAGGCGCCTTCGCCTGCCGGAAACCATTTTAAGATGGTGAACGCCCAGGGTGTTAACGCGGGCTTGAGCGGAATTGGAGAATGATTGACTTGCTGAAAGATCGAGCCTTCCTGTTTGCCATGGGCGCTCTAGCGCTCATCCTGGTTTTGGCGTACTGGGATTGGCATGAGTTTCAAATCGCGAACCAAATT
The DNA here is from genome assembly GCA_051000095.1 of Bryobacteraceae bacterium. Taxonomy (GTDB): domain Bacteria; phylum Acidobacteriota; class Terriglobia; order Bryobacterales; family Bryobacteraceae; genus JBBSHP01. The sequence goes on along the minus strand of JBPCOQ010000035.1, from coordinate 25,636 downwards.
GTGCGTGAGACGGATGCGGCATTACAGCAGATTGTCACTGTGCTGTCTACTATGAAGGACGCCGAGACGGGACAACGTGGATTTCTGTTAACCGGATTCGATCGATATCTGGAACCCTATGAGCAGGCTCAGCGCGAGGCGCCCAAAGAGCTGAGCGATCTTCACCGGTCGATCAGCCGCGAGCCAAACCTCCAATCACAATTGGAGCAGTTCGAACACTCGATCCGGGACAGGTTCATGGAGCTCCAGCGGCTGATCGACATCCGGCGGCGCCAAGGTCCGGAAGCTGCCGTGACGGCGATGCAGTCGGACCGGGGAAAGCAGATCATGGATCATGTTCGAGACCTCGGCCTCGGCATGCAAGGTAGTCTCCAGCGTCAACTTGACGAACGGAATCGGATCGCAGAATCGCAGACGCGCCGCGCCCGATTGTTGAGCACGGGAGCAAGTTGTTTACTTTTTATCTTAGTTGCCATGGCAACACTGAAGTTTAAGAAGGAGAAGGACGCCGCACAGGCGGCCAACCAGGCCAAGAGCGCCTTTCTTGCGAATATGAGCCACGAGCTGAGAACGCCGTTGAACGCAATTATTGGCTACAGCGAAATGCTTCTGGAGGAGGCCGAAGACACGAATCAGACGGCGCTGGTTCCGGATGTCCACAAATCAGAACCGCGGGCAAACACCTGCTCGAATTGATCAATGCAGTGCTCGACCTCTCGAAGATAGAGGCGGGAAAGATGGAGCTGTACCTCGAAACATTCAGCGTTCCGCAGCTCATCGAGGAAATCGTGACCGTGATCCAGCCGCTTGCCGCCAAGAATGGAAATACTATCCATGTGTCCGTTGATGAAAAGGCCGGCTCCATGCGGGCGGACCAGACCAAGGTTCGCCAGAGCGTTTACAACCTCCTCAGCAATGCGTGCAAATTCACGTCCAAGGGCGCCATTGCGCTCGACGTTCGCATGCTTCCCGGCGACAAGATTGCCTTTGCCGTTACCGACACTGGAGTCGGAATGTCCGCCGAGCAGGCAGCACGATTGTTTGAACCATTCATGCAGGGCGATAGCTCGACCAGCCGGAAATTTGGCGGCACTGGACTCGGACTGGTGATCAGCAGAAGGTTCGCGACGATGATGGGTGGCGACATCACCCTCGCTACCGAGCAAGACAAAGGATCGACGTTCACACTGACGCTGCCCACAACAGTTACGGTGGATCGGAAGGCGCCGGCTGAGACTGCGCCGGTGAAGCAGACGGCCGGTGGGGTAGCAGGCACAGTCCTGGTAATCGACGACGATCCAACCGTACACGAGCTCCTGAGCCGTACTCTGGCCAAATACGGCTTTCAAATGGAAAGCGCTCTTACCGGCGCGGACGGTTTGCGGCTTGCGCGAAAGCTACATCCGCAGGCCATTACCCTGGATGTGATGATGCCCGGCACGGACGGGTGGACGGTATTGTCCTCGTTGAAATCCGATCCCGAATTGGCCGACATTCCGGTCATTATGTTGACGATTGTCGATAACAAAAACTTCGGGTACTCGCTCGGCGCGGCCGACTATCTGACGAAACCGATTGATCGAGAGCGGCTCACCTCGATTTTACTCCGTTATCGCGGCACTGCCGCGAATACCGCCCTGGTCGTTGAGGATGACGCCGCTTCCCGAGAGGTGCTTCGGCGCTTGCTCGAGAAGGAGGGTTGGATCGTTTTTGAAGCGGATAATGGCCGCAGCGCGCTCGAACAACTCGGCCAGAACCAGCCCGCCGTCGTGTTGCTCGATTTGATGATGCCCGAAATGGACGGCTTCGAATTCCTGGACGAGATCCATAGCCACAAAGCGTGGAAATCGATTCCGGTAATCGTGATCACGGCCAAAGAGCTCACTGAAGAAGACCGGCTCCGGCTGAACGGCCACGTCAGCCGGGTGCTACAAAAAGGCCAATACCGCCGCGAAGAGCTACTGGAACAAGTGAGTCAGCTAGTCGCTGCCCGGGTGCGCAAGAGCGAAACAACGTGACGGACGAACCCGCGCCCGGAGGTCCTCTCGAAGCCACCACGGCCGCGGACCTGCGGCACTCGCTCCGTACCCCCTTAAACCACATTATTGGATACAGCGAAATGCTGTTGGAAGACATGGAAGAGGGAGAGCGTCCGGCGGAGGAGCCCGTCGGCGACGGCCTTCGGGCATTGGTCCTCACTGCCAGAGAACTCGTCAAATTCATTCAGAACGCGCTCACTTCCGGTGGCGAGCGGGTCAGCGCCGCCGAACTGCGCGATCTACAACTCTGGCTGTTGCCTCACGCCCGGCAATTGTTGACCGGCCTGAATCAGCTCGTTTCTACCGCTCCCAAATCGTTCCAGCAGGACCTGGCTAAAATCCAATTCGCCATCGACCGGTTGCTGGCCTTTGCCGAGGGTCGTCCGGAGGCGTTCACCGCTTTTTCCCTGCCGGGTGGCGACTCTCCTCAGCCTCAACCAGAAAGCCGTGCAGGGCGTCTGCTTGTCGTGGACGACAATGCGGGAAATCGCGACATTCTCAGGAGGCATCTGGACCGCCAGGGCTACAGCGCCACCATGGCCGGCAACGGGCGTCAAGCTCTCGATCTCCTCGAGGGCGGTGGTTACGATCTCGTGCTTTTGGACGTGCTCATGCCCGTGATGAACGGTTTCGAGGTGCTGCAGCAAATGAAAGCCACGCCCGCTCTTCAGAGTACGCCGGTCATCATGATCTCCGCGCTCGATGAAAGTAGCAGCGTCGTGCGCTGCATTCAAATGGGCGCTGAAGATTACCTCATGAAACCGTTCGATCCCGTGCTGCTGAGCGCCCGGATTGGAGCATCGCTCGAGAAAAAGCGGCTGCGGGATGAGGAAACGCGCAGGGCGGAGGAGCTGCAGCGTGCTTTGGATGAGTTGCGCCGAACTCAGGATCAACTACAGATTCAAGAGAAACTGGCATCGCTCGGAGTTCTCACCGCGGGAATCGCGCACGAGATCAAGAATCCACTGAACTTCATCACCAACTTTGCGAGTCTGTCGAAAGATCTGGTGCGCGAGATCGGAGAACGAGTGGCCGACGGCGAGTCTTCATCCGAGCTTCTGCAACAACTCGAACAAAACGTAACCAAGATCGAAGAACACGGCAAGCGCGCCGACCGGATCGTCCGAGGCATGTTGATGCATTCACGGGGAAAATCCGGTGAACGGGAGTCGATTGATCTAAACCAGGCTGTCAACGAGGCCACGAATCTGGCTTATCATGGCATGCGCGCCACGGATCGCGGATTCAACGTGAAGATCGAAACGGACTTTGATTCCAATGTGGGCCTGGTGAAGGGAGTGCCGCAGGATCTCAACCGCGTCTTTCTGAACGTCATCAATAACGCTTATTACGCGGCGTACGAACGGAAGAAGGTGACAGGAGCAGAATTTCATCCAACGGTTAAGATCATCACTCGAAATCTCGACCCGGCGGTGGAAATTGCCGTTCGTGATAACGGAATTGGAATCCCCCAGGATGTCCTCGATAAAATCTTTAACCCTTTCTTTACTACCAAGCCGGCCGGCGCGGGAACCGGGCTCGGTTTGTCGATCAGCCACGACATTGTTGTAAGAGGGCACCAAGGGACCATCCGTGCTGAAAGCGAGCCCGGACGGTTCACCGAGCTTGTCATCAGCTTGCCCCGGGAAAGTGTTTAGTAGTCCAATGTCACTTACTTTTCTGCATCGCAGAGCGAAATAGGCGCTTTCGCCTGTTCTCCAAAAAACACGGGCAGGCGAAACCGCCCAATGCCACTTACTTGTGGTAAAGCCCGATTTTATCAGCGCTTACGTTCGGCTTGCCAGCGTAGAGCAGGTCCCCGCAGGTCCCCGACCTGCTCGCCGAAGGGGGTGTTTTAGGGATTCGCCACTGGAACGCGAGCCGGTCGGAAACCTGCTCCACATTTTTGCAAAGACGTAAGTTATTGAAAATGTTTTGGTTCCGCTTAAGTAAGGCAGGCGAAACCGCCTGCTCCACTCTGGATCTCACAAAGTAAATGACATCAGACCCCGCACTACTGTTTCCGCGCGTTTTTGGGTAAATCAAAACAAGACGGTTGCCGTTGGAAAGGATTCACAATTGTCACCATTTCCAGCTTGCGCCCCGCCTGGAGATCCTCGGTAAGCAGCCAGGTACACCCGCCACGTTCCGCCGCGGCGACGATTAGGCTGTCCCAATACGAAAACTGGGCAACATCCATCCAGTGCCACGCCCTTTGCATCAAGCCGAAGGAGGTCTCGATCGTTTGCCAGGTGGCGTATGCTTCAACCAGAGATCGCGCTTTGGGGCTGGGCGTGCGCAATTTTCGTGAGGCATTTACAGTAAACTCGTGCAGCACTTGCCAACTGATGCAACCAGCCCCCGATTCCCAAAGAGCGGTTAACCAACCGTTGGCAGCCGCCTGCTTGGTTGGATCAGAATGATCTACTGAATACAACAGGACATTCGTATCCACAAAGAAGCGTTCAACGGCGGGCATTCGCCTGCGCTCGTGTCAATCGCCCAACTGCATCGACCTCTTCGATACTGCCGATCTTCTTCCAACTCTCGTATGCACGCCAATACTCGTCGCTCATGCGCATTTGAGTTTCTAACATCCGGCCGACCAGCTTTGAGACAGAAGTATTCTCTTCGGCAGCCTTGCGGCGCGTCCACAGAGCTACGTCTTCGGGAATGGTGAGGGTCACGTTCCTTAACATGATTTCAGTGTAACACGGATCCAGTGCAAATGCGCATCACCTTGAACAAGCAACCACGGCGCGCCGCACCTCTTCAAGCAGTTCCGCCCGAGTATAAGCTCCCTTCTGGAGCACCCGCTCAACGTGGCCATTCAGGCGCACGCGTTCTTCCGCGGTTAAATCCTTGGCGGTGAGGACTACAACTGGAATTCGGGACCATTCCGGGCGCCGGGACAATTCCATCGAGAATTCAAATCCATCCATGCGCGGCATCATTAAATCGAGCAGGATCAGTTCCGGTATGAGTTCGGAGATCCGCGCCAGGGCCTCCAACCCATCGGCCGCCTCCGCTACCTCCCGGCCTTCAGTTTCAAGCATTTGGCGCAACAGCCTACGTACATCCGGGTCGTCATCCACTACCAGGACCGGGCAGGGCGGATTTTCGCAAGTATACTTGCGCAGTACGGATGCGAGTTGCCGGCGGTCCACGGGTTTCGTCAGATAATCGGAAGCACCCAGTGCATAGCCCAAATTGCGGCTATCCACCATCGTGAGCATGATCACGGGAATGCCGACCAGGTCCGGATCTGCCTTAAGCGCATTCAAGACGGCCCAGCCATCCATTTGAGGCAGCATCACATCCAGCGTGATCGCTGTGGGTTTGAGCTCGCGAGCCCGGACCAGGCCCTCCTCGCCGCTCACTGCCGTCTCAGCCCGGAATCCTTCTTTGGTAAGAAGCCGTCGAAGGAGGTCGCGCGCAGCCGGATCATCATCAATGATCAGCACGGTACCCTTCCGTCCTTCGCCCGCAGGTTCTTGTGCGTGCGTCTTTGTGACGGCAGGCACCTCGGTCGCCATGGGAGCTTGGCGCGGCAGTCGAATTGTAAACGCCGAGCCCATCTCCGGAGCACTCTCGACCATGATGTCGCCGCCCATCAAGCGGCACAACCGCCGGGTGAGAGCCAGTCCCAGCCCCGTCCCCCCAAACCGGCGGCTTGTACTGGAATCGGCCTGCTCAAACACATCAAAAAGCCTGGAAAGTTGTTCCCTGCTCATTCCAATTCCGTTATCGGAAACCTGGAAGCGGACCACTTCCTGCCCGGCAACCTGTTCCTTCCCTACTTCGACGGTAATGGCGCCTTCTTTCGTAAATTTGGCGGCATTCGAAAGCAGGTTAAAGAGGCTTTGCCGCACCTTTGTGAGATCCGTGCGCATGGCTCCCGAATCGGCGGCTACCCGAACCTCTAGAACGTTGCCATTCTTCGCCACCAGCGGCGCGACCGTGCTGACTACCTCTTCCACCATGGTGGAAACCTCAAAATCTTCGACGAAGAGCTCCATCTTGCCGGCCTCGATCTTGGAAATATCCAGGACGTCGTTAATCAAGGCGAGTAGGTGCTTGCCGGCGCTATGAATTCTCTGAAGGTCCGGAATCAGGGCTTTCGCGCCGAGATCTTCAACCTCCTCCTGCAACATCTCGCCGTAACCGATGATCGCGTTTAACGGAGTGCGTAGTTCGTGACTCATGCTGGCGAGGAAAGAACTCTTGGCGCGATTGGCCGCTTCCGCCGCGGCTTTTGCAGTTTGCAGATCCTGCTCGGCCTGCTTCCTGGCGGTGATGTCGCGAAGTGTAGCGGTGAACAATGCCGGACCATCAGCAACAATGCGGCTTACGGCCAACTCGACAGGAAATTCCGCTCCACCGGCTCGCATCCCTGTAATCTCGATGCGTTGCCCCAGCACTGGTCCAACACCTGTTGCGAGGTAATGCGCCATGCCATGGTAGTGGCCCTCCCGATACTGCGGAGGAATGATCAACTCGGGCAGCTTCTGTCCAAGCACATCGTCCCGCCGGTAGCCGAACGTCTTTTCAGCCGCGGGATTGAATTCGAGAATGCGGCTGTCCTGGTCGATGCTAATGATGCAGTCCAACGCCGATTCAAGAATTGCCGTCTTGCGGGCCTCATTTTCCCGAAGCGCGTCTTCGGCCCGTTTGCGTTCGATCCCCAACCCAATGCCGTTCGCTATCGATGCCAGTCCTTCGAGTGTGGTTTGGCTTAGGCGTTTGCGCGCGAACATCCCAACCACCCCCAGAATTCTGTCCGCCACAATCAGCGGATAACCGGCGAAGGCAACCATTCCCTCTCGTTTCGCCCACTCATGATCGCCGACCCGAGGATCGCCTACCACATCGTTGGTAAGGTGCGGCTGGCGCTCCTGGGCGATGAGGCCGATCTTAAATTGACCCACAGGAACCCGGCCATGGGGTCCGTTCGTGTGCGTGTACAGGCCCGCGCTGGCTTGCAATTCGAGCAGGTTCCCTGGTTCATTGAGAGTCCAGATTCGGGCAAAGGCGGCATCCAGGTGCTCGACGATCGCCTGCGCGCACTGGCGTAGCATGTCGCTCAAGTCGCCGCTCTGTGTGAGCGCTATACCGACATCTCTTCCCAACGCTGACAAGCGCGATTGGTCAGCGAGAGACTGCTCTGCTTGCCGCCGGTTGGTGATGTCGGTGTGGACCCCAACCCATTCCCGGATGCTACCGTCTCCATTGAAGACCGGAACGCCACGGATTGAAAAGAGCCGGTACTCGCCATCCTTCCGTCGCACGCGATGCTCGAAGACGAACATCCGGCGGTCAGCCACGCAGCGGTTCCACTCGCTGACAGTAGGCTGGGCGTCGTCGGGGTGGACGGCATCCGCCCAGCCAAAACCTTGGTATTCATCGAATGACTGGCCGGTGAATGCCGCCCAACCGGGTTGGTCACCCCTCATTTCGCCCAGCGAGTTGGTCGTCCAAAGAATGTCGCCAACAGCCTGCACAGCCGTGCGGAAGCGCGTCTCGCTCTCTCGTAGCGCCGCTTCGGTTCGCCTGAGGTCGGTTACATCGGTATTGGTTCCGAACCATCGAACGATTCGTCCTTGCGTATCCAGGACCGGGAGTGCCCGGGACAGATGCCAGCGCATCGCTCCGTCATAGCGGCGTAGCGGGAACGTGTCTTCCCAAGGTTCGCCGGAAGCGATAGCGGACTTGAAGCGCTCCACCACCCGCGGCAACCCGGCGGAATCGTGAACGGATTGCCAGCCCCAACCCTCCATTTCCGGGAGCGTGGTCCCCGTGTACTCGTACCAGCGCCGGTTGTACCAGAATATGAATCCGTCCGGGTTCGCCATCCAGGCAAGTTGGGGAATGGAATCGGCGAGCGTGCGAAATTGCTCCTCCCGTTCGTTGAGCGCCTGGACCGATCGCTTGCGTTCCGTTAAATCGACGAAACTTGCCTGAATGGCACGGCCGCCTTGAAACGGGATGGTCCACGCAGTCACTTCGACGTCCAATGTGGAACCGTCAACCTTCATGAAGCGTTCTTCCATTGGCGGCACGCCTTCGTCCGAGTCCATTAACTTTTGAATTCGTTCACGTGCTTTCGCTTGGCTGCCGGTGTGAATGAAATCCAGCGGCGACCGGCCTAGCACCTGGCTGGGAGACGTTGCGCCAAGGACGGCGAGACTGGCCGCATTGACGTACACGATCCGGTCCTCGTAGTGAACCCAGACGGGAATTGGCTCGTGGTCCAGCAACACGCGCAAATGGGCAAGATTTGTCTCAGTGGACATGCCTGATTCTCGCATTGTGGGGCAGGTGATCTCGTCACCTGCCGGCGACGGCTCGAGCGGGCGAAAGACTTTGACTTTACTTCACTTCCGGACTGGTGGCCGTCGCGGGTTCCTGACTCCAGTTCTGGCGCATGCTCATGTTCTGGTCGGAGAAGAAGGTGCGCCGGCCTGTACTGTTGTAGACTTTCGGATTGGCGTTGACATTGTAGCCGCTCGGAGTGGCAGTCATAGTGAATATATAGCCATCTTTTTCGCCGGAAGCTAAGCTTCCGGGGATCAGGTCAGCGGCTTGCGGTCCCGGACCTCCGCTAGCGGGTGGGCCCAACTCGGCTAACGTGGTGGCGTATTTTCCGAACAGCGACATGTACTGGGTTTGGCCTTCGTGAATGGTCTTGACTTCACGTATAACTACTGTCTCGGTGGCGTTCATACGGGCAGAGCCCAATTTTGGAACTGCGATCGCCAGGATGATCAGAATGATCGCGATTACGATCAGCAATTCGATGAGGGAGAAGCCGCCCTGGCTCCGGCGCCGGATAGTCAGCATGCAAATATTATGACGTTAAAGGAGGGCTGGGTGTGTACGGGAGGGCCAATGCAGCTCTATACCGGGCGCCTCGGTATACTGAACTTGAGGCCAGATATTGATCGCGAGTGACTACGTAGCGGCTCGGGAAGGCGGCTTGTATGCGACTGGTAGCCGAGTCTCTCTAGCTTCGATCATTTATGCTTTTCGTGACGGAGCCTCACCGGAGAAGATTCTCGAGAGTTTCCCATCGCTATCGTTGGCCCAAGTATATGGGGCGATCGCGTTCTATCTCAGCCACCCGCAGGAATCGCGGCAATACCTCGAGGAGTTGGAGCTCAAGTGGAAGGAGCTTGAGCAAAGCGCTCAATCCCCCGGCGAAGATCTCCAGCGAAGACTTAGTGAAGCCAGGCAGCGTCTCTTCGCCGAGCAACCGTGATCCGGCGTTTTCTCGCGGATGCCGATCTAAATCTTGGCATTGTGCGTGGGACTGTGATTGCCGGAATTCCCCTCTCATAACTGAGCCACGACCGTGAGGGAGTGGTCCGGTGCACGCGAATTTTTGCAAGCAAGTATTAGTCAGCGTTCTTCGTCGAGCAACAACAGACCTACTGACAGGCCACCCAGACTCCGGGTCGCCCCGAGAGGCGGCAACAGTCGCCCGTCCGTCCCAAGGGCGAGGGATGTGATCTTACGGCGAGGAGGGGTGCTCGTGGACTGTGATCGCCGGGATGTTTTCGTCCCGGACCAGTTTGTTGAAGGCGGCGAGGTCGGCGCTCAAAAGTTGGTCCAGCTTTCGGATCTCGGCGTTCACTTGGCTCGCTAAGCCTTCGTAGACCATGCTTTCTTGCGTGGTCGGGGCGGAATCCGACATCGCGATCGCGGAGCCCAGGGCTGCCAGTTTGTTGTTTAGCTTAATCGGATAGTTGAGCGGATCTTCGCTCGCGCGGTTCTTCGTTTGGTAGAGCGCCTCCTCCACTTCGGTCAGTTTCTTTGAAAGCGCCTTGGCGGCGTTCACGACCTTCTGGTCCTTGGTCCGCTCGATGTAGCCGTCGAGCTGCTTGCGGATTTCCCGAATCTCGATAACGCCTTCGTTAGCGGCGCCGAGCTTATCGCGAACCTGCATGCCCAGCTCTAGCTGGCGCGCGAAATCCTCGGGAGTCGTGCTCAACCGCGGGTCTTTCATGACGTGGAACTTTTGCGTCTGGCTCTTGCCGTTTGCGGTAAGGCGCACCTGGTAATCACCGGGTACAATACTCGGTCCGCGAACCGAGCCGGCCCACATGATCAAGCCCGGAAACTTGGCGGCATCGGGATAATGCAGGTCCCACGTGAAGCGGTTCAGACCGGCCTCCACGGGAACCAATTCAGAGCCGCCTCGCTGTGGCGGGGTGTCTTCTTCCTCTTCGGTGAATCCCGCCGGCTCGGGTTTGATATCGGCCTTCTTGCTTGAGAATTTCTTGATCAGCTTACCGGAGTTGTCCAGCAACTCCAGCGTCACTTCGCCTTGTGGTTTTTCTTTGAATGAATAAAACACCACAGCTCCGCTAGCAGGATTCTGCCCGACCGGCGCATTGGGGGGCAGGCGGAATCCGCCGCCTGAGGTTCGATACGGGTCCTTCGGTTGGAACAATCTTGAGTCCGCACCCAACCCGCCGCCGGCAAGCTGGTACAGCAACGGGAGATCATCCAAAATCCAGAAGGCTCGTCCCTGCGTAGCGACCACGAGTTCTTTCTCGCGCTTGTGGAACGCCAGATCCGTGATCGGCACGATGGGCAGGTTGAGCTGGAAAGATTGCCAGTTCTGGCCGCCGCTGAAACTTACATAAATGCCAAACTCGGTTCCGGCCACCAGGAGTCCGGCCCGGTTCGGATCTTCGCGGATCGTGCGCGTGAAGGAGCGCGCTGGAATGCCCTGGATGATCTTCGTCCAGGTTTTGCCGTAATCGGTAGTCTTATAAAGCAGCGGCTGGAAATCGTCGAGCTGGTATTTCGTAGCTGCAAAGTAGGCGGTGCCCGGATCGTGCGGCGATGGCTCAATATCGTTGACGCGCGACCATTCCGGCAACCCTTTGGGCGTGACGTTGCTCCAATGCTTTCCACCGTCCTGAGTGACGTGAATCAGGCCGTCATCCGAACCCACCCAGATCAGCCCCTTCTTCAGCGGCGATTCAGCGCCGGTAAAGATCACGGAGTAATATTCGATGGACGTGTTGTCCTTGGTGATCGGCCCGCCGGATGAGCCCTGCTTGGATTTATCGTTGCGCGTGAGGTCGCTACTGATGGCGTCCCAGCTTTGGCCTTGGTTGGTGGTGCGGAACAGGACGTTGCCAGCCGCGTACAGGACCGTTGGATCGTGCGGCGAGAGAAAGAGCGGGAAATCCCACTGGAACCTGTATTTCAAATCCGCGGCCGGATAGCCCATCGGATTGTCCGGCCACACGGTGATGTTGCGAAGCTGGCCAGTGTGATGATCCTGCCGGGTGATTAAGCCGTCGTACGAGCCGGCGTAGACAACCTCGGAGTCCTTCGGATCGGGCTGAATCCAGCCGCTCTCGCCGCCTCCGACGGGATACCAGTCATGCTCCGTGATTCCGGCGCCGCTGCCGCGCGTTGCGGTCCGAACCGTGCTGTTGTCCTGTTGCGCTCCGTAAGCGTGATAGGGGAAGTCGTTATCGAGAGCGACGCGATAGAACTGGGCGGTGGGCTGCTGGTCTTCCGAGGTCCAGGTACGACCGCCGTTGGTGGTGATGGTAGCTCCGCCGTCGTTGCATTCGATCATGCGGTTGCCGTCGTTCGGCGCGATCCACAGATAGTGATTGTCGCCGTGCGGTGTCCGGATCGGCGTGTAGGTCTTGCCGCCATCATCGGACCGATAGAAACCCACATTGGTCACATAAACGGTATCGAGCTTCCGCGGGTCCGCGAAAATCCGTGAGTAGTACCAGGCGCGCTGCCGAAGATTCCGGTTCTCGCTGATCTTGGTCCAGGTCTTGCCGGCGTTGTCGGAACGAAACACGCCGCCGTCCTCGGCTTCAACGAGTGCCCATACCCGATCGGAGCTGACCCCGGATACCGTGATGCCCACTCGCCCGATCAGACCTTTGGGCATCCCGGGCGCGCGAGTAAGATCCGTCCAGGTGTCGCCGCCATCGCTGGATTTGAAAACACCGCTTCCGGGACCCCCGGACTCCAGACTCCAGGGCGTTCTGTACACTTCCCAAAATCCGGCATACAGTACGTTGGGATTGCCGGGGTCAAGGACCAGGTCGATTGCACCCGCTTTCGGACCGCGCGTGTAGATCTGTTTCCACGTCTTACCGCCATCGGTAGTCCGGAAAATGCCGCGCTGCTCGTTCGGCCCGAATTGATGGCCGAGCGCGGCGATATAGGCGATGTCCGGGTTTTTAGGATGAATGCGGACGGCGCCGATCTGTTGCGTGTCTTCGAGTCCGATGTTCTTCCACGTCTTTCCGGCGTCGGTGGATTTGTAGACGCCGTCGCCCGGCGAAGCATTGCCGCGGATATCGGGCTCGCCCATGCCGGCGTAGATGATGTTGGGGTCGGATTCGGACACCGCGATCGCGCCGACCGAGCCGGTCTTGAGCTGGCCGTCGGCAACCGGCTGCCAACTCGAGCCGCCGTCGGTAGTCTTCCAAATGCCGCCCCCGGTCGCGCCGAAGTAGTAGACATTCGGTTGCGATGGAATGCCCGCGACTGTATCGGCGCGCCCACCCCGAAACGGACCGATACTCCGGTACTTCAGTTCTTTAAGCGAATTCAGATCGATCGGCGCGCCGGTTTGCGCAGCAAGGACAAAAGCGAAAAACAGGAAAGCGGCAGTGGTTCTCATATCGGTTCGGTGGGCATCATAGCACGGTGCGATACTGGTGCGAGCCATGGAACTGACCGCGATTCGCAGTACCGCGCCGGAGCCCTCCGAGCACACGCCCTACTATGACCGGTACATCTCGCTGGTTGGGACAGCCGACATTGTTACCACCCTGGAACATCAGTGGCGCGAGACAGTGGATTTGCTATCGGGGTTGACGGATGTAAAAGCCAATTACCGCTATTCGCCGGAAAAGTGGTCGGTGAAGGAGATGCTTGGGCACGTCAGCGATACCGAACGCATCATGTCATATCGCGCGCTTCGGATTGCGCGCAACGATCGGACGCCAATGGAGGGATTCGAGCAGGACGATTACGTGCGCGGCGCGAACTTCGGAGAATACAGGCTGCCGGAGATGCTCGAAGAATTTACATGCGTGCGCCACGCGACCGTGCTGCTGTTCCGGCACTTGCATGGAGAGGCGTGGTCGCGGAGGGGCGTTGCGAATCAGAATCCGGTTTCCGTGCGCGCGCTGGCGTACATCATCGCGGGTCACGAGATCTACCATCGCAACATGCTGAAGGAGCGCTATCTCAAGAGCTAGTGCAACACGGGCGGATACCGTGGGTTTTCGAGGGTGCGGACTCGGCACGCTGGAGAGCGTGCGCCACAGCAGAGCCGACGTGGCCTGCGTAAACAGCTGAAGCCAATGAACAGCGCTAATCCCACAAGCGACATAAGAGTCGTGGATGGCTCCGGAGTGTTTGGAACATTCGGCTGCTCAGCGGGCGGCGGGGGAATCGGTGTCGCAACCAATGCGATTAGAGGTGGGGCTTCCGTAAACACCACTTCTGTTTCCGGCGGGCTTGAGGAAGCCGGCGTGCTTCCAAACAGTGTCGGCGGAAGATAAACTACCTGAGTCGGGCCAGGCTGCCTTGAGAGAGCCAGAGTTCCAGCCTGAGTTGTGCAGAATGGACATATTGGTCCCGGCAGAAATGTAAAGAGCGTCGCGGGGGAAACCACACTGTTGTATGCCGAAGTGCCGTTAGGAATAGACAGGCTGGCGAAGGAAGGAAAGATGTATCCCTGTATTGTAGTGGGCGCCAAGGAAACGGTCGGTGGAGGAATAACCTGGACCGAAGACGCAGTGCTCGCTCCGCTCGATGTCGCGCTTATCGGAAGGATGCCGAACAAGGGATTCGGAAGAAACGGTGGTGAAGTCACGGCTGAACCTGAAGCGACGGCCGCGCCCGGTCGAGCCGCCGCCCGGTCCGATTCTCCTTGCCGTACAATGCTCTCCGGCACTCCTTCGGATGGCGTGGCCGATGCTGGAGCGCTAGTCGTCAATGAGGGAGAAGGAAAGCCCTCTCTGGGTGCATCTGTTTCGGGATGATCCATTGCGGGGGCAGCCCGTGCTGGTTCGCGTGGAGTGTTAGAAACCTGATTGCCGCACCGGCTCCGGACAGTGTGCGTGCCATCCGTGAGTAGTAGCTCGTCTTTGTGCAACGGAATCCTCCGAGCAGTCCAGAAGACCCTGTCGTGCACCCGGAATGACACGTAAGCGGTTTCATTGCTCACAAGTTTCACCACGCGCATCTGACTCGCCTGAATTCCCGTGTAGTGGATCGTGACGACAGGATCCTCGGAGATGGCCGTCCTGAGCTCTTCCGGAGACCGCACTCCTCCAGCAATGATCGAATATGGGTAAACCGCCCGGGGTTGATGCATTGATGTCAGCATGATCGGAGCAGGAACCATCGAAAACAATTTGGGCGGTTCGGGCTCCCGAATAGATCTGCACAAAAGTACAACGCCCAGGAGCAAAGGCCCGCCTCGCCTCAGTTTTGGCCACATCTGAAGGGAAGTGGCGAAAAACTTTGAAGTTCTCAAATTTTTTCGATTCGGTAGGCTGAAGGCCTGCCCCACTCAGGAGCTTGTTCTTAACACCAATATGCCTTGACGTCACCCGCTCCGAGTGATCCAGATCGGCTATCGTCCGGCCCACCTTGAGTATCCGGTCGTGGGCTCAACCCCATTCGTCGCACCGCCATCTCCAAGGTGCGCTCGCCCGCCTCATCCAGTGCCGAGAGCCTGCGAAACGAATTTGGACGGGATGTGCCTTATCGGCGGTTGGTCGATGGGCAGCATCCTGGTTTGGCAGTCCGCAACCCATTCTCGATCCTAAGTCAACTTCCGAGTGACCGGCGCCGGCCCGTACTTCATCTCTGCATCGGCCATCGCGCCCGACGGCCGTGGCGTTTCGGCGGACGGCACGGCCCCGTTCCACGGTCAAGCGTTCGCAAACCCGGCTGCTGGTACTATCGGCGCACTCCAGCGGCGGGTGTTCTACGGTCCGCGTGAGTTCGACCAGGACTTCAGTTTGTGAAGCAGGTGCGGATTACGGAGCGGCAGAATGTGCAGCTTCGTATGGACGCGACCAATATCTGGAATCACCCGACCTTCTTTGTGCCCGACGTAAGCACAAACACGAACAACAACATCAACATCAACAACACGACATTTGGCAAAATCACTTCGACGTTCTTCGGACGGCGGCTGATCCAGTTATCGCTGTATTACAACTTCTGATTAACGCTATCCTGGATCGGCAATAGGTCCGGTGCGGGCTCGTCCCTCGGACGTAGTTCGCACACGCCCCATTCAGCACCAATAGTTCCAGTCCAAGCTTCGATATTGCACCGCTTCCGCAAGATGCTTGGACGTTACCCGCTCCGAGTGATCCAGATCGTCGGCTCGCGCTTAACCGCCTTTGTCGCGACCCTCTGGCTCAAAATGATGATTCCTCCCACCCCGCCCGGATCAGTTCGATCTCGTTTTGAAATCCCTTGATAGTTCGGTTCTTACCATTATTTGGTTGGCACGGATGGGCAATAGCGGTTGCCGCAGCGGTGTGAAATGCTCCGTTCTGAAGTTCAAACCTAGCCCCGTATACTATCGGTGCTGCATTCAGATCTTTCAGTTCCAGCTTTCGATCACAGCTTGAACGCGTGGGACGACCCTTCCAGCCGGCCAGATTGTGAGACATACATGCAAGTAAGAGCGGTGAATGTAAACCAAGCGTAAGAACCCAATCGGGGCCGCTGAATCTCGATCTGTACTTTTAAGAATGAAAGGCACGCCTTCCGAAACCCCTCATGCTTTCGTCCTTCATATTCTCCGTTGTTCCTGCCAGCGCATAGGCCCATGAAGGCGTTAGTAAAGAAGCACCTGTTCATCGGCAGATCGGCATTATCCAGAATCCCACGGAGATTGCGCCATGTGGGACTGTTGGTAGTGTCTGAAAGTTGCGTTGAAGAAAATTAGAACGGTAGATCGTCCTGTTCTCCCGCGCTCTCCCGCGCTGCCTTTTTGAACGACGCTGAGTCCACCAGTGGAATGTTTGGCTGCTTTCCTTCAAACAGTTCTGCGATGGTGAGTATCTGGATCTTGGGATATTTACCGTACAGCGTTTCGTAATATCCGGCTTTAACCGCTTCAGTTCGCATCGGGCCAGTCGAATCGGCGAGCGTGATGAACACGCCTATCTTGGCTTTCTCGCGGTCTACAACATGCGCCAGATCGCGCACCATAGCAACATTGACGTTCTCCCCGCCCTTGACCGAAACGATGGCCTTCTCGGTTGTCTTACCTTCCGGCTTGAAATAGATCAGCCCATCAATGCCAGAATCCGCGCCTTTCTTTTTCCCGCCGAACGGAACGGCGTTGACCAGCGAAACGGCCCACCATTGGAACTGGTATTTGTCCCGCGCTGCTAATGCGCGCGCGCCGTCAAGATCCTTCGGCGTTCCGTGTACCTCAAAAACAATTCCTGGGAAGGCGTCCTTTAACCTTTTCTCGATTAGAGAAATCGCCAAGTGGGTAACGTCAATGCCTATCCAGTGCCGGTCGAGTTTTTGTGCGGCATGAATTGTTGTGCCGCATCCGCAAAACGGATCGAGCACGATATCACCTTGATTAGAACTAGCGCTGATGATCCGCTCTAAGAGGGCCAACGGCTTCTGTGTGGGATAGCCTAATCGTTCCTGGGCCTGAGAGTTAATGGCGTTGATATCAGACCAAAACGCTTGCAGCGGTATTCCCTGAACTTCGTCAAAGTACTGCTTCAACCGTGGCCGGCCTGTGTTCGTCCAATAGATTTTGTCCCGCGCAAGAAGCTCATCTATGCCGTCCTGGTCGTACATCCAGTGCCGCCCTTCGGATGGCGAAATCGGCCCATTAGCGCCAAACATTCTATCCGGCCCTGCTCCTGCTCCTGTCAAATTGTCGTCATACCATTTACGTCCGTTGGGGTCTGTGAATTTGAACCGGGCTTCGTAGTCTGGATCGTATTTTGTAAACATTGGGTTCCATGTCCAGATCTGGCCCTTTGTGTAGAAAAGGATTATGTCGGCATTGCGCCCATATTGTCCAGGGTCGTTATGTGCCGTCGTTCGTTTCCACGTGATCTCATTTCGATAGTTCTTAACTCCGAAAATCGAATCAAGAATCAATTTTAAATAATGGCTAGCGGTAGGATCGCAATGCAGGTAGAGGCTTCCTGTTGGTTTGAGCGCCCGATGAAGCTCTATCAGACGCGCGGCCATCATGGACAGATAGGCCATTACGTCGTTTTCCTTTAGAAACGAGCGAAATGCCCTCAACATTTCTATGGCATCCGTGTTGCCACAGTTCAACACGTTGTCGAAGGCGGATTCGGCCTCGTCTCCCCAATGCCACGTATCTCCGAACGCCTCAATCTGGGCTTTTGAGCGTTCTCCAGAGGTGCTTCTAAAAAGCACGTTGTATGTGGCTTGGCTGTTAAAAGGCGGATCAAGATAAACGAGGTCAACGCTCTCGGTTGCAATCGCTTTGTTTAAGACGGTGAGGTTATCACCGTAATAGAGCGCATTCATCAAGCCAGCAGTTCCGCGATGTCCCAAATGTGATCGGCGATCCCGGATTCCATTGCCGGTGTAACCCGAATAGTCCGATGGACTCGACAGAAATTATAGTACGCGAAGTGAAGGCAATACGCAGACCAGAGGTTATCCCACTTCTTGCTGAAGGCATTTGTAAGCCGTGTGAGGCGGCGCAAGCTCATTCGGATCGTGAGGTTCTGGCGCTCGACATGGCTCGTGCAAATGCGCCGCGTATCAGGAGTGCCCATGATTGGGATCTTCTCCGTATCCACTACTTCGCCGGGGGAATACCGCTGTTCATCTTTTGAGTTCGCATAAACCTTGACGATCTGGGCGAAGTCAACACGATCATGTAGCGTGGTTTTAATGGCCGATACGTAAGGCGTGAAGCCATCGGAGCTGAGTTGAAATCTTTGCGATGAAGTAGCGGCCCGCAGTCCTTCGATGAAAATATCTGTGGTCGCCTGGTTTCGACGGCCCAGAGCAAAATTCAGGACCAGCTTCGTGCTCCGCTCGATTGCCACAAAGCAGTAGGCGTCCCCAATGCTTTCATCGTTGATCTCAGTGGCCTTTTTGCGACGTTCCTTTTTCTTGACGAAGGCCCAAATTTCATCGCACTGAACATCCTTAACCGGAACGTTCACGATCAAACGACCCATGAGCTTCTCGCAGCGTTCCCCGGCGAACACCAGCAGTTTCATGATTGTGTTTTTGTCTACTCCGGTAATGCGCTCAGTGGATCGGATCGAATTGCCCTCAATGAGTAGTTGGAGTGCGAGCAAAGCTTTCTCTTCCGAAACGTACATATCGCCCAACATGCGTTTGTGGGGTTCGGTAAAAGTGCGCTTGCATTGGGGACAGCGGAAGCGGCGAAGGCCGTTGCGATGTTTACCGAAGCGTTGACAGTCTACATTGCAATTGGCGCAAACCATTGTTGCGGCTGTCTTTTCTTCAGTAAGCATACTCTTATAATACAGCGAGCGTTCGTTGTTGTCAATAGAGAATAGTACACCTCCTAAGAATTGCTTTTCAAAGTTTATGCTATGAGTTGGTCGAGTGTATCGCCGATCTCATTCAGCCTTAACTCTTCTGCCATTGGCAGATCCGAGTCCGGCAGATCGGTGGTTCTTGTTGCTAGCTTGGCGACTATTTTACGGGGCTGTTCACGCCATCTTTGCGGCTTTGCAAGCACCGCTAGTGTTTTCCAGTTGTCAAACTGAGGACGTGTTCCTAGATCCAAGATTTGCAGGCCATAGCGATCCGCGCTAACCGTAGCTCCGTAAGTGGGAATCAAGATGCTGATTGCGACGGGCGGTTTGGACTCCGCCACAAAGTCCAGTTTGTATTGCCGGACAGCGCCGGAATATTTGCGGTCTTCTTTGATGTTGATACCGCGTCGGGTGGACCAGTCGCGCACCATTCTGCGAACCCTAGAACGGATACGCTCCTCTTCTGAGCTAGGTATGTGGGTTAAAAGCTGATAGAGCGCAATGGAGCAGCATTGCCCTATGGAAATAGCGGCTGAGTTTATGGTGTTCGCCTTCGCAATCATCTTGAAAGAGCGATCCTGAGTGGATAGGATCACTCCTAGCCGCACAGCTAAATCAGACAACGTCGCGATGCGGGACTCTGAGAGCAATACGCCTGAGGATTCAAGGTGATTTAGTGTTTTTCCGCCGTCATGTATTAGGAACGAATCAGCTCCTCGCTCTTCTATGAATACTTCTGCATATGCGCCATCGAGAACCTTCAAAGGAAGACTCAGTAGGCAATAGTTTTTACCAGAGATCACATCAGTCTCAGACTGGAGATAACCGGCTAAAGACTCCCTGATCGCCTTACAATCTAAGATCATCTGAATCATCCTCCGCGAAGTGGATTCCCAAAACATCACAACAGCGAAGTACGAACAGTTCAATACTATCGCCTGGGTCGAAATTTGGCAACGCCTTTCGGAAGTCCCGGCACGTCCTTTTGACGGCGTCCCATTCGTGCCTGTGCCACCCGTAGCAAATTCCTCCCCTGCCGTCCCATGCCTTGACGTGATGATCTATGCCATCAATTTGCGTGCCGAACATAATCAGGGCGCACGACCAAGCAACGGGAATATTAACATTAGCTCTTGCGCAGAATCGCAAAGTCAACGTTGTCTTTTGCCGATCAAATTCCACCTCATGATGAAACAGGCAATCTCCAGGGTTCCCGCGCTTCCCTTTTGGGGCGTGTCGCCGTGAAGCAACGATAGAAACTGCTTCAGACAGAGATACGCCCAAATTCTTTCGGGACTTTAAGACCAGCGGAACTAATGCCCATTCATGGTCCGTTACGCTCGTGCGAGATTGAGGCAAGAGCCAAGATTGTATCAGCTATTGCACGTCTTCGGTCTACCACCCGCCCGCGTCTTGCGCATCGCTGCCAGTTGCCGGAAATGGTCCGGCCCATGCTTCTGAGCGGTTGCTGTGCCGCCCTTGTGTCCCATGGCAGCAGCGGGCGATAAACTCGACTGCTCAATGAAATCTTCTACGAGCGCGAGAGCGGATTTCAAAAGTTCGCGGGATCGCTTGGCGCGGCCCTGAGGTAATTCGGTTGTGGAAAGGATAAGATCGACTTCAGCTATCAGGTTGCGGAGTGCGTGTAATTCCCGGTTCGATGGTTTTGCCATACTTCAACGGTACGGCCTGTTCGGACCGAAAAGCAAGCGTTCGCTGTTTCAACGCAACATTCAGACACTACCGGACTGTTGAGGTCTTCCTCGCCATTGTCATAGGACTTCTTGAATCCAATTTCGGCGTCGAAGTTGTGTCCGAGGACCATCACACCGCCAAATGGAAACCTGGCGCCATGAAGTTCACGCCCTTTCAGATACAGCCCGCTGCCACCTGGAAAGAACGCCGTTCCCTTTATGCGTTCTTTAATGGGAACAACGTGGGGCGGGTAGGCTTTGGGATCGATCAACTCGTTCATCTTTGTAAACAACCGATCTACCTCAGCAATCATTCAGGTCGTCCGGCAAGCACTTCGGAAGAACGCAGAGGCCTTCACCCGAACACTCTCTTAACACCAATAATTGCGATCCAAGCTTCTGTACTGCACCGCTTCGGCAAGATGCTTGGACGTCACCCGCTCGGAGTGATCGAGATCGGCTATGGTCCGGCCCACCTTCAGTATCCGGTCGTGGGCTCGCGCGCTCAACCCCATGCGCCGCACCGCCATCTCCAGAGTGCGCTCGCCCGCCTCATCCAGTGCCGAGAGCGTGCGAATGAACTTGGACGGGATGTGTGCGTTGTAGAATCCGCGCTGTTGCTGGATCAGTCGCGCGGCCTCCACCCGCTGCCGCATCTCGGCCGAGCCGGCCCCGCCATCTTTCCCACGTAGCTCCTGGTAGGGCACCGCGGGAACTTCCACGTGCAGGTCGATGCGATCGAGCAGCGGCCCGCTCACTTTGCTCAGGTAGCGCTGAATAATCGCGCCGGTGCAGCGGCATTCGCGCGTTGGATCCGAAAAGAATCCGCAGGGACAGGCGTGCATGTAGCAACCGCGAGTTGAGTACAAAGCCAGAGTGCCGGGATGTCGCAGGTGGAGTTTTCGCGGCACAACAAGTTGAAACGGAATCGTCACTCGCGTCACTATCTCCCGAACGCAGTGAAAGGAGCAATTCCTATGACCAAATCCAATCGAGGCAAGACTAGTCCCAGAACCCTGTGGATCGATCACCTTGCGCTGCTTCCGGGTGATCCAAGTGTCCAGACGTCGTTCAACGCCGTCAACTCGGGCGTTGGTGGCGGGCTAAGCGGACTTATCATTCGATCGTCCACAACTGGCGATCAGGCGCAAGGCGGCGGAAACAAGGTTGTTGAGACCGCCGTGGAAGTGCCCCCTGGGTTCAACATCACGGGTGTACGTATCTGCTTTGAAAACTCCAACCCGCGGAGTTTTCATCAGCCAGACCCGGCTCGCTCAGGTCAGGCGGCAGAATGGCCATACAGACTTCGTTGTGCATGAATTCAATTTCCCTCCAGCGGCTCCGTCTCACTGTCCGACGCCCTTGGGAGAACGTCGTTGTCCATCTGGCAGTCTTTGTGGGCACTCCGGTAAGCTTCCTGCACGTGGTAGGAACTGAGGCGTGACATGCGCAGGTGGAGGTCTTTCAATTCGGCAGGCGTGAGGGGTTTATCGAACTCGGAAGCATCGGGCCGGTACGCCACGAAGGATAGGGTAGCATCTTCGCCTGATATTCGCCTTCGTTCGCTGGGAGCGATCCTGTATCTGCGATACTGAGGCAGCAATGGTAGATCTAAAACCAGATTCTTCGGAAGAGCAGGAAGCGCCCAAGAAGGGTCCGCATGATCCAAACGAAATCAATCCAAAGCTTGCCTCAGGCATTCATTACTGGGCTGAGGAGTTTCATGTAACCGGACAGCAGTTGCACGAGGCTATTCGTGTTCATGGCACCCATATAACGAAGATTCGCGAGGCGCTCAAGCACCACAAACACTAAATCACACTGCCCTTCGGTCCAGCCCCGCTTCCGAGTCTCCCGCGCATCCCGCAGTACGCGTCGTAACAGCGTCAAGACCGGATCAGTTCGCCGCCCGAAGTTCAGTTTCACAATTTGCTTTCCAGCAACCCGGAGTGCTCCACGGAGTTCATCATGAGAGCGTAGAAGATCGTGCATCTCAGGCGTCATGGGAAGCAGAAACGTCCGCGCAGCCCAAGGAGTTGCACCGAGCGGACGCTCTGTTCTTTGTGAAAGAAACTACGCCGGTCTAGTGGCGGCCAGTGGTGTAAGTTCTATTGAGATCGACATCCTTCTGGGAGGGCGCCTTATCGGGCTGGGGCGTTCGGTCAGGCCGTCTGTGCTCATCCAGACTTTCGAGCGCAGCGATTGCGAGATCGATCAACTCTCGCTCTTTTCGTAGGTCGGCTATCGCCCTGTGAATGTCCATGCTAAGAACACGTGGCCGGAAGTGATCGGAGCGTTGCAAGAACAGGCCAGAGTTCCCATCAGGGTTCGAGATCACTTCCGGTGTCATTTCAGGATGGTAGTTGTCGCGCACTTTGAGCAATCCAGTAAACCGCTTAGGCCATTCCCTGAAGTGTGGGCTAGAGTCGAAATCTCTCAGCTTATTAGAAACGGCCCACCGCGCGGGGCGGCAGGCCGTATGAGATCACCTAACTCTGGTTAAGTAGTGCGGGGCAACCGCGGAAGTTCTCGAAGCGAGTCCGTGCGGCAATTCAACGGGCCGAGAAACGCATTAAAGCTTCGTGTGCCATGCACCGATGAGCAGGTTGTATGTTTCTCTGTCGCCGTCGCGCACCCCGCCTTCCGAGCGGGGTTCCAGCTCGGCTAACGCTGCTGGACGAGCCTGTAATCACCCTTGAGGCGCACATGCGAAACATCTCGGAGGGTGGTCTGCAGATAGTGATCAACCAGTCCGTGCGCGTGGGATCTCCTCTCCGGCTGGACGTGCATGATGTCACCATGTACGGCCAAAGCCAGTACTGCTGCCCTTCGGCCGGCGGCTATATGGTGGGCGTCGTTACCGATAGGCTTCTAATCGGAGGCAACGAACTCACTTGCTCGATTCCGGACTTGCTGGAATACTGGGCCTCTGAAATCACGAGTCCGCCAGGCAGAAAGGTTCGTCTCATTGCAGAATCCCAAGTCCAGGGTTCACCTTTGGTTCAAGACGGGCTCTCGACTTTCGTTTCGTAACGGTACACTGATCTCTACATGAGACGCATTGCCCTGCTGCCCATTGCCCTGTGCCTGGCGATAGCCCAGCCGACCCCGCCTGATCCAGCCGTCGTCGCGAAGCGAAATGCAGTGGAAAAAGAGCTCGAATCGCTGGCGATTATGGACCGCAAGGTGATGGTGCCTATGAGCGACGGTAAGCGCATGGCCACCGACATCTATCGCCCCAAGGACACGTCCAAGAAGTACCCTGTGATTTTCGTCCGCACCCCCTATAACTTCAACTTTTGGGACGTGCGCCTGGGAGCGCCGCGCGACATGACGGCGGAACTCACGGCCGTCAAGCGCGGCTACGCCTTCGTTGAAATGAATGAGCGCGGGCACTTCTTCTCCGAGGGCGCTTACGATATCCTGGGCGCGCCGCTCTCCGACGGCTCGGACGCGATCTCCTGGATTGCTGCGCAGCCATGGTCTAACACCAAGGTGGGGACTGTCGGCTGTTCCTCCACGGCGGAGTGGCAGATGGGAGTCGCGGCGCAGGGCAATCCCGCGTTCACGACGATGATCCCGCAGGGATTCGGAGCAGGCGTGGGAAGGGTTGGTGCTTACTACGAGCAAGGTAATTGGTATCGGGGTGGTGCGATCCAGATGCTGTTTATCGCGTGGCTGTATGGGGAGCAGAACCAAGTGCGTCCCATGTTCCCGGCAAGCGCTTCGCAAGAGGATTTGATTCTGGCTTCTAAGGCCTTCGATCTGGCGCCGCATTTCCCGCCGGTGGATTGGGCGAAAGCGCTGGCGCATTTGCCGGAGCTGGACATCATTAAAGGGGCGGGCGGTCCCAAGGGCATTTTTGCGGACCGCATGGAAGTGTCCACTGGCGGTGCGATGGTGAAACGTACCCCGAATGATCCAGCTTGGTATCGCGGCGGGCTGTGGCACGATAACATGCCGATCAACATCCCGGGGCTGTGGTTCATGTCCTGGTACGACGTTTCGGTGGGACCGAATCTCGCGGCGTACAACCATGTCCGCAAGACGGCGCGTCCGGAGATCGCGGTGCAGCAGTATGCGGTGATTGCTCCAACGCTGCACTGCAGCTACACGCGGGCAACGGACAACACGATGGTAGGCGAGCGCAGCATGGGCGACGCGCGGTTCGATTATGACGCGCTCACCTATGGATGGTTCGATTACTTCTTGAGGGGCGAGAAGAACGGCATCCTGGAGAAGACCCCACGGGTTCGGTATTTCACCATGGGTCTGAACAAGTGGCAGACGTCGGACAGCTGGCCTCCGCAGGGTGCGCAACCAATGACGTTCTACTTGGGGAGCGGCGGGAAGGCCAACAGTCTTTATGGGGACGGAGACTTGGCCGGTATGTCGCCGGCGGAGGACAATCCGGATGCGTTCTCGTACGATCCCATGAACCCGGTGCCTTCCTATGGCGGCAACGTATGCTGCACCGGCAATGCTGTAAGCGGAGGGGCCATGGACCAACGCAAGATGGAGGCGCGATCCGACATCCTGGTTTATTCGACAAAGCTTTTGAAGGAAGGCTTGGAATTGAGTGGTCCGATCGAGGTCACGCTCTATGTATCCTCAGACGCAAGGGACACTGATTTCACGGTCAAGCTGCTGGATGTTTACCCGGACGGGACTGCCTACAATCTCGACGAGACGATCCAGCGCCTTCGCTATCGCGACGGCTATGACAAACCCCTGGTGTGGATGGAGCCGGGCAAAGTGTACAAAGTCACGCTCCAACCGATGACTACCAGCAACTACTTCCCGGCCGGGCATCGTATTCGCGTGGAAGTATCGAGCAGCAACTTCCCGCGATTCGACCGCAATCTCAACACCGGCGGGAACAACTACGACGAGACGGAGGGCGTCGTGGCGCACAATGTGGTCCACCATTCGAAGCGGTATCCCTCGCAGGTGACGATCACAGTGAAGCGGGCAGGCTCCTAAAAGTGGAAGCCTGGTCATCGCGGCACCTTGCGCACGAGCCTAGCGTAATCATATTTGATGAAGCGGAGTCGGCACCTCGAGAGGGGGTGCCGGACGTCAAACGGGAGCATCTTGAAGCTCGTTGCAATCGAGGAACACGGACGTGGACGGTGGAATCCGTCGCATTTTCAGGCGCAGCTTCATAACCGCTTCATGTCTTTTGTTGGATGATCAGACCGGCCGACCGTTAGCAGATTCGATTCCCGTTAGCGCTACCAATTCCTCATAGACTTACGGGCGAAGAGTGACAACGAGTGACGACGCGCTCCGGGCCAGACGGCGCGATTCACCGGAAATCGAACTTGTCTCACCCTTTTTGACC
>JBPCOQ010000115.1:0-8225 GCA_051000095.1 Bryobacteraceae bacterium | reverse complement strand
GACGAGATCAGATTTTGCGATCAAAAGGAAGCGCGATGGGCCGGCGCAAGAAGGACGCCGGGCTCATGCCGCACAACAATGCGAAGACGAGATCCTCACAACTGCCGCTTGCGGCTTAGTTCAACGGTCCATAGGGAACTTGCACCCCTTGAATGCACATCACTACTCGACACACCACTCTCGAAAACCCTCCCGTAGTGCGAGGTAGAGTCGAGCAGGCGAAACCGCCTACTCCACTCACTGCTTTTCATCGCCTTTGGTGGGCGATCCCGCGCCCATAAAAACAGGCAAGAATGCCTGTACCACTCGGCATAGCATTTGCGGGAACAGTAGCGGCGGGCGTAACGTAAGAAGAGATAGAGACTGACCGATGCCGTACTGTTGCCAATGCGGAACTGTGGTGGCGAACACCGACACCTACTGCGCAAAATGCGGCGCCAGGCAGCCCATTGCGCCGGGGCCTCCTCCGCCTGCGCACGATTACTTGACCGGAATCAGCCCGCGCACCGCCTCGCTATTATGCTATGTGCCCGTTGTGGGTTGGCTTGCGGCAATCGTTGTGCTTGCTTCCGCTCGCTTCCGCTACAATTCCCAGGTGCGCTTTAACGCCTTTCAGGGGCTTTACCTTTTTGTCGCCTGGTTGATTGTCGATTGGGTTCTGGCCCCCCTGTTTGGCTTCCCACGCCACTTCGGGTTCTATCATGCTCAATCCTTCGTCCCTGCGCTGATGAAAGCTGCCGTTTTTGGAATGTGGATCTTCATGATCATCAAGACCAGTCAGGACGAGTTGTTCAAGCTTCCAATTCTGGGTGACCTCGCCGAAAAATCCATGACCGAGCAGCGCTGATCAGATGTTATAATTATTCACAGTGGTGAATAAAAAAGCCAAGGTTGGCATTGTCGGTTTCCGAGGCTACAGTGGTGCGGAGTTGGTTCGCATCCTCAGCAGCCATCCGCACGTCGAGACATGCCTCCTCGAACACGACCCCGAAAAAGCCGAGCGGTCTGTTCCTCTCAACAACAGGCGGTTAACCCGCCTGCCCTGTTCCCCGGACACGGTTCGCTCCGAGTCGCTCGATTGCGTATTCCTCGCGACACCTCCCGAGGTTTCGATGGAACTCGCCCCCACCATGCTGGAAGCGGGTGCGCGCATTGTCGATCTCAGCGGGGCCTTTCGTTTCGGAACGGTGGAAACTTATTCACGTTGGTACAAAGTGCCGCATACCACGCCTCACCTGCTTCCAGAGGCGGTTTATGGCCTGCCTGAAGTCAACCGGGCCCAGATCATAAAGGCACGTCTCATTGCGAACCCGGGTTGTTATCCTACGGCAGCGAATCTTGCACTTCAACCTCTGATGGACCGGGGAGCTATCGACCTCAGAGCCGGGATAGTCTGCGATGCGAAATCCGGAGTCAGCGGCGCCGGCCGGAAGCCCAGTCTCACGACCAGTTTTTGCGAGGTGGCCGAAAACTTCTCGGTATATTCCGTACTCGATCACCGGCACGTGCCGGAAGTGCTCATGATCTCGAAAATCGAGGAGGCGCAGTTCAGCTTCACGGCGCAGTTGTTGCCGATCGAGCGCGGAATTCTCGAGACCATCTACTTCCGGACAAAACAGATCAGCGATGCGGATGAGTTGCTCGATATTTACCAGCGCCGTTACCAGGGCGAGCATTTTGTCAGGCTGTACAAACCGGGCGAACTGCCCGATCTTCGAGCCGTGCAGCGCACGAATTTCTGCGATATCGGATTCAAGTTGGATGCAGCCACCGGGCGCGTGGTCGTCGTCAGCGCGATCGACAACCTGGTGAAAGGCGCCGCGGGTCAAGCCATCCAGAACATGAATCTGATGCTGGGCTTTCGCGAGCAGGAGGCGCTGCTTTGAAAATCCTGATCAAGATCGGCGGCACTCTGCTCGACTCCGCAATGTCACGCGGGCGTCTGGCGGCCGAGATTGGAGCGGTCGCAAATGCGGGAGCGCCGTGCGTTGTAGTTCACGGCGGCGGTAAGCAGATGACCCGGTTCCTGGCCGAACGGGGCATTGAGAGCCGGTTTATCGATGGTCTTCGCGTGACTACGCCCGAAGTGCTGGATGCCGTTCTGAAGGTTCTGGCGGGCAGCGTGAATCGCGAGCTTGTCGCGGCGTTTATCGCGGCCGGAGTCCTCGCCGTTGGCCTTACCGGTATGGACGCGCTGACCACAGAGGCGGAGCCACTGAGTGCGGAACTGGGTGCAGTGGGGAAGCCGGTGAGCGCGAACCCGGCGCTCCTGCGAACTCTGCTGGAGCATGGTTATACACCGGTGGTTGCGTGTGTTGCCGGGGACCGGGGCGGCCATTTCTACAACGTCAACGCGGACCAGATGGCAGTAGCCTGCGCGGTGGCGCTCGAAGTGGATCAACTTTTTTTCCTGACCGATGTGGAAGGCGTGCGCGGGCGCGATCAGGCAATTCTCGGCTCGCTCACCCCAGGCGAATGCGGCACCCTTATTCAAGAGAAGGTCGCTATCGACGGCATGCGGACCAAGCTGGAAGCCGCCATGGACGCCTTAACACGTAGCGTGGATCAGGTAGTGATCGCGCCTGGCGCAGTCGCGGGGGTCGTCCAGCGATTAGTGTCAGGCCAGCCGATTGGGACGCGGCTTCGCGCATGAGCGCTGTCACCGAGGCGGTCGGCTTGGACGTGCGCAAGGCTTGCGTGCGCAAGGCTTCGATGCGCGACATTCACCCCGTGCTGCGCCTCATCAACTCCTACGCGGCGGACGGTGTCATGCTGCCGCGTACCGAATTCGAAATGTCGGAGAACATCCGCGACTTCAGTGTCGTGTATTCAGGCGCCCAACTGGTGGGCTGTGGCGCGCTGCATTTCTACACACCCACCACCGCCGAAGTCCGCTCGCTGGCAGTGGACCCGGCGCTCAAAACTCACGGCATCGGCCGGGCCATCGTGGAAGGCCTAGAGCGCGAAGCCGCCGAGAACCAGCTCCACGCGATATTTGCGTTCACGTATGTCCCGCAATTCTTCCGCAAGCTGGGTTTTTACGAGATCGAGCGCGGCGAGTTGCCGCTCAAAGCGTGGAAGGATTGTCTGCGCTGCCCAAAATTCCAGGCCTGTGACGAAATCGCCATGCTGAAGCGGCTGCGTCCAGACGCGGTGATAGGAGCCGGCACGCACGCTGCAAGTGAGTTGGTTCAACTGCCGCGCCTAAGCTCCTTCGGCCAAGGGCTTGCCGATTTCCCAATGGCGTCCGAACGGATCGGCAATTCGTCCTAAACGCCAACCGTACTGGTTGCTGACGGGCCAAACGACGGTGGCTCCTGCCGTGCCGGCCCGGTCGAAATTGGCATCCGGATTTTCCACTGTCATCACCATCCGCACAGAACCACCGCCCAGGGACTCGGGGCTGAAATCCGGTGCTCCGGAGACTCGTCAGCGACCCAAAATTCGGCTTCCCACGGACAGCCGAGCGACCACCGCTCCACTCTGGTTGTCAACGCGGAACAATTCGCCAGCTCCGAACGCCGCCTTGTAAAACTCAATCGCCCTCGCCCCATTTCGAACTGAGAGCATTGGGGCTATAGCCGTCTTCCGATGCTTGCCGCTCCGCGATTCATCGCCGATAGGGAGCTTCCTCTCTGGCTAACATCAATACCTGGTGCCGGACATTATAGCTGGTGAGCGAGCCACATTTTGGACTGTCACGTACGCCGCAAGCTTCGTTGCACGGAATCGCGGGTCGCTTGCGGCTGGCGGAGTCATGCTACCGCGTACCGAATTCGAAATGCCGGAGAACATCCGCGAATTCAATGCTGAAGCGTCTGCGGCCAGATGCGGTGATTGCAACCGGCGCCCACGCCGCAAGCGACTTGGTCCAACTGCCCCGGCGCGTCTAACGGTCACTCAAGAAATTTCCCGATGCAATCTCTTGTTTGGTCCCCACATCCTGGGTGTAGACGTAGACGGACGCGCGTATCCAATCGCTGGAATCCAAAATGACCGGCAAGATCACCCGCCGAAATTCGTGGGGGAACGGATCGTTGGCTCAGCAGCGACCGTGTACAGCCTGCCCTTTACTCGTCCTTTACCAAGCCAGCGTCCGGATCGATGCAACAATTCCACAATGCCGCAAACTGATTCGGAACGCCCTCGCGAAGAGTTCCGTAGACAAACAGGTAGTCGCCGCTGGTCATTCAACGCTCCGCGAGGATTCGGATGGATGGAATCGAGCAACTGATTCAGGCGCTCGAATTCATTCATTTTGATGTACTCCATGGCGAAAGGCGTGGCCTGAACTCGCATTGATTGACGACATCAGGGTCTTGGTCTAAGTGCAACACAGGCAGGAATGCCTGTGCCACTTCAATTGTGCTATGCTCGTAAGCGTACAAAAAAGAGATTAAGGCAAGACGAGGAGTATTTTTCCGAGGTATGGCACTGGCGGCTGAAGTTAAGAAGGGCGTAATCGAGAAACACCGGACCCACCCAACAGATTGCGGGTCGCCAGAAGTCCAGGTTGCGATCCTGAGCCAGCGAATTCTGCTGCTCACCGATCATTTCAAGACGCATCAGCAGGACCATCATTCCCGCCGCGGGTTGTTGTTGATGGTTGCCCGGCGGCGCCGCTTGTTGAAATACCTGAGAAGCCGTAACCCGGAAAGATACAAGAATCTGATTCAGAGCTTGGGCATTCGCCGTTAGGCAGTGACAGGCCAAGCGCCCCGGCGGGCGTTCCTTCCGAGTTCACTCATTCCAGTCTTAATCCTTTTGCAGGCGAGGCGGAAAGTTTTGCCTAGAACAAAGGACTATAGATGTTACATACCGTTGATATCGACCTAGACGGTCGAAAGATCACACTAGAAACAGGAAAAATTGCAAAGCAGTCGAATGGAGCCGTCATTGTTCGCGCCGGGGATTCGGTGGTGCTCGTTAGCGCCGTTTCAGCCGAAGAGCCCAAGGTTGGCGCCAGCTTCTTCCCACTCACCGTGGATTACCGTGAGTATACTTATGCCGCGGGGAAATTCCCAGGCGGCTTTATCAAGCGCGAAGGCCGGCCCTCCGAGAAAGAGATTCTCACCAGCCGCCTGATTGACCGGCCCATCCGGCCGCTGTTCCCGGAAGGTTATTCGCATGAGACCCAGGTAATCGCCATGGTTCTCTCGGCCGATCCCGAGCGGGACCCCTCCATTCTCGCCATCATTGGCGCAGGCGCCGCGCTGGCCATCTCCGACATTCCGTTCCATCACGTGATCGGCGCGGTTCGCGTCGGGTCCGTTGGCGGGAAGCTAGTCGCTAACCCGGGCTATGAAGACACGCGCACGGCCAAGCTGAACATCGTGGTCGCGGGCAGCGAAGAAGGCATCGTGATGGTAGAAGCCGGCGCACAGCAGGCGAGCGAAGCCGAAATAGTGGACGCCATTGAATATGGCCACAACTGTTGCCTGAGGGTGATCGCAGCCATCCGCGAGCTTCAGAAGAAGGCAGGCAAGACCAAGCGCGAATATACGCCACTGGCGAAGAACGAGGAGTTGTATTCGAAGTTCGAGTCCAGCCTTCGAGCCGAACTGACCGACGCCCTCGACACCAAGAAGTACCACAAGCTCGATAGCTATCACCGCGTTCACCAAACCAAAAAGAAGGCTGTGGAACTGGCCGGTGAAGAGCACAAAGATGTAGCTGGGAAGCTATTTGACAACCTGAAAGAGCGGATCTTCCGCGATCAGATGCTAAAGGATCGCCGCCGGCCCGACGGTCGCGCGTTTGACGAAATCCGCGCGATTGAATGCGAAGTCGGCGTTCTGCCCCGAACCCACGGCTCCGCGCTATTCACTCGCGGCGAAACGCAGGCGCTGGTGACCGCTACCTTGGGCACAAAAGACGACGAGCAGCGGGTGGAGATGTTTGATTTAGGCGAGACATCGAAGCGCTTCATGCTGCATTACAACTTTCCGCCGTTCAGCGTTGGCGAAACCGGGTTCATGCGTGGACCTGGCCGGCGCGAGATCGGACACGGGGCGCTGGCCGAACGTTCGCTCGCCTCGGTGATTCCGGACGAGAAGGAATTCCCGTACACTCTTCGAATTGTTAGCGACATCATGGAATCGAACGGATCGAGTTCCATGGCCACTGTTTGCGGCGCCACTCTCGCTCTGATGGATGCAGGCGTGCCAATTCGCACTCCGATCGCCGGCATTGCAATGGGCCTGGTGAAGGAAGGCGATGAT
Organism: Bryobacteraceae bacterium; assembly: GCA_051000095.1. Lineage (GTDB taxonomy): Bacteria > Acidobacteriota > Terriglobia > Bryobacterales > Bryobacteraceae > JBBSHP01. Next base: position 2,004 of record JBPCOQ010000115.1, on the reverse strand, counting down.
TACGCCATTCTGACGGACATTGCCGGCGCTGAAGATCACTATGGCGACATGGACTTCAAGGTTGCCGGCTCGCGTGAAGGCATCACTGGCCTGCAGATGGACATCAAGGTTCCAAATGTCACCGCGGCGCTGATGAAACAAGCGCTGGAGCAGGCGCGAAAAGCACGGCTGCACATCCTGGAGAAGATGATCGCGACGCTTCCGAATGCGCGCGCGGAGATGTCGCAGTACGCTCCTCGCATCTACACGCTGACCATCCCCACCGACAAGATTCGCGAGCTCATTGGCCCGGGCGGTAAGATGATCCGCAGCATTGTGGAGGAGACCGGAGTCAAGATCGACGTCAATGACGACGGCACGGTCAACATCTATGCATCCGACGGCGAATCCGCCAAAAAGGCCATCCAGCGCGTTACGGATATCGGGGCGGTTGCGGAAGTGGGCAAGACCTATCTCGGCAAGGTCGTGCGCCTGGTCGATTTCGGAGCCTTCGTCGAAATCTTCCCCGGCACCGACGGCCTGCTGCATATCAGCGAGATCTCGGAAAACCGGATCAAACAAGTGCGCGATGAGTTGAAAGAGGGCGACCAGATCCTGGTGAAGGTGTTGGCGCTCGAAGGCAACAAGATCAAGCTCAGCCGCAAAGCCGTGCTGCGCGAACAGCGCGAAAAGCTGAAAGCGCAATAAGCCGGAGTGGGGCAGGCGGTTCGCCTGCCCGGCGTTTTTTGGGAGAACACGCGAAAGCGCCTGTTCCACTCTGGCAGAATCGATTACTAGCCCTTCCCGCAGTTCATCGCTTTCCCGATAAACTCCCACACTTTCGAGTTGCCAAACGGCGCCGTCCGCTGCTGAAGGGTGGCGGGCCAATTTTGGCGATCGGCCCAGGCGCGTCCTAATCCTTCGCCGACCTCCCGATCGCCTCCGGTGAAGCCCTCCACGAGCGTCTTCCAACGCGCCAAAGCCTGCGCCTTATCGCTCGCCGGATCTTCCGCCAGCGCGGCCTCTACGTCGCAAAAAAGTTAGCCCAAGCCTTGGTCGCTTGCTCTTGAAGCTCCGGGTTCCATTGCTCCCGGCGCTGCGCCATTTTCGCTTGAGCATCTTCGCTGTAATACTTCTTCATAAACTCCGTGTTACCTTGCATCTCAATCACCTCAATAATTTTTTTCAGTACCGCGGCGTCGGCTCGCTTACCGGGTTGTATGGCTCGCTCCGCGTCCCGAATCGCGCCAATGGCCAAATCCAGCCACCGGCGCTTCTCTTCGAGCGCCCGGCGTTGTGACTGCAAAACGTCAGGCAATTCACGGGCGTCCCGCTGCAGCAGAGTTTTGATCTGCTTCAGGGAGAGCCCCAGAAATTTGATCGCGACTATCTGCTCCAGGCGCTCCAGATCGCGAATACCATACAGCCGGTAACCGCTTTCGGAGCGCCTAGGCCGCAGCAAAGCCAGCCGGTCATAGTGATGCAGAGCCCGAACCGTGACGCCGGCCAGTTCGGCGAATTCCTGCACCCGATACGACTTGTTCACCCGGAATTCCATTCCCTAACCCGGCGTAGCCGGAACCAAACAGGGAAATCGGTTACGATGCCGAAATGGGCGTCGAGCTACTGACACAACGTCACGCCGCGCAGATTGCCGGTGTATTGGGTTGCTGGGACCGGATGCTGATGTTCGGGACGTTGCCGGGGATTTGTTTTGCCGGTGGGATGACATCGTTTCTGTACGCGCGAAACATCCGAATCTTCGATTACCCGAAGTTCGCCGAGCCATTCCGCAACCGGATTCGCGAGAACGCGGAGCAACTGGCGGCGGAAGCCGGCATTGAGATCGAGTTCATCCGCAAGCGGAACTTCCGCAAAGAAGACCGGGTGAAAGAAATTGATTCGTCAGAAGAATCTGTGGGTGAGTTCCGGCTCAGGCAACTTGCCAAGTGAATGATATAGGGCCAGTTCGGTGACTCTGAAGGTTCGGAACCCGTAGGATTTTCTCATAGTGACTTTCGCTTT
>JBPCOQ010000101.1:0-65610 GCA_051000095.1 Bryobacteraceae bacterium | reverse complement strand
TGCTCGGTTTCCAGCCCACCTGTACGCCGGACCATGCTCGTTGAGAATTGCAGAGTCGGCGGGCGGCTGGTGCCCGCCGTCGGGGCGACCCGGTGTTTGTGCCGCCTGTCGGGGTTCGTGCCGCCTGTCGGCTGGGCCGTAGCTCGTGGCGCATCGTGGGGACGGGCGGTCGGTTTGTGCCGCCTGTCGGGCGACCCGGTGTTTGTGCCGCCTGTCGGCTAGGTCTGGCCTGTTTTCATCATCGCGGGCGGGCCCGCCGGGACCATGCCAGTTTAGCTTGTTCCCGAGAGTCACAGCCGGCCGCCCTTTTTCTTTTCGTTCCCTTGGAACGACATGCGGGCGAATCCGCACGCAGCCGCCGCGTCCCTGCGGCATGGACCGCATAAACTGAGGACACCTATGAAATTCATGCTCCGTCCATCCAAACCGAACCACCTCCGGCAGACGGCATTCTACGTACAAGCCGTCAGCAGCGGCCTCCGGCTACACGTAAGTACTTGAATCTTAAACAACTTATTCTTCCGAGAGAGCAAAATGAGAAATACGGCAAATGCCGTCTGCGTCCCTAACTCCAGTACCCACCGGCGCCCACCGGCTGGATTGACCGGCGACTTTGGTGTATCATCTGGAGACAGTAGGTTGGGTTAAAGTTTTCGTCAACACAAGGGGGCTTCATGAGGCGTGTTTACTTTTCTAAAACGGCGCTGCTAGCGTTGGCCGCGCTTTTCTGTTTCTCAATCGCAACGTTCGCTCAGTCCGATCTGGGATCGATTACGGGGTTTGTAAAAGACCCCACCGGTGCGACGGTTCCTGGTGCAAAGGTCACCGTGCGCAATCCTACCGGTCTCGAACGTACCGCGACAACCAACGATTCCGGGTATTATACGATTACCAACATTCCACCGGCGGTTTACACTTTCACGGCCGAGGCGCCCGGCTTCAAAAAATTTGAGTCCGCCAATAACAAACTGGATGTTAGCGCCACCCTCGCCATTGACGCGACGCTGACGGTCGGCGCCGCGAACGAAACAGTCGAGGTGAGTGCCGTCGCAGTGCAATTACAGACCGAATCCGGCTCCGTTCAGCGGGACATCACGCGGCAACAGATCGATGCCCTTGAGATCAACGGCCGCAACCCGATCTTCATGGCGAATCTGGTTCCCGGCGCGCGCGGCGGCAATATGTCGGGTTTGAACTTCAACTTTACCCAAGGGCCATCGAACTTTAATGGATCGCGAAATCAGGAGAACTTGATCACGTATGACGGTGCCCCCGCGACTCGTACTCGCTCCAACGGCACCAGCCTCGGAGCCGCGGACGTGGATTCCACGCAGGAGATCCAGGTTCTTACCGCCGATTACGCCGCTGAATACGGCCGCTCTTCAGGTGGGCAGATCCGCATCCTGACGCGAAGCGGGTCCCAGGATTTTCATGGCGCGTTATATGAATATGTCCGCAACAATGTGTTTAATGCGAATACGTGGACTCGCAATCACACGCCGGACGTGCCGGGGGTAGTACCGTTTAGCAAAGTGGCGCCTTTCCGCTACAACCAATACGGTTACAACATCGGGGGACCGTTCTACATTCCCGGCAAGTTCAACGCCGATAAAAGCAAGTTCTTCTGGTACTTCGCACAGGAATGGGTGAAGTACCGGTTTACCGATAGTGTCACGTCAAACGGTATACCTGGTTGGGAAGTGCCATCGCTCTTAATGCGGCAAGGCAACTTCAGCGAATTACTCAATCCGAACAATACATTCATCACCCGCAAGGATGCGAATGGAAATAAGGTCCCGGTCATCATCAACAACCCGGCTACGGGGCAACCGTACCCTGGAAACGTAATCCCCCAAAACCAGCTCAGCCAAAACGGTCTTGGCATCCTGAAAGCGTATCCCGTCCCGAACCTCACGACTCCCATCAACGGCACAAACAACTTCTATACCCTGGCTTTGCATCCTCAGGACCAGCGGAAAGATACGTTATCGGTCGATATGAACTTAACAGAGAAGCAGCGCCTCCAGTTCCGCCGCAACAACTACACTTTCTTTGAATACCAGCCACTGGACGGTACGCCGACTGAAACGCCCAAGTTTTTTAATAGGCCCAACCAGACTAATTCGCTCGATCATGTCTGGACAATCAGCCCGACTATCGTGAACGAGGCGTTGGCGACCGTGAGCCTCGATGATGTCTACATCCCGGTGGACGCGCCGCACTTCTTCGACCGGACCACGGCTGGGATCAATTACCCGTACATCTTCCCTTCAGGGAAGCTGATCCCGAATCGCATTCCAACCGCGCTGATCTCCAATTTCACTACCCTGACAGGAAACCCGTACCCTTCCCATTCGTCAGGTCCGATCTACACCTTAACCGACAGCTTGACCTGGATCAAGGGCAGCCACACCTTTAAATTCGGGTTCTACTTCGAGCGGTCCGGCGAGAACGATAACGATGAGATCAACGTCAACGCCTGCTCGACTTGCACGAACAACCAGAACGGCCAGTTTTCTTTTACGGATACTCGTTCGAAGCAGCCGACCACCGGCGTTGCCGCGGCGAATGCGGCTCTGGGCTTGTTCGATAGCTACTCCGAACTCGGCCAGCGCGCTTACACAGTTTTCCGCGGATCATCCTATGAGCCCTATGTACAGGATTCCTGGAAGGTCAGCCAGAGACTGACTCTGAACCTGGGCCTCCGCTACACGGTCATCGTCCCCTATAAAGCGCTGTGGGGAAACATGAGCGTGTTTGATCCGGCCTTGTACGATCCGGCCAAGGCGGTTGCAGTCGATCCAAAAACCGGCACCATCACAGTGGGGGCCGGCGATCGGTATAACGGTCTGGTGATCCCAGGCACAGCTTTTCCGAGCTCGGCAAAAGGCCGGGTACCGGAGGCGACCGCCGGTATCTACGATTACCTGCATCGCGGCGGTAAATATCCCGAGTATTACTCCAACATTCAATGGAACGACTGGCAACCCCGGATCGGGATCGCCTATCAGTGGAATGACAAGACGGTAATTCGCACCGGTATTGGCCGCTTCTTTACGCGTCTGGGCGTGAGCGATTCGATCTTCCTGGGCGGCAACCCACCATTCCAGCCGACCGCGAACGTATCGTTCGGAAACGCCGATAATCCCGGCGGGATATCCACCAACGTACTGCCATTGACCGTTACGACTCAAAGCCGCGATTTTAAAAATCCTGAAGCGTGGAACTGGAACTTGACAGTGGAGCGGGAGACCTTTTGGAAGTCCGTTGTAAGCGTGGCCTATGTGGGCCGTCGCGGACTGCACCTTCAGCGCGAGTCGGACATCAACCAGCCGACGACGGCAACCGTGCTTGCGAACCCGGGCGTGAACCTGGACGCACTCAGGCCGTATAAAGGTTATAACTCCATCCGCGAGACGGACAACATCGCAACCTCAAGATATAACTCCTTGCAAGTAGCTTGGAATCGCCGTTTCGCGAATGGATTCCTGTTTGGCCTGGCGTACACGTTCTCCCACACGATGGATGACGGTTCTGCCCCGCGCGATGTCATTCCGAATACCTATGATGCGCACAATCTGTGGGGAAATTCGCAATTCGATATTCAGCATATAGCGATCATTAATTACATGTATGAACTACCGTTCTTCCGCCATCAATCGAACCTCGCCGGTAAGGTGTTGGGCGGATGGCAGCTCAGCGGTATTGCACAGTTTCAGACCGGCGGGACGTGCACTGCAATGCACAACACCGATTATGCCGGCGTGGGGCAGGACGGCAACCTGGACTCCAACTGCACTACCTCGTCAGGCCAGTTCTTTGGAATCAATGGCGATCCCAAGATTCTGGGCCAACTGGCGCACAACGGATCGAATGATCCAAATCAGTGGTTCGCGGTGAAGAACCCGGACGGCTCGAACATCTTTGTGCAACCCGCCGCGGGTACATTTGTGACGCAGACTGGCATCCGCAACAAGATCCACAATCCAGGCTTTAACAACTGGAACATGGGGTTGTTCAAGAAGTTCGCTATCAATGAACGGATCGGCTTCCAGTTCCGGGCTGAAGCGTTCAACGCGTTCAACCACCCGAACTGGAGCGCTGCAAACTTTGACCCCACCAGCTCTTCGTTCGGAAAAGTCACGGGCAAGACGGACGACGTGCGCAACCTGCAGCTTTCCCTGCGCTTCTACTTCTAGTAGCAAAACCGTGGAGCAGGCGGTCGGGGTTTGCCGCCTGCCCGGCGACCCGGTGTTTGGGTCGCCCGGCTGTCCACTGCCTGTTTTTATGGGCGCGGGATCGCCCACCAAAGGCGATGAAAAGCAGTGAGTGGAGTAGGCGGTTTCGCCTGCTTTTATCAGCGGCTTACGTTCGGTTTGCCAGCGTGGAGCAGGTCCCCGGCCTGCTCGCCGAAGGCGGTGTTTTAGGGATTCGCCACGGGAACGCGAGCCGGATCGAAAATGTTTTGGTTCCGCTTAAGTAAGTGGCATTGACCACCACCGCCTGCACTCAGTGACAGTGACTGTTAGCGGGGTTGGCCGCTGTTGATTGGCGTGCCGCCGATCAGGTCGCCGGAGACGACCAGTTCCACTCGGCGGTTGCGCTGGCGGCCCGCCGCTGTTGAGTTGTCGGCGACCGGCATTGTTTTGCCGAAGCCTTTCGCCGTGACACTGCCTGAGTTCAGCCCTTGGCCGACCAGGTAACCTTGCACGGCTTGGGCGCGCTCTTCGGAAAGGGTCTGGTTATAGGCGTCGCCTCCCACGCTGTCGGTGTGGCCTTCGACGTCCAACTTCAATCCCGGGTGCGCCAAAACGATTCCCGAGATCTTGGCCAGCTTCTCACGGGCGCCGGGTTTCAGAGTATAGCGGCCGGTATCGAACAACACATCCGACATGTTGACGATCAAGCCGCGCGCCGTGTCTCTGGTCTCGAGAATCAGATTCAACTGCGTAAGCAACTGCTGGCGCAACTGCTGTTGATCCTGCTCGGCTTTCTGCGCGCGCTGATCGGACAGGCTGGCTTGCTGCCTGAGTTGTTCCTGGGCCTGTAGAGCGGCGGCTTTGGCGGCCTCGGCTTGCTGCCGGGCGGCGTCCGCCTGACCCTTTTCAATATCGGCCTGAGCGCGAGCGGCATCGGCGGCGGCTTTCTGACGGTTCGCTTCCTCGGAAGCAGCCTGAGCCTGGAGCTTCGCGGTTTCTGAAGCTGCGCGGTCAGCCTCCGCCTTGCGCCGGCGGTCGGCCTCTTCCATCTGATTGCGCTCGGCCTGTGCCTTCAAGCGCATTTGCTCGTCAGCGTTGGCCTTCTCCTTGGCTTCACGATCTGCCGCCATCTGCCGCTCTTTGGCCAGGTCTTCCTCGCGCATTCTTCGAATCGCGAGGATGCGCGCGTTCTCGGCGGTTTGAACAGCCTCGCGAGCCGTCATGGCAACCGGCTTCCGCCCGGCCTTGCGAGTTTCATAAGCTTCCGCCTGATCCAAAAGCTGCTGCGCCTTGGTGTAGACGTCGGGTGCGTATTTGTCGGCATTGGCATAGCGCGCGATAAAAACAGCGTTGCGGGCCTCGAACAATTCCAGCGGAGTCTTGGAATTGACCTTCACGGGATGCAGATTGCCGGGGCTGACATTGTAGGTGTACTGGCCGCGCTGCAACAGGTCGAATTTGGCGTCGACATATTCGAACTTACCGACCGTGTCGTCGCGGATAATGTTCTCCATCACGACCACATCACTGGGCTGCGTCACCCCGAAATAAGGCTCGGCGGTAACGATGAGAGCGAAGGCCTGCAGTTCGGTAGTGACGTCGATTTTCGCGTTCCCGTCGTTGTCGATCAGCAACTCTCCAAGATTGTTGGCGCGCCCCTCCGGAGTGACCGCCCACATGACATAGGTGAGGTACTCGGGACCGAAGGTGGACGCGTCGCCGAGTTTGTGCACATCGGCCTTCACTTCGATAAAGCCCTTGCGGCTGTTCACGTCCGCATGGCCGGTGGCCTGCGATGCGATGGCAGTCCCATGCAGGTCGACCTTGGTCCAACCGCTCCGATTCCGGTAGCTGACGGCCCGCACGGTTCGAGATACCACCGTGACGCGATAAATCGGCGCCGGTATATCCGTGCCAACGTTTTGCCGCCGCTGGTCCTGCGTCGGATTGGGCACTTGAGCAAACAAAGCTCCGGCAATGGAGCAGGCGATAAAAAACACTTTCATAGAGACATCCTCATTTAACATTGTAACTCTGAGCGGCCCGGGCCTGAATCGCGCTCCCCTCCCGAATCTCGTCCGTCCCGCGACGCACCACCAGGTCTCCAGCCTGAACGGTTCCCAGCACTTGCACCAGATCACCGGCCGCGGCGCCACGCTTGACGTTCACCCACTCGGCACGCCCATTTCTTACACGAATGACAAACGTCCGCTCCGTGGTAGTCACAACGCTTGTGGAAGGAACCAGCAGCACGGCGCCTTGCGTGTGAACCGGCCAGGAAACTTGCGGATACATGCCGGGCGCAAGAAGGCCTCGGCCGTTCTGCACATCGAGCTCCACCGGCATCGTGCGAGTCTTGGGATCGAGGGCTCGGGAGATGCGAGCCACTACGCCCGAGAACGTCTGCCCAGGAGAGGCCGGAACCGTGAACTGCACGCGCCCGCCCCGGGCGATGGCCGTCGCGTTCGCCTCCGGAACGGCAACCACCAGCCGGAGTCTGGACACTTGCTGCAGCTCCAGAAGCCCTTCGGCTGTCCCTGGTCCAACCAGCGCGCCCGGGTGAACAAAACGCTGGGTAATCACCCCGGAAAACGGGGCGGTCAGGTTCAGGTATTCTTCCATCGATTTTGCGGCCCGAACCAAAGCTTGCGCGGCCCGCACCGCGCCCTCGCGCGATCGCGCCAGAGCTTTCGCCGCATCCACGGTCTTCTCCGCTTGTACCAACTCATTGCCCGCAATGGCGCCCGGTGTCGCTGCCGCGGTTTTCAGCTTGTCGTAGGTGCTTTGCGCCGACGCGAGCTGGGCCTCCGCTTCGGCGCGTTGCGAATCGGCTTCTTGTACCTTCGATTCCGCTTCGGCTACCTGCGCGGCCATTTCCGGAGCACTGAGTTTCACAAGAAGCTGGCCTTTCTTGACGACGCTTCCGCGGTCTACCAGCACCTGCTCTACATAACCCGCGGTCCTGGCGTGAAGCACGACGCTTTCATACGGCAGGATCTCGCCCGGAAGCATCACGGTTCGATCCAGACTTCTCGAGATCACCTTGGTCACCTCCTGCCCGTGCAAGGAGAGACAGGTTATGAGAAAAAGTACTGGGCAGGCTGAAGGCCTGCCCCACTCAAGACGCTGCATAGTATCGGCTGGCCGGGTCCATCGGATTTAACGATGGCGAACTCACGGATGCCTTCCTTTGCAAGACTGCGTAAATCATTGGTAACACCGTCAAAGTCGCGAACGTGGACGCGATTAATCCACCAATGACGGCGCGTCCCAGCGGCGCCGATTGCGAGCCTCCCTCGCCGAATCCAATCGCCATCGGCGCCATGCCACAGATCATCGCCCCGGCTGTCATCAGGATGGCGCGCAGGCGGCTGCTGGCTCCTTCCCGGGCCGCCTCGAAAGTCTCTTTGCCTTCATGCCGGAACCGTTCGGCGAAAGTCAGCAGCAGAATCGAATTCGCGACAGCGATTCCTATCGCCATGATGGCACCCATGAAGGACTGGACATTGAGTGTCGTGCCCGTAATTAGGAGCATCAGAATGACACCGCACAGAACGGCGGGAATCGTAAGAATGATTGCAAGCGCCAACCGCACGGATTGGAAATTGGCCGCAAGCAGCAGGAAAATCACCAGCACGGCCAGCAGCAATCCGATACGCAAGCCCGAGATGGTCTGCTCCAGCGGAGGGATCTCGCCCCGCATTCTGATCGCAACCCCTTTGGGCGGCGCGCCTGCTTTTGGCAAGGCCGAATTCAGTTTCGCCGCCGCCTGTCCGAGCGTCAGCCCATGGATATTGGCCGTCAAGCTGACGATGTGCTGGCCGTTGTAGCGCTCGATCAGGCCGGGCATGGTCCCTAGCTTCAAGGTGGCGACCTCTTTGAGCTGTGTGTCCGATGGGCCCAACGGTAAATCCCCCATCGGCTCCATTCCTTGCATCCGGTTTTGGGGCAGCTCCACTTGAATCTGGAAGGCGTTGCCGGAGGTTGGGTCCCTCCAATAGTTAGGCTCAGTAAACCGGGACGAAGACGTAGCCGGCACTAAGGATCGCACTACATCCGACATGGTAAGGCCGAGTTGCCCCGCCCGCGCCCTGTCGATGTTAATATCCAGCGTTGGATAATTCATCTCTTGCGCAAACTGAAGATCTCGAAGGAAAGGAAGCTCCGCTAATTGCTGGCGGACTTTGTTTGCGTAGGCGGAATCGTCCTGGAGACTCGCGCCTTGAAAGGCAACTTCGACGGGCGTCGGAGAGCCAAAGCTCATCACCTGGCTCACGATGTCGCCGGCTTCAAATGAGATCGACACGTCCGGCAACTCGCGGCGGAAGCTCTCGCGCAGGCGTTCCCGAAGCGGCTCACCGCGCGGCGCATCCGGCTTTAGAGAGACCTGGATGATCGCTTCCTGTGGCCCGCTGGTGAACAAGTGGATCAGGTTCACCGGATAGCTGGGAGGCTGCACGCCAATGAAATCGCTCGTAATCGCAACGTTATTTGGACCGGCATCCCGCTGAATAATATCCAGCGCGCGCAGGACGATACGCTCCGTCTCTTCGATCCGGGTACCGGACCGCGCGCGCAGCCGGATGCGGTAGAGCGCCGGATTGGTATCCGGGAACAGCTCTGTTCCGATACGCGGCAAAAACAGAAACAGCAATCCAAACGAGACGGCAAGGTAACCGATGATCAATGGCCACCGAAGAGGTGTCATCGCATCGAGGTACCGCCCATACAACTTACGCAGTCTGCCTTGGTCTTCGCGGCGCTCCTTCATGAGCCAGGTCGAGAACACCGGTACCAGAGTGCTAGACAGCAGATAAGAAGCGATCATCGCGAATCCCACTGCGAGCGAAAGCGGAACAAACAGTTGCCTGCCTACTCCGACCATAAAGAATGACGGGACGAACACTGCGAGGATGCAGAACATCGAGAGCAGACGAGCGATGGCCGTGCGGCTGCATGCCTCAACCACAGCGCGCGCCCGCGACACTCCCGGCGCCATCTGGGTATGAATGTTCTCGATCTCGACAACCGCTTCGTCGACCAGCACGCCGACCGCGAGCGCCAGTCCGCCGAGCGTCATGATGTTGATCGTCTGACCTGTGGCCCACAACAGGACCACCGCCGCCAGCAGAGCAAACGGAATATTCATGACCACGATCAAGGCGCTCCGCCAATCGCGCAGGAAGATCAATACCATCAGGCCTGTCAAAACCGCCCCCAGGAGCCCTTCGATGACCAGTCCGCGAATCGAATTCGTCACGTAAGGAGTTTGATCGAATTCCAACCTCACCTGGACGTCATCGGGTACGGCTTTCTTGAATTCCGGCAGCGCCGCCTTCACCCGGTCCATCACTGCCAGAGTGGAGGCGTCGGCGCGTTTGGTCACAGGAATGTACACCGTTCGTTTGCCGTTGACGTGCGCGTAGGCAGTAATGATGTCCGTGCCGCTCTCAATGGTGCCGATGTCCCGCAGATAGAGGCTGGTGCCCGAGACGGGCCGGATCGGCGTGCTCATCAGCTCCTGAAGATTGCCCCCCAGAGCTGCATTCGTCCTCGCAATGCGCTCTACCTTTCCGGTCCAGATATTGCCGGAAGGCATCACCAAAGTGGCTTTGCTCACCGCCGCGATCGCCTCTTCGGGTGAGACCCGATACTGACGGAGCTTGTCGGGATCGAGCGTGATCACGATCGTTTTCTGGTTGCCTCCAAACGGCGGCGGAGCGGAAACGCCCGAAAGAGTAGCAAACAACGGTCGTACCCGGTTCAGCGCGAAATCCTGCATCTCTCCCGGCGGCCGTGTAGCGCTGCTGAAAACCAACAGGCCGATCGCGACACTCCCTGCATCAAAACGGGTGATGAAGGGCGATACCGTTCCGGGGGGCATAAACGCGCGCGCTCGATTGACGTACCCGACGGTCTCGCCCATCGCCTGGCTCATGTCGGTACCCGGATGGAACACCAGCTTCATCAAAGCAGCGCCCTGCACGCTTTTGCTTTCGACGTGATCGATCCCGGTGATGTAGAGAAAATGATACTCGTAGTAGTAAGTCAGGTAGCCTTCCATCTGGGCCGGATCCATGCCGCCGTAAGGCTGAGCAACGTAGATGGCGGGATCGCCCACCTGCGGAAAGATGTCGACGGGCATCCGCTGAACGGCAAGAACCGCAAACAACGCCACCGCGAGGATCGCCACGATCACCGTGATCGGGCGGGTTAGCGCCGCAAGGACGAGCCACATGAATTACCGGCCTGCCAGTTGCAGAACGGGCAAGATATTTCCTTGCGCCGCGGCCAAAGTCAGCTTGGCACGCCAGACGCCAAGCCTGGCCAGGGCATCGTCGATCTCCGATTGCGTCACCAGCCGTTGCGCATCGGCCACTTCGACGATGGTGCCCAAGCCTGCCCGATAGCGTGCGGTGGACTGTTGCAACGTAGCTCGCGCGGCTTCCACCTGAACCGGAGTGTTCTCGGCGACGCGCCGCGCGCCTTCCAGCGAGGCCTTCGCCGCGTTCACTCTACCGGTGAGTTCCGTCAAGACTTGATCATAGCGGCCGCGCTCCGCCCGGACTGTGGATGCCTGCGCCGCTTCGCGAGCGTGTAAAGCAGGAAGATCCAACAACGGAAATGTCGCGGTAAAGCCTACTCCCCAGTTTTGAACTGTCGGACCAAGCCCATTCACGCCGCCGAGAATGGCGCCATTCGACAGCGCTCCCGATCCCCGCGCGTACGCAGCGCCTTGCAGGTTGAAGCGCGGCACATACGAACGCTCCAGTGCTTTCAGCCGCGCTCGTGCTTCGTTGGTGACAGCGTTCTGTTCCCGCGCAATGGGATTGTTGGCGACTTGCTGCGAACCGGGCTCCAGGCCGGAAGGGAGTTGAAGGAGATTGCCGGGCATTGCTTCCACCCGAGCCGGATCGATACCCAGAAACTGCGCCAACGCTGCTTTTGTTTCCGCCACTGCCTGTTCGGCTCGAATGAGTTGAGTCAGTGCCGCGGCCCGCTCCGCCTGCGCGCGCGAGAGTTCCGCCCCCGGCCTCAGCTCCGCGCGAACCAGTGCACCCACAATCTCTATGAGAACATCGGCTCGCCGCACCCCCGCCAGGCTGGCGTGCACCGTCTCCTGTGCTGCGATCAATGTAAGAAATGTATCAGCCGTGACGGTTCCCAGTTCGAATTGCGTCCGGGCGACATCCGCCTGGGCTCGCGTCCGCGATGCCTCCGCGGCAGCGATGTTGGATGGCCTGAGCCCGAAATCAAAAGGTTCCCAGGAGACTAGAAAACCGGCGGTGCTGCCCCAAACATTTCGCAGGTCATTGGTGCCGAGCACCGGGCCAGAAATGGGACCGATGACTTGCGACGGCAGGAGCAACCCGAAGATGTTGTTGCGTGTAGCTCGGTCCACGCCCGCAATGGCATCGACGCGGGGCAGATAGGCAGTGCGCGCGAGTTGAATCCCCGCCGCGGCCGCAACCACTTGCTCCTGTGAAACCCGCACCGATGGATAGCGCTGGACGGCTTGCGCAACGGCCTGTTCCAAGGTCAGAGCCGGGGCGCTCTGCGAGAAGCTGCTCGCGGCAATCACTGGTAGCAGTAAACATATGTGGAGGAGCCGCATAGACCTACAGTACACTTGAAACGACAGATGGCACCCTTGTGCTCCGCGCATGGAGATCAACGCCGCTAACTGGCAGCAGTACGCCGCCGCTCCCGCCGTCGATCCCGCCGCCTGGACCGCTCTCGTGCCTGCGGCGGGCCACGGGTCGCGCCTGCACTACGACCGTCCCAAGATCCTGTATCCCATCGCCGGGCGGCCGATCGTTCACTGGCTGCTCGATCTTCTTGCGCCCAACTGCCAGCGCGTGGTTTTCGTTCTATCACCGGCTGGCAGAGCGCCGGTAGAGGACGAGCTGAATTACTACTTTCCCGGGCGCTACGACATCGTGATCCAGGAAGTGGCCACGGGTATGGGGGACGCCGTACAACTGGGGCTCCCCGCGGTGCATACCCCGAATGTGGCGATCGTTTGGGGGGATCAGGTCGCGTTGCGTCCCAGCTCGGTGGAACGATGCATGCGGCTGCACGCCGGTCCCTTGGAGCCCGATATTACCTGCCCGACCGTGTTTCGGGAAAATCCCTACGCATACTTTGAGCGTGATTCCGCCGGTCATATTACCGGGATGCGGCAATCCCGTGAAGGCGACACGATGCCGGAAATTGGGGAGAGCGACACAGGATTCTTCTGTTTCAAAACAGATGTGTTGCGCCCGCTCTTAGACGAGCTTCGCCACTCCGCGCGGCGGGCTGGAACCTTGACTCATGAGTTCAATTTCGTTCCGGTGGTACCTTTCGGGGCCCGCAAAGGACTGAAGGTGCTGACTCCGCATTTGATGACCCTCGAAGAGACGGTGGGTGTCAACTCCAAGGACGACGCCCTGATCGTGGAAGCTTTCCTGCGGAGCTCGAAGGCCCGAGGATAGTACAACCGGTACGGGTTTGGCCAGCCATCCGAGATAAACTGGGACGGGAGACCTGAACCTTGCCGATGGCGATGCCAACCAGCTTAGAACCTACGGTAGAAGTGACGGACCGGAGCGCCGTGCTACCGGCCATGCCGGCGCGCGAAGACCTGCTGCGGGCCTTTCGCGCGATGCACATGTCGCGGCGGATCGACGACCGCGAAATTCTGCTGAAGCGCCAGAATAAGATTTACTTTCAGATCAGCGGCGCGGGGCACGAGGCCGTGCAGGCGGCCGCGGGCCTGATTTTTCATGCGGGACACGACTGGTTTTATCCTTACTACCGCGACCGGACGTTGTGTTTAATGCTGGGCGTCACGGCTGAAGAGATGCTGTTGGGGGCGGTAGGCGCGGCAAGCGATCCGGCTTCGGGCGGCCGCCAGATGCCCTCCCACTGGAGCGCCCCGAATTTGAATATCGTGACCGGGTCATCTCCCACGGGAACACAATTTCTGCAGGCGGTTGGATGCGCCCAGGGCAGCCGGTTTCTTGCGCCGGAATCGGACGAAGTGACGTTGACGTGCGGCGGAGAAGGGTCCACCAGCGAAGGCGAATTCTGGGAATCCGTGAATGCAGCTTGCCTGGAACGGCTCGGCGTGGTGTTCCTGATTGAGGATAACGGGTATGCCATCTCTGTCCCGGTGGAGAAACAGACTCCCGGAGGCAACGTCTCGCAATTGCTCGAAGGCTTTCCCAACCTGGCGCGTTTCGAGGTAGACGGCACGGACTTTATGGCTTCCTACCGGGTGCTCAGCGAAGCGGCTGCGCACGCGCGCAGCGGCGCGGGTCCGGCGCTCGTTCTGGCTCGCGTCACCCGTCCCTATTCGCACTCGCTTTCCGATGATGAGCGCTTGTATAAGACCAAGGCCGAGCGCGCCGCCGAAGAAGGCCGCGATCCGATCATTCGTTTTCCCGAATGGATGATTGAGCAGGGAATTCTCGACCGCCATGAGCTGCAACTGATCGTGCACGAAGTGGAGCAGGAGGTGCAGCGCGCGAGCGATCGCGCGGCCCAAGCTCCCCCGCCTGCCAAAGGGACGGCGCTCGATCATCTTTATTCCAGCGACATCGATCCCACGTCCAGCCACTTCGAATCGGCGGCGAAGCTGACTGGCGGCCCGCGGACGATGGTGGACGCGATCAATCTCACGCTGCATGAAGAAATGGCGCGTGATCCGCACGTTGTCGTTTTCGGTGAAGACGTGGCGGATTGCAGCCGTGAAGAAAACCTCTGCGAGGTAAAGGGCAAGGGCGGAGTCTTCAAAGCCACCGCCGGCCTGCAAATTAAGTTCGGAAACAAGCGCTGTTTCAACAGCCCGCTCGCGGAGGCGGCCATCATTGGCCGTTCCATCGGGATGGCGACGCGCGGGCTCAAGCCGGTTCCCGAGGTTCAATTCTTTGATTACATCTGGCCCGCGATGATGCAGATCCGCGACGAGCTCGCCGTCATTCGCTGGCGCTCCAATAACGGGTTCCGCTGCCCGGTAGTGGTGCGCGTCCCGATCGGCGGCTATTTGAACGGCGGCGCCATTTACCACAGTCAATGTGGCGAGACGATTTTTACGCACATACCTGGGCTGCGCGTGGTGATGCCTTCGAATGCGCTGGACGCCTGCGGCCTACTGCGCACCGCGATTCGCTGTGACGACCCGGTCCTGTTTTTCGAACACAAGCGGCTATACCGTGAGCCATACAACCGCTCGCCGCATCCCGGTCCGGAGTTCACGATTCCATTTGGCAAGGCGAGGATTGTGAAAGCCGGTCAGCGCTTGACGATAGTAACCTATGGAGCTCTGGTGCAGAAATCCCTTCAGGCCGTTCTGCAAGTGGAGCAGCGCAACCCGGAGGCGTCCATCGAAATAATCGACCTGCGCACTCTGGCGCCCTACGATTGGGAAGCGATCCGGACTTCCGTCGAGAAGACCAGCCGCGTTTTAATCGCCCACGAGGATTGCCTGTCGTGGGGTTACGGCGCCGAGCTCGCCGCCCGGATCGGGAGTGAGTTGTTCGGCTGCCTCGACGCGCCGGTAGGCCGCGTGGCAGCGCTCGACACGTGGGTGGGATATCATCCACAGCTCGAATACGAAATTCTGCCGCAGGTGGAGAATCTGGTAGCCGAAGCCGAACGCCTGCTGGCGTATTGAAGTGCAAGCATAACGACCAACGGAGCTGTCCCTTTTCGCGACATCGCCTTCCCGCTGGTGAACAGCGACGCTCTCCGCTGTGCTGCATAGCAATTTGCTCCAGGATCTCCTTCTACGCGCTCCGCAACTTCGCCAGGAACCCGATTTTCGCCGCCGTCGCGCTGCTCTCGCTCTCGCTCGGGATCGGCTGCAACGGCGATCTTCAGCTTGATGGACCAGGTGCTTCGATACCTGCTCACCAGTCCGTTATCAGACGGTGGACCTGCTTCGTTGTTCGCTCTCCCGAGCCGATGCCACAGAGATCCTCAGCACGACTATGCTAGAAGATGAAGGTTCGAGACTTGATCCACTTGCTGGAAACGAATGGCTGGCGGCTGAAAACAACCAAAGGCAGCCACCGCCAATTCCTCCATCCACAAAAGGGAATGGTCGTTACCGTGCCCGGCCAACTCGGCAAAGATGTTCCGTTCGGCACTTTGAAGGCAGTTCTTCGAAGCGCTGGACTGGATCGCAAGAAGGAGAATTGATGAGTTATACCGTAATCTATGAAGAAGGCCCCAGTTCGTGGGGCGCCTACGTGCCCGACCTTCCGGGCGTGATCACCGTCGGTGAAACGCGCGAGGACGTCGAACGTCTCATCCAGGAAGCCATTGAGCTTCACCTCGATGGTATGCGCGATGAGGGTTTACCCATTCCCGCTCCTTCCAGCTTTGCCGGAGTTGTCGAAATTAATCCCGCACCCTAGCATGCATTAGGCTAACTCCATTTGTCCCTTTCCGCGACACCCCTTCCCGCAGGTGAACAGCGGCGCTCTCCTGCCTACCTGCATACCCATCCAACTCCCGCCAACTCGATGAGCTTCTGAACACCGGCGGCGAGTTCGGCGACCTCGGGCTCAAGATCACGGATTTAGCGTTAGCGGCCAAAGCCGATATCGAGAAGATCCGCGAGCAGGCCCTGAATCTGGATAGTAGACCAGGTGATCTTGTCACCTGCTTCGGGTGCGCTCTCCCGAGCCGAAGTGGATGGACGATAGAGGTCTTAATCACGCTCGACGCATTGCCGCTGGAATGATCGCGACAATACGAATCTCAGTATCGGTGAGCGAATAGTAGAAGAGAAATCGTGCAGCCACGAAGTACCGATAGCCTCGCATGAGGCCGCGGAGCCGAACCGGATACATTCGAGGATGAACGGATAGAAGGTGGATTGAATGAGCCGCCTTGTTCTTTGCATGCTCCGGAAGGCCGCCAAAAACTTCCGCAGCTCCCTCGGCGAATAGAATCGTCACAAGCCATTACGGCGTTTGACTTCATCCCAACTCGTGAAGCGACCATTACGGAACCCGCTCTCCGCGCTTTCCCGCTGCACGACTAATGAATCGCGATGAGCTTCTTCACACTGATCGACGAACAACTCCAGGCTTTCATGAGCATGGACTAATTCTGCCAATGCCTGGCCGGCGTCCCCACTATATTGTTGCGCTAGCTCTGCTACCATCCGATCTGTTTCTTCATCAAAATCGATCTCTCGGCGTACCATGCCATCAGCATACCAGCGACCCATTTGTCTTTTTCCGCGACACCGCCTTCCCGCAGATGAACAGCGTCGCTCTCCACTGTGGTGGATAACAAAGGCACTTACTCTGGCCACTGGCTTGCCTTACCCTGATCTCATGAGCAATTTGCTCCAGGATCTCCTCTACGCGCTCCGGAACTTCGCCAGGAACCCGATTTTCGCGGCCGTGGCGCTGCTCTCGCTCGCCCTCGGGATCGGCTGCAACACGGCGATCTTCAGCCTGATGGACCAGGTGCTGCTTCGATACTTGCCGGTGCAGCATCCTGAGCAACTCGTGCTGCTCACCGATCCGCCTCCGAACCAGGGACGGGTCAGCTCTCAATATGCCGGCGATTTTTCATTCTCCTACCCGATGTATCGCGAGATCCGCGACCACAATCCGGTATTCAGCGGGGTTTTGGCCCGGATGCCGGTCAACTCAGCCTGTCGTGGCACGGCGAAACCGAGCGAGTGCGCGGCGAGCTGGTGTCGGGAAACTACTTCGATGTCCTGGGCATTTCAACAGTCCTTGGGCGTCCTTTCTCACAATCGGACGACCTGGTTCCCGGCGGGCATTCGGTCGTGTTACTCAGCCACGGTTTTTGGGTGCGCCGCTTTGCGGCCAGCCGCGCAGTGCTGAATCAGACCGTGACCCTGAACGGGCGGCCCATGACGATCATAGGCGTTGCAGCGTTAAAATTTGAAGGTGTCTCTGTCGGCGAAGCCCAGGAAGTCTTTGTCCCGATGATGATGAAGGCGCAGATGACTCCCGGCTGGGATGATCTCGAGAACCGCCGCAGCGTCTGGCTGAACATCATCGCGCGTTTGAAGCCCGGTGTTTCCGTCAAACAAGCCGAAGCCGCCATGAATACTTTCTGGCGCCCGATTCTGGAAAACGAGCTTAGCCAAATGCACGTCAGCTCGAAAAGCTTTCGTACCCGTTTCGTCAACAAACACATGTCACTGTTGCCCGGAGCGAAAGGGTTGTCCGGATTGCGAGAAGCTTTCTCGACGCCACTAATTGTCCTGATGGGGATGGTCGGCCTCGTGCTGTTGATCGCCTGCGCCAATGTCGCCAACCTTCTCATCGCCCGGGCGGCGGCGCGGCAAAGAGAGGTAGCGATCCGTTTTGCGCTCGGCGCCAGCCGCGGTCGTATGATTCGTCAATTGCTAACGGAGAGCCTGCTGCTCGCTGCCGGTGGGGGCATGCTTGGCATACTGGTGGCTTCCTGGACCGGCAGCGCCCTTCTGCACTTTCTTCCACAAGACTCTGGCGCACAAACTTTGTCCGCCAATCCGGACCTGCGGGTTCTCGGTTTCACCGCGCTGCTTTCGCTTGCCACCGGACTCATCTTTGGCTTAATACCCGCGCTCCAGGCCACGCGTTCCGAATTCGCAACCACTCTGAAGGAGCAGGGTGGCAGCGTCTCCCTGGGATCGGGACAGGTGCGCTTCCGCAAAGTTCTGGTTGTCTGTCAAATTGCGTTGTCGTTGCTGTTGTTGATTGGAGCCGGCCTGTTTGCGCGAAGTTTGCTCAATCTTCGCACTGTGGACACGGGTTTCCGCGCCGATCATCTGATGACGTTCACAATTAACCCCGCGCTGAACGGCTACGATCCTTCCCGGGTTGTCTCTTTCTATCAGCGCCTGCAGGAAGGGCTGTTAAGCCTGCCAGGTGTTCGTGGCGCCTCCATGTCAAGCGAGGGCCTGCTCTCCGACAACGATTCCTCGTCGAATATCAACGTCGAGGGTTATCACGACAAGGAAGACGAGGATATGAGTCCTCACCGCACCGAAGTGGGTCCAGGCTATTTCGCGACACTCGGGATTCCCCTGATTGCCGGCCGCGATATCACGGACGCCGACATCCGATCCTCCAACAAAGTCGCGTTGATCAACCAGCGCATGGCTCAATATTTCTTTGGCAACACGAGTCCGCTGGGACGGCACTTCGGCTTTGGCTCCGGGACCAAATCCAAACCCGATATCGAGATTGTCGGAGTCGTCAAGGATGGAAAGTACGCAAGACTTCGGGAGAAGACCCCGCGCTTTCTTTTCATCCCCTATTCTCATCCCAGAACCACTTTGGGGCGTATGACTGTTTTCGTGCGCACCTCTCAAGATCCTTCCTCCGTCGCCATGGCTTTGCGCCGGGAAGTGCAGGGGCTCGATCCGAATCTGCCCGTCTCCGACATGAAGACCATGGAGGAGCAGATCGATGAATCCGTTGTGCTCGATCGCCTCGTCGCGCTGCTCTCCGCCTTTTTTGGGATGCTGGCCACCCTTCTGGCCGCCGTGGGATTGTATGGAGTGATGGCCTACACGGTCGCCCGGCGGACGCGTGAGATCGGTATCCGCATAGCGTTAGGCGCCGATCGGAGCCGAGTATTGAAGCTGGTGATGGTGGAGGTTGCGATCCTGTCGGCAATCGGAATCGCAATCGCCGTGCCTGTGTCACTGCCGCTCGGTACCCTGGTTCAATCGCAGCTCTTTGGCCTGACAGGGCGTGACCCAATGGTGATCCTGGTTGCCACTGTTCTGCTAGCCATAACCGCCTTGGCTTCAGGCTATATACCGGCGCTCCGAGCGACTCGCGTTGACCCCATTGTCGCCTTGCGCTACGAGTAGTTATCGTTGCGCGCCAAAGTGCTGGAAGATGGGACAAGCTCTCCGGAAACCCAGGGCTAAGTGCGTTTCAGAAGGCGGGCTGAAGCCCACCCCACTCATAAGTTTATTTTTCGACCAGGAAGTTGCCCGCGAACAGGGCATCGATGCCGGACGAGTAGAAGCTGCGTACCGCATCGCGCGGCGTACACACCAGCGGGTCGCCGAACAGGTTGAAGCTGGTGTTGTACAAGACCGGCAATCCCGTGGCTTTCCCGGCGGCGTGCAGCAGGCGGTGATAGAGCGGGTTGGTGGACTCTTCTACCGTATGAACGCGGATCAGGTCGCCTGCCAGAATCGCGCTCTCAAATGTTTGGCGGTACTCGGGCCGCACGCGGCCCACCGTTGCCAGGAAGCGCGCGTTGGGTCCGACATCGAAATACTCGCTTGCCAGCTCCGCGGGAACCGAGGCCGCGAACTTGCGAAACGACTCGCGGTGCTTGATGAACGCGTTGAGGTTCTCGGTTGAATACGGATTCAGCGGCGAAGCCAGGATGCTGCGGTTCCCGAGGGCTCGCGGCCCGAACTCCATGCGGCCCTGCATCCAGGCTATGATTTTCTGATCGTTGATTTGATCGACGGCTTTGGACACGAGCTCGTCCGTCGTCAGCAGATAGCGGAACCGCAGCTTGCAGTTCTCGAGCACTTTCTTAATATCCTCGGCCGAGTAGCTCGGGCCCAGGCAGAGGTCATCCAAGCGGGCCCGTTTCGATTCCCCATAGACGGAATGCCAGGCGTACAGGGCGGCCCCGATTGCGGTGCCGGCGTTTCCGGCGACCGGCTGCACGAACACGTTTTTGGTTCGTTCGAGCGCGCTCACCAGAAGCGCGTTGAAGCCGAGGCCTCCAGCCAGGCACAGCTTCCGCGAATCACCCGCCATGCGAAGCACCGTCGATTCGATCGCAGCCTGCAGGCCCGCGGCAATGGCGGCACGCCGGCTCTGCGGAATCGGAGCGGCGTCCTCCAGCCCGAGGCGCTCGTAAAATTTGGCGCTGAAACCGCCCAGACTCAGCCGGTCCGAATCAAAAAAACTGCGATCGATACGAGGCCAGGCGCCAGTATTGTTCCCGAGCATCTCTTCGAATACCGGCTGCAACTGGGCGTCACCTGAGGTGGACAGCCACTGTACTTTGTGCTCGTCCGCGTTGGGCTCGAAGCCCAGCAACTCGGTTACACGCCCGTACACGTCTCCGAGAGAATCGGGATAGTAGAGCTCCCGTTCGAGCCGCAAGCTGTTCGCCTCTCCACGCCAACGGGCGCCGCAACGGAAGTCGCCGATGCGGTCCAGGGTCAGCACCGTCGCATTCTCGAACGGCGAAGCATAGTAAGCCGATGCTGCATGGGCCGCGTGATGCTCTACCAGGATGAGCTGGCTGTTCGGGAACAGACGCCGCAGCGCCAGGTGGATATCGGCTTCGCGGCCGGATGAGAAGGGGCGCACCAGGGCGACACAGTCTACTCGATCGGGGGCAACCTTCGATAGATCGAGAGCAGTGTGGATGGCTTCTATCGGAAGCTCGCCCGGTTGATAACGGCGCGCGACTTTCTTTTGTTCGACCGCGGCCGTCAACTCGCCGGCTTTGAAGACGGTGCAGGCCGGTTCATTGAGAAGACCGCCCAGGCCTAAGATAATCATTACTTCGATTTCTTTTCGATCTTGGCCCAGGTATCGCGCAAGCCCACTGTCCGGTTGAAGACGAGCTTTTGCGGGCTCGTGTCCGGATCCACGCAGAAGTACCCGAGGCGCTCGAACTGATATCTGCTGCCCGGCGCGGCCTCGTGCAGACTCGGTTCCAGCTTGCAGCCATGGATGACTTCCAGCGAGTTTGGATTCAGATCCTCAAGGTCGCCTGGCGCTTCGCTCTTGAACAGAGTTTCGTAATTGCGCACCTCGGCGCCAATCGCGCGCGCTGCCGATACCCAATGAATCGTCGATTTCACTTTGCGGCCATCCGGCGCGTTGCCGCCCCGAGTCGCCGGATCGTAGGTGCAATGCAACTCCACAACCTCGCCAGTCTTGTCGTCTTTGACAACGCCGGTACAGGTAATGAAATAGCCATAGCGCAAGCGGACTTCGCGGCCGGGAGCCAGACGGAAGTACTGCTTGGGCGGGTCTTCGCGGAAGTCGTCCTGCTCGATGTACAGCACGCGTGAAAAAGGGACGGTGCGAGTTCCCATGCTCGCGTCTTCCGGGTTGTTCACCGCCTCCATGTCCTCTGTCCGATCTTCCGGGTAATTGTCGATTACAACGCGCAGCGGGTGCAGGACCGCCATTACGCGCGCCGCACGCTTGTTCAGGTCTTCGCGGACGAAGTACTCGAGCAGCCCCAGTTCGGTAATGCCATTCGTTTTCGAAACGCCCACACGGCGGCACATGTTGCGCAGCGCCTCGGGGGTGTAACCGCGGCGGCGCATACCGGAGATCGTGGGCATGCGAGGATCGTCCCAGCCCTGCACCAATCCCTTCTGAACCAGCGTGAGCAGCTTCCGCTTGCTCAATAAGGTGTACGAGACGTTGAGCCGGTCGAACTCGATCTGCCGCGGGTGATAGATGCCGAGTTGCTCGATGTACCAGTCGTACAGCGGGCGGTGATCCTCAAATTCCAGCGTGCAGATGGAGTGCGTGATTCTCTCGATCGAATCGGATTGGCCATGCGCGTAGTCGTACATCGGATAGATACACCATTTGTTGCCGGTACGATGATGCTCGGCATGCAAAATGCGATACATGATCGGGTCGCGCAGGTTCAGATTCGGCGAAGCCATGTCGATTTTCGCGCGCAACGTCTTTGCACCGTCCGAAAACTCGCCGGCCCGCATGCGCTCGAAGTGATCGAGATTTTCTTCTACGGAACGATGCCGGTAGGGGCTCTCCTGGCCAGGTTCAGTCAATGTACCGCGCTGTTTTCGAACCTCGTCTCCCGATAGGTCACACACGTACGCTTTGCCAGACTTGATCAGTTGCACCGCCCACTGATAGAGCTGATCGAAATAGCCGGAAGCATAAAAGAGCCGCCCTTCCCAGTCGCCGCCTAGCCAGCGAACATCTTCGATGATCGAATCGACGTATTCGGTCTCTTCCTTGGAAGGATTGGTGTCGTCGAACCGGAGGTTGCATTTGCCTTCGAACTCGGCGGCCAGTCCGAAATTCAGATGGATGGACTTGGCATGGCCCACGTGCAGATAGCCGTTTGGCTCCGGAGGGAAACGCGTGTGCACCCGGCCGCCGTACTTGTTCGTGTTCAGGTCATCAATGATGATGTCGCGGACAAAATTAGAAGGCGCCGGATTCGAAGGGTTCATAATCGTTTCAACAATTGAATCGCCTGATGGATGCGCTTCAAGCACGTTTCGCGCCCCAGCACTTCGAGGGTTTCGAACAATGGCGGCGCGGCTTTCCTTCCGCAAACGGCGACGCGAATTGGCTGGAACATCTGTCCGGGTTTAATTTTCAGGGATTGCGCTCCGGCCCGCAGCGCCGCATTCAGGGCATCGTGATTGAACTCCGCCGCCGCGAGGATCTGGCTCGCTTCTTCCAGTACGGCCAGCACCATGGCTGCGTCGCCTTTTTGCGGAATCAGCTCGGCGCTGTCGTAGGGTGGCAACTCGTCGACGAAAAAGAAATCGGCCACTGTTGAGACGTCGCTCAGGAGTTTGATGCGCTCCTGAATGAGCGGCACAACTTGAAGCATTTTTGCAAAGTCCGCCGAGGGCGCAAACGGCAGCAGAAGGGCCGCCAAAGCCTTGTGGGGCATGGTGCGGATGTGTTCCGCATTGAGCCAGACCGCTTTGGGATCGAATGGATCCTCCTCCGTGAAGTTCACCGTCGCGTTGCTGCGGTTGATGCCTTCGAAGCTAAAGGCGTCGACCATCTCCTGCCGCGACATCCGCTCACGATTGTCCTTGGGCGACCAGCCTAGCAGGCACACAAAATTCACGAAGGCCTGCGGCAGGAACCCCGCGTCGCGATAGGTGGTGACGCTCACCACGGGTCCGTGTTTACGCTTCGACAGCTTCGAGCCATCGGGCGCGATCAATAGCGGAAGATGAGCAAACTCCGGCGGCGCCGAGCCCACTGCTTCAAAGATCAAAGCGTGTTTGAAGGTATTTGAAAGATGATCTTGCCCGCGAATAATATGCGTGATTCCGAGGTCAATATCGTCGGCGCAGGATGCCATGTGATAGGTCGGCATTCCATTGCTGCGCAATAGCGCAAAGTCTTCAATATCCGCGGCTGACTTGGACTGCGGTCCGTATACGGCGTCGTGAAACTCAACGAGCTGCGAGCTTTCGCGCGGCACGCGGAATCGCAATACGAACGGCTCGCCGGCCTCAACTCGCGCGTCGCTGTCTTCCGGCGAGAGCTCCCGCACACCGGGATTGCAGAGCCAGGGGCCTTCGGCATGCGATTTCTCCTCAGACTCGGCGAGCGCCGGCGTGAAATCGCGGTAAGCCATTCCTTTGTCGAAGATCTGGTTGGCGATGGACCGGTGCAGCTCGAGCCGCTCGGACTGACGATATAACTCGTCCCAACTGAGATCGAGCCACTTCAGGCCGTCGAAGATCGAATCGAGCGAGGCCTGCGTGTTCCGATCCACATCGGTGTCGTCAATGCGTAGGATCATCGTGGCGCCATTGCGGCGCGCGAAAAGCCAGTTGAAAATAAACGTTCTGGCGCTGCCTATGTGCAAGAAGCCCGTGGGAGACGGAGCAAAACGGACGCGAAGGTGCGGCACGGAGCTAGTTGTTTTGGACGGACGTTACTTACGCGCGCCGCGCACGGTGCCCTTCAGGCGGGACTGCCGCCGCTTGGCGTCCTTGCGCTTTGGCTTGCTGATGATGAAAGTGCCGCTGCCCAGGTATTGAGCGGCGTAGGCGCCCTCTTTCAATTGGGCCGGAGCCGGCTTCTCTGCCACGGTAGCACCGGCGAGAGATGCTACTTTCCCTGCCGCCGCGCCGATCGCTTTGGCCGCTTCGACCAGCACGCCTTCCGAGCCATTTTTCTTCTTTTCTGCCATTTCCCTAGAGTAGCGCACGCTTACCCGATCACCAGCAGTAAATCCTTGGCGTCCACTTTATCCCCAACATTCACCAACACTTGAGTGATCTCGCCCGCGGCCGGCGCATAAATCGTGGATTGCATTTTCATCGCTTCCATTACCAGCAACCGGTCTCCCTTGGCGACCTTCTGGCCCGCTTTCACAGCGACACTTGTGACGGCCCCGGGGATCGGCGCGCCTACCTGTCCCGGATTCGCTGGGTCGGCCTTTGGCCGTGCCTCCACCGTGGTCTGCAACGCTTGATCCCGAACGGCGGCTTCACGAGGCTGCCCGTTCAATTCGTAAAAGATGATGCGGGTGCCGTCCGGCTGTGGCTCGCTGCGCGTAAGGAATTTTATAAACAGTGTCTTGCCGGGCTCCAGCTCCACTGTGATCTCTTCACCCTCTTTGAGGCCGTAGAAGAACGCCGGCGTCGGCACCACTTCGACATTGCCGTAAGCGGAGCGAGCCTTCGAAAATTCGACGAATACTTCGGGATACATCAGGTAGCTGAGCAGATCGGCGCGCGATACCCGATGACCTACCTTTTTCTCCAGCTCTGCCGCGGTCTCCGCCAGATCGATCGGCTGGAGGCGCTCGCCCGGAGTCCCGGTCAGTGGCTGCTGGCCCCGCAGCACCGCGGCCTGCAACTTCGGAGGCCAGCCACCGTCCGGCTCGCCCAGAGTCCCCGACAGCATCTCCACCACCGAATTGGGCAGAGTGAGATTGTGATCGGGTTCGAGGTTCTCGAGATCGCCCGCGCTCACGTTATGGCTCACAAGAAATATCGCCAGATCCCCAACCACCTTGCTTGATGGAGTCACCTTGACGATGTCGCCCAGCGCGAAATTGACGTCCGCGTAGGCGCGGGTGATCTCGTGCCATCGAGCGCCCAGTCCCATCGACTCCGCCTGTTCCTTGAGGTTGGTATACTGCCCGCCCGGCATCTCATGCACGTACACTTCCGCCGTTCCTGAAGGCGGAGCGTTATCGAATGGCCGGTAATAAGTGCGGACCGTCTCCCAATAATCGGCGCAAGTATTGAGCGCCTCGAAATCCAGCAGGCTGTCGCGCTCCGTATGGGCCAGCGCCGCGACAATTGAATTCAGATTCGGCTGGCTGGTGGTCCCACTCATGGATGCGATCGCTCCGTCCGCCACGTGAACCCCTGCCTCCGAGGCCTTCAAGATCGAGGCTGCGTTGATCCCGCTGGTATCGTGGGTGTGAAAATGAATCGGGAGGCCCACCTCCCGCCGCAGCGTTTCCACCAATCGGAAAGCAGCGTAGGGCTTGCAGAGACCGGCCATGTCCTTGATCGCCAGAACATGAGCTCCCATCTTCTCCAGCTCTTTTGCGAGCCGGACGTAATAAGCGAGCGAGTATTTCTCCCGCCTTGGATCGAGAATGTCGCCGGTGTAGCAAATGGCCGCTTCACAAACCTTGCCGCTCTTGCGCACAGCTTCCAAAGAGCTGCGCATGTTGGGTAGCCAGTTGAGCGAATCGAAAACCCGAAAGATGTCGATCCCTTGCGCCGCCGCCTCGGCAATAAACGCTTCGACGACGTTATTGGGGTAAGCCGTATAGCCGACTGCATTCGAGGCCCGCAGAAGCATCTGGAAACAGATATTCGGAATCGCCTCGCGCAACCGGCGCAACCGGATCCACGGATCTTCGAGCAGGAACCGCAATGCTACATCGAAAGTCGCGCCGCCCCACATCTCGAGGCTGTACAGATTGGGCAGCTTGTGTGAAACGTAGTTGGCGATCGCGAGCATGTCATAGGTGCGCACCCGCGTCGCCATCAAGGACTGGTGTGCATCGCGAAAGGTGGTGTCGGTCAGCAGGAGCCGCTGCTGCGAGCGCGTCCATTCGGCAAACGCTTTAGATCCCAATTGATCGAGGAGCTGCTTTGTTCCGTCCGGGGGCGTCTCCGGATCGTGTGGAGGGATTTCCGGCGCGCGCAAATTCGCGGGCTGCGGCTTGTCTTTAACTTCCGGGTTGCCGTTGACGATGACGTTCCCCAGATAACCGAGTAGCTTGGTGGCTCGATCCTGGCGCTGCTTGAATTGAAACAGTTTCGGGTTGTCTTGCAGAAACCCGGTGGTGGTTTCGCCAGCTTGAAATGCCCGATGGTTCACGACATTGTCGAGAAACGGGATATTAGTCTTGATGCCGCGAATGCGAAACTCCCGCAGAGCGCGATCCATGCGTTGGCAGGCTTCCGGGAACGCGCGGCCCCAGGCGGTCACCTTTACGAGCAGTGAATCGTAATACGGAGTGATCACCGAGCCGTTGTAGGCCGAGGCTCCATCCAGCCGGATGCCGAAGCCCGCGGGCGAGCGGTAAGTGTGGATCTTTCCGTAATCGGGGACGAAGTTGTTGGCCGGATCTTCGGTGGTGACCCGGCATTGCAGCGCGTAGCCGTTCAGTGGAACTTGGTCCTGGGAAGGTAGATTGATCTCAGGCGAGTGCAGCTTGTGACCTTGCGCGATCTGAATCTGGCAGCGGACGATGTCGATGCCGGTGACCATCTCGGTGACGGTGTGCTCGACCTGCACGCGCGGGTTCACTTCGATGAAGTACCAGCCTCCGGTGTCCGCGTCCACCAAAAACTCCACTGTGCCGGCGTTTTGATAATCGGCGGCACGCGCCAACGCGACCGCGGCTTCCGCCAACTCGTTACGGATGCGCGGATCGAGTTGTACCGCGGGCGCGACCTCCACAACCTTTTGATTGCGCCGCTGCACGGAACAGTCGCGCTCGTAGAGATGCAGCACGTTTCCGTGCTGGTCCGCGAGTATCTGGATTTCGATGTGGCGCGCGCGCCGGATGTAGCGCTCGAGAAAAACCGCATCGTTGCCGAACGCGGCTCCAGCTTCGTGCCTCGCTTCGTCCAGTTTTGAGGCGAGATCTTCCGGTTTATCGACGATGCGCATGCCGCGGCCACCGCCTCCAAAGGCCGCTTTCACGATCAGCGGAAACCCTATCTGCTCCGCGGCTGTTTTTGCGGCTTCGAAATCCGAAATGGCCTGCTCGGTTCCGGGTACGACGGAGATGCCAGATTTCACGGCAAGATTGCGCGCCGTTGTTTTGTCACCAAGCAGTTCCAGCAACTCCGGAGTGGGCCCGATGAACGTTATTCCGGCACGCACGCAGGCACGCGGCAGCTCCGGATTTTCCGCCAAAAATCCGTATCCGGGATGAATCGCATCAACGCCCTTTTCGCGGGCCAGCGCAACGATGCCTTCCACATCGAGATAGGCTTGGACCGGCCCTTTGCCCTCACCAATCAGATACGCTTCATCAGCCTTAAAACGATGCAGGCTGAGCCGGTCTTCCTGCGAGTACACGGCGACGGTGCGGAGCTTGAGTTCGTTTGCAGCGCGAAAGATGCGGATGGCAATTTCGCCGCGATTGAGAGCGAGGACTTTCTTCATCGAGCCAAGTCTGAGGGTAGCGCAGGCAGGATTGATTAGGCCGCGAATGAACGCGAATGAACGCTAATGCGGATGGCGATGGCTTGGCTTGCGAGCGCCACGTGGGGCTATGACATCACTGTTTTTGCCGGTCTTCCCGCTCGTTGGGGGATTGCACCCTATTCTGTAAGGATTGGTAAGCATCATTCCGCCTGTCTTCCATAGAAGGCAGTTCTTCCGCTAAAGCGACGGCACCCGACCATGCCTCTCTAAGATTGCTTGTCAACTCGGAGGTGAACGACGGCCGCTCGTTCGTCGAGGGCAAAGCTTCAAAGTATCGCGCATAGTACAATCGGCCTGCGGACATACCTGGGTCTTCCGTACTCCATGCAGAGCCTATGATTTTGAGTTCAAATCCATGTTGAGCGTGAGGATCTGGACGCACGTGGATCGAGGCCTCAGGAATTACAGCTCCGATATTGTCTATTTTGCGCCATATCCATACCCACTCCTCGCCGTCGAACGCAACATCAACGGGTTTAAGCGGTAGTTCTCTTATGGCCGCACTGACCGAGTGTCCGATGTTACGTACGATTGTGGCGGTGCAATCTTCCATGTCCTGATTTTATTGTCTCACCGATGAGGATCTCCACAGGTTCCGCATGTAGACATCATGACAACATTGGTAAAGTCAATCGGCTGGTGAGAATAAAACTCTATTCCACCGCCTTTCCAAATGGATACCAAGCTACCTGGAGGAGCAGTTCCTAGCCCCCATAGGTCGGCAACCCCAGCGACATTCACGATGAGGCATATATCACGAGCAGTATTGAGCCCCAGATCATATGGAACCATGCAACCAGAGTATCCAGTTGGCGTCAACCAGCACCCACTTGAGCCTCCGATGAATCCAGAACGGCGAATCTGGATCAAACTGTCGCGAGTCGTATAGTGAACAAGAAACCCGAATGCCGCCGCGACATCACTGCCGGGAATGGAAGGAAATGAGCTGCTGTACAATTCCTGCGCTGGCAGGCTTGATAATCCTCCAGGGAAGCGAGCACAGCGCTTTGTATCGAAAGCCCTCGCTAAATTATCGATTCTCATGATCGCAATGCAGTCAATTTATCACACCGCTCCCACCCCTGTTAGGCTAAAGATATGAGCCTCGCAGAATCGTTTTTCGGGCAGAAGTTTGGCATCACGGAGCACGATCTCCAGAAGTATTTGTCCGAGGCGCTTTCGGCGGGTGGGGATTACGCCGATCTTTACTTCGAATATCTCGCCACCAGCAACATTAGCATCGATGAGGGCATGGTGAAGAGCGCCGTGCAGGGTGTTTCGCTGGGCGTGGGAATCCGCGTCATTTCCGGGGAGCGGACGGGGTATGCGTATAGCGGTGATTTGAATCCCGAGAAGATTACAAAGGCCGCGCGGGTGGCTGCGCATATTGCGAAGGGTCCGTCCAAGATCGAGAAGACTGGATTTGAAGAAGCGCGGAAACGCAATTTGTATCCGGTGCTGACCGCGCCTACGGACACCAGTCTGGCGGAGCGTGTTGAGCTGGTGAAGCGCGCGGATGCCGCCGGCCGCGCCTACGATGCGCGTGTGTTTCAGGTACAGGCAGGCTATGTCGACAGCCTCCGGCAAGTTCTGGTCGCCACCAGCGACGGTACGCTCAGCTTTGACCGGCAGCCCATGACCAGGCTCAGCGTATCGGTGCTTGCCCGGGACGGCGAAGGAGTCCCGCAGCGCGGCCATTCCGGCGGGGGCGGCCGAGTATCGCTCGATTTCTTTTTCAACGAGAAAACGCCCGAGCACTTTGCTCGCGAAGCGGCACGGCAGGCGATTGTGCAATTGGATGCCGTCGCTGCGCCGGCTGGCGAGATGACGGTGGTGCTCGGCCCGGGTTGGCCGGGCATCCTTCTGCATGAAGCGGTGGGACATGGACTCGAAGCCGACTTCAATCGCAAGGGTGTTTCGGCCTTCACCGGGCGCATCGGCCAGCAGGTGGCCAGTCCGTTGTGCACGGTGATCGACGATGGCACCATCAGCAACCGCCGCGGGTCTCTCAACGTGGACGATGAAGGAGTGCCGACCCAGCAGAATGTCCTGATTGAGAAAGGCATTTTGCGGGGCTATCTGGCCGATAAACTCTCCAGCCGCTTGACGAACGGGACCAGCACTGGCAGCGGCCGGCGTGAAAGTTACCAGCACATTCCAATGCCGCGGATGACCAACACCTATATGCTGGCGGGCGAGAGCATGCCGGAGGACATCATTCGCTCGGTGGCGCGCGGTCTGTATTGCACGACTTTTGGCGGAGGTCAAGTCGATATTACGAGCGGCAATTTCGTTTTCTCGGCGAACGAAAGTTATCTGATCGAGAATGGCAAAATCACGCGGCCGGTGAAGGGCGCGACGTTGATTGGCAACGGTCCGGAAGCCCTCAAGTACGTCAGCATGGTTGGCAACGATCTGCAACTCGACGAAGGGATTGGCATCTGTGGCAAAGAAGGGCAAAGCGTTCCGGTCGGCGTCGGGATTCCTACTGTCAAGATCGACAAGCTGACGGTGGGTGGAACGGCATAACGCCGGACATGCTCGATTTAGCTCAGCAGGCCATCCGGCTCGCTCTCGATCAAGGCGCCACCGGAGCCGAATGCACCATCGCGGAAGGCGATGAATTTTCCGCCAACGTCCGCATGCGCCATATTGAAACCCTCAAAGAAGCGGGCTCGCGCGCAGCCGGACTGCGGGTCATCGCCGGAAAACGGGTGGGCTCTTCCTACACCTCGGATCTCAGCGCGGAAGGCATCCGGGCGATGGTGAAATCCGCGATAGAGATTGCCAGGATCAGCACCGAAGATCCGCATGCCGGGCTGCCGGACCCATCGGAGCTCGGCGCGATCGATCGCGATCTCCAGATGTATAGCGATGACGTGGCGACCCTCGAGACGGACTACAAAATCCAACAGGCGATGGAAGCGGAGGAGGCGGCGTTCCAAACCGATGCTCGTATTACCAACTCTGAAGGAGCGTCGTTCGATTCGCATTTGAGCCGCCGTTTTTTCGCAAACTCGCTGGGGTTCGCGGGGAGTTACCGGTCGAGCAGTTGTTCGCTCACCGCGATTCCCGTCGCGCAGCAGGGCGATTCGATGGAGCGCGATTACTGGTATTCGGTGGCGCGCAGCAGCGCGCGATTGGAGCCGCCGCAGCAGGTTGGCCGGCTGGCAGCGGAACGAGCCGTGCGACGATTGGGCGCGCGCAAGATCCCGACGCAAAAAGCCGCGGTGATCTTTGAGCCGCGCACGGCCCGCGGCTTATTGGATCACATCTTTGACGCAATTGATGGCGAGTCGATCTATCGAAAGGCTTCCTTCCTGGCGGGCAAGCTGGGGCAAAAGATCGCGGCTGAAAGCATCACGATCATTGATGATGGCACCATCCCTGGATTGTTCGGGAGCGCTCCGTTCGACGATGAAGGGGTCCCCTCGCGGCGGACGGTGGTCATCGAGCGTGGCGTGCTACGCAACTACCTGTTAAACACCTACACGGCCCGTAAGCTTGGCCTCAAGACGACGGGCAATGCGTCCCGCGGAATCACAGGAAACGCCAGCGTTGGCAATGGCAATTTCTACCTTGAAAAAGGGGATCGCACGCCGGAGCAGATCGTTCAATCCGTGAAGAAGGGTCTGTATGTGACCGAGTTGATCGGCACTGGCGTCAACACCGTGACGGGCGATTACTCGCGAGGCGCGGTAGGCATGTGGATTGAGAACGGCGAGTTCGCGTATCCTGTAGCGGAGATCACCATCGCGGCAAACCTGCGGGAAATGTTGATGGACATCGAATACATTGGCAACGACCTGGAGTTTCGGGCGTCTGTCGCGGCCCCGACGATTATGATTGGGGAGATGACGATCAGTGGACAGTAAGCGCGCGATCTCCGTGACTATCTTAGCGCTTGCCGCCGCCGTGTCCTGTTCTCGTCCATCACAGAAAGAAGCTCCGCCGAGTGCGGAAGGCAAGGCCTACGCGAGCAAGCTGCAGTTGAGCGAGGTCACGATGCATGCCACCGAAAGCTACAGCAAGCAGGTTGTGACCGAGATCGAAGGCAAGGTGACCAACACGGGCGACCGCACCGTGGATTTCGCGGACGTGGCCTGCGTTTTCTACGACAGCATCGGGCAGATGGTGCTTCGCGAGGAAGTGACGATCGTGAAGCGCGAGCTGAAGCCGGGCGAAACGCGCTCCTTCCGGCTGCCCTTCGACGACATTCCCGCGAGCTGGAATAATCAGATGCCCCAGCTTGTGATCGCGCGAATCCGGCTATCTTGAATGGCGCGCGTGCTGCTCGTCGAGGACGACCCGACCCAACTGGATCTGCGCAAAGCGATTCTGATTCATGCGGGGCACCCGGTGGAAACCGCCGCAACTTTGACAGAGGCGCTGGAGCGGTGCAGCGGCTGCCAGGTCGTAGTAATGGACTTGATTCCGCAGAGTGACGAGTTGCTGCGGCGGCTGGATCCTAAGATGCGAATTATCGTGTTGTCAGGCTGGGAGGCGGATCGCGGCTCGCTGCCCCGTCCAGTGGATGATTTCCTCGTAAAGCCCTGTCCGACACGGAGGCTGCTCGAATCGATTGCGCAGGTGTGCGCTCTGATGATCCTGCTATTTGCGTCGTGCGTGGACGTGCGGGCGCAGACGTTTCAGGCGCATCAAGGCAGCGAAATCGTCGCAGAGCTCGACCTGAGCGCGCCCGGCATGGATTGGGCCGCTGAAGGGCACGAAGCCGCTCTGGTCACCGTGCTGATAGATGGAAAGCCGCAACAGAACATCATGTTGTATGCCGGAGCGGATCGGCACACTTACCCGGTGTTTCTAGGACCGCTGGCTGCCGGCGAACACAAGCTGTCGCTGGAAGGCGCCCACTTCCAACAGCAAAGCGCGCGCTTCCGCGAGGACAGCTCCGACGTGCTGGCCCATGCGCCCATCCTCTATGCGCGTCCGAACACCATCGGCAAATTCACCGACATCCCGCTCATCACTTACTGCGAGCGTCTGCGGGAAGGCGGATTTCCGGTGCTGCAGTATACCGTCATCTATTCGAATGAAGACGCCGGAACCTCAACGCGAGCGCTGATGGCGCGCTGGGGCCGCACCACTGACATTGAGTGGGTCTACAAGGCTTTTCTGAATGCGGATGGAACGGTCCACCATGCCATCATCCAGGCGGCCGCGCACAAGGAGATTCTGTTTGCAGGCAAGCTCGAGGGGTTGCATCCGGTGTTGATCACCGCGACGGACAACAACAACGTCGCCTACGATTCCGTTTCAGCCGTGCGTTATCAGATTCCGCCGGTCGAGGCCGATCTCACCGCTCATTCGCGAGAGGAGTTGATGGACCAGCATCCGTTCGCGTACGTGGTAATGGCGAAGGAGTTGATACGCGAGCACAAGCTGCGCCCGTACGGCGTCGTCGATGGCGAGAAGGTCGGCGATCCACGCAATTACCTGTACTTTGAGGCGCACGTAGCCAACCAGGATTCGGCACTGGGCGTTCTGGTGCGGCTGCACGGCGACCGGCGCTGGTTCACAGGCTATCTGGGCCGGAGCGATTACCCGATCACGCGCGATGGATGGGTCCGCACAACTGTGGAACTGCCGCCCGGAACCAAGGCGTCGCAGATCGGCGAGATCGGCTTCGAGTGCCTAACGCCTGAGAAAAAATTGGCCGGCGTGTGCGAGGTGCTGGCGGTGAGTAAATGCTTTTTCCTGGATGGCAGTTATGAACCCGGGCTAGATGTTTGGACGTTGAATGAACCGAATCGCATTCCAACGGGACAGATATTGACGTGGAACATACTTTAGTGGATCTAAGTGCAACACAAGCAAGAATGCCTGTGCCACTCGTTACCGGATCTCGAACGTTAACGAAGCCCAGAAGCTTTCCCAGCATTGCCCCACCGTTGGATCGGAGCACTTGTGCATCGAAATCGTATGCAGGCGCCACTTGCCGATGCCGTCGATCGGGATCATCGCGTGCCCGGTTGCGTCTGTGCGGCCGATCACTTTGATCTCCCCCGGCCCAGTCTGCGCGCGAGCTGCTTCGATTTGCAGATCCGCGGCCGGCTTGCCGCGAACCAGCACCTGGATCGGCAGCTCGTCGCCCGCATGAAGAGTGAACGGATTCTTCTCCGGCACGATTTCGATCATGAAGCCGACTACGTGAGAGAAGAACTCATCGCCCGTCTCGCTCTGAATCAGCGCTTTGGCGTACTTGCTGTAGCGCTCCCGGGCAGGCTGACCCTCAATCTCCTGGCTGAGTACGCCGGTCAATCCCTCCTGCTTCAGGTAGTCGCGAAATTTCCGCGGCTCCATCTGAATAAAGGCTGGAGTGCTACGCGCCGTGAGGATCAGAGTGCCTTTCGCCTTGATGTTGGCCTCGCCCACAACGGTGGTCTCGGCAGCGTGCAGGTTGGCGATATTGTAGACCGCCGTTGGAGTGATCAGGTCCGTATCGCGCAGACGGTCCAGGGGAGCGGCCGCCTCGCTCTGCGGAAATCCATCGCCATCGTTGATTGAGACGATGAGCCGTTCGCCGATGGCGACGTAGAAGCTGGAAGGCAACAGATACAGGTCGTGAGCGGCAAGCGGGAGCGCGATCATGCCAGCGAGGCAGGCCCACGCAGCCCGTCGCTTCACCATTTCCATTCTGCGGTAAAGATGTTGAATTCGTACCTTTGCCTGGCATTACGGTCGGATGCGAACACCAGCTTTTTTCCGTCCGGCGAGAATTCCGGGAATGAGGTGAAGCCGCCGAAATCGGTGATCTGCTCGAGTCCGGTGCCGTCCGGATTGATCATGTAGAGCTCGAACTTGCGGCCATCGCAATCCTGCTTATTCGAGGAAAATACAATCTTCCGATCGTCGGGAGTAAAGGTGGGCGCGAAGCTCGCACAGCCGAAATGGGTGATTTGCTTGGCGTGCTTGCCATCCGCATCGGCTACAAACAGCTCCATCTTCATCGGGCTGGTCAGGCTCGCAGACAGCAGCTCTTGGTAGCGCTTTTGAGCTTCGGGAGTGCTGGGATGGCCCGCGCGCCAGACGATCTGTTTTCCATCGTGAGAAAAAACCGCGCCGCCGTCGTAGCCCTCCGCCGTGGTAATGCGCTTTTTTCCGGAGCCATCGGCCCGCATTTCCCAAAGATCCAGGTCGCCCGATTGCATGGAGGTGTAGATGATATTACCGGTCTTGAAGTTCACCGTGGCTTCGGCATCGTAGCCAGGCGAGTCCGTCAGCTTCTTCAGAATCTTGCCATCATCGCTTGCCAGATAAATGTCGTAGCTCGGATACACGGCCCAGACATACCCTTTGCCGCGATCGGCGGCCGGCGGGCAAGCCTCGCCCGCGCCATGAGTGGATGCGTAAAGAATTTGCTTTTTGTCCGGCAGAAAATAACCGCAGGTGGTACGGCCTTTTCCAGTCGAGACCATGTGCGGGTGGGAGCCGTCCGCGTTCATGATGAAGATCTGATCGCACTTCAGCTTGTCGCGCGTCGATTGAAAAATGATACGCTTTCCGTCCGGCGCCCAGTACGCTTCGGCATTCTGACCGCCGAAGGTGAGTTGCTGGATGTTTTCGAGGCGCGCGGGCTTCTGTTCCGCAAAACAGGAAGCGGCGAACAAGCACACTATGACGATCCTCAGGCTCACCATCGTATTGTATATTGGAGCAAATGCTTCGCTGCAGCGCTGTGGCGTGGTGTGCCTTCGCCCTGTGCCTGTTCGCGCAGGACACGCGAGCGCGCATGCATGGCCGCGTGCTGGATGAGACCAACACGCCACTTTCCGGCGCGGAGATCACCATGCAGGCGGATGGCCGCGAGTTGCACGCCTTCGCCGATCCCGCCGGCGCATTCAATATCGATCTCCCCCAGCCCGGCGAATACACAGTGCGCGCCGCTCTTCCCGGCTACTTCAACCTGAGCGATCGCAAGATCCAAATCTCCACTGGAGTGAATGAGATCAGCCTGGTCTTGAACCGCGTACGGGACCGTCTGGAATCGCTGGATGTTTCAGGCGTCGCCTCCGTGATTGACACGGATCATTCCGCGCCTGAGCAGCGGCTGACCGCCGCGGAATTGCTGGAGATACCGTACAAGACGAACAACGACCTGCGCAACTCCATGCGCGTGCTTCCCGGAGTGGTGCAGGACTCGCACAGTGGTATTCACGTGAACGGCGCATCGGAGCAGCAGGTTCTCTACACTCTCGATGGATTCAATATCACGGACCCGCTCACCGGCACATTTCAGAGCAGGCTGGGTGTGGATGCGGTCCAATCCATGACCGTGGTGAGCGGGGCCATCCCGGCGGAGTACGGTAAAGGCGCAGCCGGGGTCCTCGCAGTCAATACAAAAATGGGTGATGATGTTCCGCGCTACTCGGCGACAAATTTCATTCCGGGCGTGGTATACCGCCAGGGTCTGGTGATCGGCAGTTGGACGCCGCGCTTCAGCATCTCCGGCCCGATTCGCAAGGGTAAGATCTGGTTTTTCGACACCCTCGCCGCGCAGTACGATAAGAATGTCGTTCGCGGTCTGCCTTCCGGACAAAATCGGGACTCGAGTTGGCGGCTCAGCAACCTGCTGCGCGCGCAGGTGAATCTGACACCATCGAACATCCTGTACACGGGGCTGCTGACCAACTTCTGGATTGCATCGCGAACAGGCCTGGGGGCGCTGGATCCACCGGAAACCACTGTCGACCGGCGCACGCGGCAATGGTTCTACGATGTGAAAGACCAGATTTACTTCGGTCGCGGGTCGCTTTTGGAACTAGGATTCTCGGCCAACATCACATTCGGACGAGCGATTCCGCAAGGCCACGATTTATATGTGTTCACGCCTTTCGGACGTAGCGGGAATTACTTTGTCGACGAAACACAGAGGTCCACCCGCGATCAATGGATCGCTAATTTTTTTCTGCCGTCGTTCACGTGGGCGGGTAGTCACCAGCTCAAGACCGGGATCGATCTGGACCGGCTCAGTTATTGGCAGAACGCGGTGCGAACGGGTTTCGTCGACTACCGGGTGGACAGCACGATTGCGCGGCAGGTCTTGTTCGCCGGAAACGGGCGCCTGGGCCAAGCCAACTTCGAATCCTCGGCATACCTCGAGGACAGTTG
The DNA here is from genome assembly GCA_051000095.1 of Bryobacteraceae bacterium. Lineage (GTDB taxonomy): Bacteria > Acidobacteriota > Terriglobia > Bryobacterales > Bryobacteraceae > JBBSHP01. Next base: position 28,883 of record JBPCOQ010000101.1, on the reverse strand, counting down.
GCGCGTTCGCCCCGGCCTGCTACTGGAGCTAGGCGTTCGAGCCGATCGCGACACGATCTTACGCAACTGGAACGCCGCTCCTCGCATTGGATTTTCATGGGCGCCGTGGGGGCTCGAGCGCACTAAAATATCGGGCGGATACGGAATTGTGTACAACGCGACCAATCTCGTGCTGTTCACCAGGCCGGCCGATCAGTACCCAATCACGACTTTTTTTCCTGGCTCCGGCGATCTTCCGCTTTCCTCGGTCTCAACGTATTTGATCGACCGGCAGCGTTTGGGAAGCCCCCGCTATCAAAACTTCAATCTCGGGGTTGAGCAGCAGATGGCGGGCGGGCTCTATGGCCGGATTCAGGCCATGTTGCGGCGAGGCTCGCACGGACTCAACTATTTCGACACAACGGGTCTTGCGGCGGATGAAGTGTACACGCTGCAGGCCGGCCAGCGCGATCACTTTCAATCCATCGAATTTACTTTGCGGCAGAACCTGCACAAACAGTACGAATGGCTGGCGAGCTACACCCGTTCTCGAGCCACTTCGAACTCGGTGATCGATCTCAATCCAGATCAACCGTTAATCGTCCCGCGAAATTCCGGGCCGCTCCCCTGGGATTCGCCGAATCGATTGCTAAGCTGGGGCGTGCTGCCGACCAAGTGGAAGAAATGGTCGGTCGCGTATCTAGCCGAATGGCACTCCGGATTTCCATTTTCGGTTCGAGACGAGCGCGGGATGGTTCTGGGTGACGTGAACTCGTATCGATTCCCGAACTTTTTCGAGCTGAACTTGCATGTGGAGCGGCAGTTCGATTTGCGGGGACAGCGCTGGGCGTGGCGCATGGGGCTGAACAATCTCACAGACCGGCGCAATCCCGATGTCGTAAATAACGAGACCGGCACGCCACAATTCCTGAGCTTCTATGGCGGCCAGGGCCGGGCGGTCAACTTCCGGGTGCGATGGCTGGGCAAGCTGTAAACGGCGTTATCGCGCTATTGCTGATAGGAGCGTGCGTATTTGGCGGAGCACCGATGCGCTTTCGTGAACATACCATTGCAACCGGCCTCAAAGGGGGTTATCAAGTCGTCCCCATCGATCTAAACCACGATGGCAAGATCGATCTGATCGCGCTGGCAAGCGGAATGACTGAGCTGGCGTGGTACGAAAACCCAGGTTGGGAGCGGCACGTCATGGCCCGTAATCTCACGCATATGATCAACCTGGCAGCGGACGATATCGACGGAGACGGCATACCGGAAATCGTGCTTGCGTACGAATTCTCGATGCAAGCCAGCCAGAGCATCGGAATCATTGCGGTGCTCAAGCACGACGGTGACCCGCGCCAGCCGTGGAAGATGACCGGGATTGACCGGCTGCCTGCATCGCACCGTTTGCGCTGGGCGGATATTGACGGATCAGGAAAGAAGGTAGTGGTGAACGCGCCCTTAACCGGCAGTCACGCGGAAGCGCCGGCCTATCGCGACCACGTTCCCCTGGTGTTCTACCGGCCCGGCGAGTGGAAAAGGGAGCTGATCGACGATCGAAACGAAGGTGTGGTGCACGGCCTCACCATAGTGGATTGGGACGGTGATGGCCGCGATGAGATTCTGACAGCGGGCTTCTCTGGTATTCACCTCCACAAATTTGGTGTTGACCAGAAATGGTCGCGCACCGAGATCACAAAAGGCGATCCTGGGCCGTGGCCGAAGAGCGGGACGAGCGATGTGGCTGTCGGGAACACCGGGCACGAGCGGTTTCTGGCAACAATCGAGCCGTGGCATGGCAACAAGGTCGCTGTGTATCGTAAGGCCGGCTCCGCGTGGGTCCGGCAGGTGATCGACGATACGCTGCTGGATGGCCATACGATTCAGACCGCGGATCTGGATGGCGATGGGAACGACGAGATCATCGCCGGCATGCGCGGGAAGCCGCATAGGGTATACGTGTACAGCTTCGATGGGGCGCGCTGGAACCGGCAAACGCTGGACGATGGCGGCATCTCGGCGGCAGCGTGCGCGGTAGCGGATCTGAATGGCGATGGCCGGCCAGACGTCACCTGCATCGGCTCAGCGACAGAGAACCTGAAATGGTACGAGAATCTGGGACGTTGAAGCCGGCGGGGGTTGAGAGGTTGACGTTAATTGCGCTGCTTGCTGGATTTTCGCTTACCGGCGCGACGATCCGTTATGTAACCCTCGAAAAGCCGGCGATTGAGGCCCGGCTGCGTGCCGCGGCCGCCGCGAATGCCACGCGCGAGCAGACTTTGCAAGGGCTCTTCAAAGCCGCCGGATGCACTGGCGATCATGTTGCCGAGCAACCGGTGAAGCACGTGAAATTACCAAACGTGGTCTGCACGCTGCCGGCCGAAACAGGACGGACGATCATCGTGGGAGCACACTTCGACCACGTAAGCACTGGCTTGGGGGTAGTCGATAACTGGAGCGGCGCCTCGCTTCTGCCCAGCCTCTATCAGAGCTTGAGCACACTGCCGCGCCGGCACACATTCCTCTTCATCGGATTCACCGAGGAGGAAAAAGGGATGATCGGCTCGAAAGCCTACGCGCACGAAATGAGCAAGGACGAGGTGGTCCAAACCAGCGCGATGATAAATCTCGATTCGCTGGGAACTTCGTCCACAAAGCTTGAATTAAATCGCGGCAGCAAGGTTCTGGCAAACGCGCTGGCGGCAGTGGCCCAGACCTTCAAGCTTCCGCTGGCCGTCGTGGATGTGCATCAGGTAGGGCGCTCCGATTCCGATTCCTTTCAGGACAGGAAGATCCCTTCACTGAATCTGCATTCGTTGACGCAGCAGACCTGGCCGATTCTGCACTCAAACAAAGATCAAATGGCGGCTATCCAGATAGACGATTATTACGACAGTTACCGGTTGATCGCGGCGTATCTCGCGTATCTAGATGAAGTGCTCGATCCGCCGGGTGAATTACAGCGTGTTGAAAAAGAGAGGTAAAGGGCACGCGGAGTTCTCAGGCAGTCCTGGGCTTCGAGGAGCGGTTAGGACACCTCGAAGAGCGCAGGAAATGAACGACCTGGAACGGCGGCAAGCCGCGTCCGGAGCCTACCAGTAAGACGACGCACCGACACGGCACTACTCGGTCCGGACGGCTATTGGTTTTTTATCAATATGGGGACGCACCCCAACGAGCGCTCTCTCAAGACCGGCATCGATTTCTGGAACGAGATGATGAAGCACGGGACCTACGACGAGTTCTGGCAGGCACGTAATCTGCGGCCTCATCTCACCAACATCAAGCCCGCCGTAATGGCCGTGGGCGGATGGTTTGACGCGGAGGATCTTTTCGGAGCGCTGAATGTGTACAAATCCATCGAGCAGAGCACCCCGGGCGCGAACAACACGCTGATAATGGCGCCGTGGTTCCACGGCGGCTGGGCGCGGGGCGATGGCGAGTTATTGGGGAACGTCCACTTCGGCGCGAAGACATCTGCGTTTACGCGAAAAAATCGAGCTGCCGTTCTTCTCGTATTGGCTCAAGGCTCCACCGATCCAAAGGTAGCCGAAGCGTACGTATTCGAGACCGGAACGAATCAGTGGCGCCGGATGAAAGGCATGGTCTCCGAAGAACGCTACCAAGCGATCGCTGTACTTCCATTCAAATGGCACGCTTTCGTTCGATCCGCCAAATGGTGGGAGCGGCGAAGACTACGACGAGTACGTCAGCAATCCGTCCAAACCCGTGCCGTTCATTCCGGGTCAAGCTCCGGGAATGCCGGACCGATCTGGCCGAATCTGCAAGTCTCCACCACCGGCACGGATTCCGATTGGGTGGTGAAGCTGATCGATGTCTACTCCGACGATTACCCGAATCCAAATCCCAATCCGACCGGGATCCAGATGGCGGGCTATCATCAACTGATCCGGGATGAGGTGATGCGCGGCAAGTTCCGCGATAGCTACGAACACCCGGCGCCGTTCGTGCCCGGCAGAGTGACCAAAGTAGCTTACGCGATGCCGGACATTTTTCACACGTTCCGCAAAGGCCACCGCATCATGGTGCAGGTGCAGAGCTCCTGGTTCCCGCTGGTCGATCGCAATCCGCAAAAGTTTATGGACATTTATAACGCTAAGATGACGGATTTCCAGAAGGCGACGCAACGGGTTTATCATTCGCGGACGGCGGCGTCGTTCGTGGCAGTGGATGTTTTGTAGCGCGCGTCTGGGCCTTTCACGACGCCAGTTGAGCTGATTTATTGCGTCTGGTCTTTTTCCAAATGTTGAAGCGCCATCTCGCAGGCAGCACATAGGCCGGGCAGATCAGTTTTAACAATGTCCCAGAGCCGGTCTCCCCTGATCGCGTCATATTCATGGCGCAAGCGGTTGCCGAGCGCCCGTATTTTTTGTCAAAGCTGATCTGCCATGAGAAAAGGCGCCAGGTCATTCAGCTTGGCCGCAGCTTCGCTAATGCGTTCCAGGCAACGCTCAACTGCATCGTAGGTCTTGCGGTCTTCCCCAAAGGTCCTCAAATCCATTCCAGACGTATAACGGAGAACCGCCTGCGTGTTCTCGATGATGTCTAGCAATCTAAGGGCGGGTTGGTCAGAAGGCAAGAGCACGGTCCTTGTCGATCTGTCTTTGTAAGCGCTCTTTGCGCACCGGCTCCTCCAGCACATCGACTTTGCGACCGAGCAGCCGCGATAATCGCTGTTCAAGCTGCTCCATCCGCCAGAAATAATCCAGGCCGCGATTGGAAAAGCTCTCACTCACCCGCACCGCGACATCGACATCGGATTCCGGCCCTGCATCGCCTCTCGCCGTAGAGCCGAACAGGGACAGGCTGAGCACTCCGGCAGCTTTCAACTCCGGTTCAAGTGCGCGTAAAGTGGCTATCACCTGCTCGCGGTTCATTGAATACGGGCGGACGGCAAAACTCGACCGTCCGCCCTACCGAGGTTCTTCTCGAACAGGCTGAATATTCGCTTGTACTCGTCGGCCCAGCTTGTTGGCTCGACGAACCCGTGGTTCTCCACCGGGTAGGGCGCTATGGACCAGTTCTCTTTCCGCAATTCGATCAGTTTCTGGATCAGCCGGACTGTGTCCTGGAAGTGCACGTTGGTATCCACCATGCCGTGACAGATCAGCAGCGCGCCTTTCAAACCGTTCGCGAAATAGATCGGTGAAGATTTCCGGTATGCCTCAGGATCGTTCTGCGGCAGGTTCAAAATATTGGCGGTGTATGGATGATTGTAGTGCGCCCAATCCGTTACGGGCCGCAACGCCGCACCGGCGGCGAACACATCCGGCTGCGTAAACATCGCCATCAGCGTAATGAAACCACCGTAGCTCCCGCCATACAGGCCGATGCGTTTCGGGTCCACGCCTTCGTGCGATACCAGCCACCTGGCGGCATCCACGTTGTCATCCAGATCCTTCCCGCCCATGTGCTCGTAAATGGCAGCGCGCCAATCGCGGCCATAGCCCGCCGAGCCGCGGTAATCGACATCTATCACTTCATAACCGTGCTCCATCAGAATGTGATGGAACATGTATTCGTGATAGTAACTGGACCACCAGCGGTGCACGTTCTGCAGGTATCCGGCGCCGTGCACGAACACGACGGCGGGTCCACCACGCTGGAAATCCGGAGGCCGGTAGAGCCGCGCATGCAGCGTGACACCGTCGCGTGCCGGGAAGATCACAATAGGTGCATCCAGCCACGGATATTCCCAGAACTCCGGAGACGGCGATGTGGTGATTTTCTTTGTCGGAGCGCCCGGCTTGGTCTCCTCGACATAGAGCTCCGGAGGCTTGTTCGTATACGAGTAGACGTCGGCCATCCAGCGATCGTCCGGCGACAGCACTGGGTTGTGACTTCCCGGCGCGGTGGTCAGCCGTGTTCGAGGACCACCGTTTGCCGCCATCACATAGACCTGCCTCTCTTCGGGCCCGACCTCGCTGGTTGTCAGATAGAAGCGGGATTTGTCCTTCGAGAGCCGCACGTTTTCGACTTCCCAATTGCCGGAGGTCAGCGGACGCGGCTCGCCGCCATCGAACGACACGGCGTACAGTTGCGAATAGCCGGTCTTTTCGGACTGGAAGAACACTTCGCGGCCGCCCTTCAACCATCCCAGCGTGAATGCGCCGGGTCCGTCGACCCACGCATCGTCGTGCTGATCGACGATTACGCGCGTCTTTCCGGTGGCCGGATCGAGGGCCATGATCCAGCGGTCTTTATTATCCGAGGATCGGGCCATCAAAACTGCCTTCGCGCCATCCTCGGACCAGACCGGCTGCAGCAACTGCACATCACGCTCCTGGGCTGTGGGCGCCTTCACCTCGGCCTCTTTCGTCTCTTTTCCGGTTTCGGTTTTTGCAGCGCCGATCGGAGGAGTCTTCTTCAACCCGGCATCCAGCCACTTGACCTCGCCGGTTATCACGCTCAGCAGCGCGAGCCGGGTACGCGGCTGGGCGTCACCCACCTTGTCTCGCGATGGAATGTCTTCGGTATAGGAAGACTCGGTAACGAAATTCGGAACAATCGTGGTCTTGGCGCGATCACCGGTCTCGCGGATGCTGGCAATCACGTACTTTTCATCGGGTGAAAGCTGCAGCGCCGCGATCGACTGCCGCGCTTGCAGCGTGAAGGGCTTTCGCGGGTTCTCCTTCTTCCGCCGCGCCTCGTCGGCCTCGCGCTTGGCTGCATGCTCACGGACCACCTCCAGCAATTCTTTCTCTTCCTTCTTCAGGAACTCCTGGCTTTCGGTTCCCTTCTGCCGCTCCTCGGCCGCGGCAGTGCCACCGCCTTGCCGGCCTTGCGCGCCGCCGCGCCCCTGTCCGAAGCCGAAGCCGCCGGTTGGCGGTCCACCAGCCGCGGCAACTCCCGGCGCGGCGCCCGTCCGGACGTCCGTCATCTGGACCAGCGATCCTCCGTCGAGCGACATCACGTACAGATTATTCGCGCGCGTGAAGTAAATCCGCTTGCCGTGCTGGTCGCTTCCCGGCTCGCGCAAAAAGTGGGGATTCGTCTCCACGTCGGCAGTCTTGGTGATCTGCCGGGTCTGACCGGACGGAACGTCGTAAACAAAGATGTCGCCGCTTCGTACGTAGACGGTCTGACGGTTGTCCAGAGTGGTGTCTCCGCCCACCGGCGGCGCGAGTTTCCGCTCATCCTCCGAGAGCTTACGCAGCCCCGACCCATCGCGGTTGACGACGTAGGTGTCCAGGTCTTTGTACTGCGGGTCGCGCGCCTGTTTCCACTCGAAATAGATACGCTGGCCGTCGCCCGACCAGCGCACCTGCGCGGGCTCGTACCCCACCAGCGCAGGGCCCCGCATGATGTTGTCGATCGTAAGGGCGAACTTGCCGGCCGGGTGCGCTTGAAAAGCCAGTAGCACGCCAATTGCAAAGGACGAGATTCTGCCGATGAAGCTCATAAGGTGTCTCATTCATAATAAAGGGATGCACTTCCGTTCGCGACCCTCCCTGTTGTGCCTGCTACTCGGCGGCATGGCGCTCTCCGCCCAAACGCCGGAAGCGTGGACCACCGCCGCTACTTTGCCCGGCATTGACTTCAACGGGCTGACCGCCGCTCAAAAACAAAAAGCCGTTCAAATATTGCGGCAGCGGGACTGCACTTGCGGCTGCGGAATGAAGGTGGCGGAGTGCCGGTTCAAAGATCCGAACTGCGCGTACAGCCATGGGCTTTCCGACGTGGTGGTCCAGGGTTTGAAAGACGGCAAATCGCCTGAGGAGATCGGCAAGCTCGAAGCGGCGTCGCGCTGGGGTCATCCGCCCGCGCCCCCGAAATTGCTGGAATCTCCGGTAAAGATTCCCCTTGAAGGCGCTCCATCCGAAGGGCCCGCGAATGCACGGATCACCTTAGTGGAATTTTCGGATTTCGAATGCCCGTATTGCTCCCAGGCGGCGGCGGAGGTGAAGAATGCCCTGGCCGCTTATCCGAAGGACATCCGTCTGTTTTACAAACAGTTTCCATTGGAGACGCACCCGCACGCGGAATTAGCCGCGCGGGCGTCCCTGGCCGCTCTGAATCAAGGCAAGTTCTGGCCGATGCACGATAAGCTATTTGCGAATTCCCGGAAGCTCACGCGCGAGAACATCCTGGCATGGGCGCAGGAGCTTGGGATGGATACTACGAGGTTTACGGCGGACCTGACGTCGCAAAAATCTAAGGGCGTGATCGACAGCGATCTGAAGGATGGCTTAGACGCTGGCGTGACGGGAACGCCGTCGTTTTACATCAATGGTAAACACTACAACGGACCCTTCAACATGGCAGCGCTGAAGCCGATTTTGGATGAAGAGTTGAAAGGGCGTTAACTGTTCCGCATTACGCAAGTGCCGGTTATTTGACGACTGCGATCTTACCCTTCGAGAGAATTGTTCCACCATTGCCCAGCAGCACCGTCCCACCGGTCAAAGGATCGCCAATCAGGGTTCCGATGCAGTAGTCCGCGCCGCCCCGTCCAAAGCAGGGTACTGCCTCATTGCCGACAGTCGTGGTGACAACCAGTTCAGTTGGACCGTCCGGAACGCCTTGCAGGGCGATTCTCGCGTTCATCGCCCGGTTTTGAACCGTAAAGTCGGCCGTACCATACGAACCGAGAGGCGCCTGGCTGTGCGCCGGTGTGGCCTGCGTCGGGGCGGGATCGTTGAAGACCAGAATGCCCGGCTGCCCCGTGTCCGCGCTCGATGGGTCCAACGGATACTGCCGCACTGGCACGAAAATATTGTTGTGAATCGTGTCTACAGCCAGGTTCGTTCCGGAACGGCCTGAGCACTGTCCCCCCACGATCGTCGCCTTATTCAAGCTCGTTGCCGGCTGGGCCTGGAAAACTCCCACAATCGGGAAAACATTGCCGGCGTTCGTGGCAGGGCAGTTCCCGCCATTATTGGCATTGCCGCCGGAACCCGAGTACCACCGGCGATTAGCGGGATTTGAAGGCCATTACGTCATCCGCCGTGGCCTGTGGAAAGCGAGTCAGCACCGTCCCATCCACAAGGTTTATCAGCGCCTGCCCGCCAACATTGTTGCAGCCCACGAGCATCGTATTCGTCACCGGATCGATCCAGTTGCCGTTCCCCGAGCAACCGCTGATTGCATAAGTGTTCACGAGGTCGCCTGTACCCGCCGAACCCGCGTTGGGATCGAATACCAGCACGCCCACGCTCGGTATCGTTAGATAAGTCAATCCATCCACTGGATTAAAGCGCGGTTGCTCAGCGCTGGCCGGCAGTGGAATCGACGCGACGACCGTGTTTGCATTGGGCCCGGTCAGGTCAATGCCGGTTAAGAAAAAGGGCGCCGCTGTGTTCCCGATGTAGACGCGATGATGTATCGGATCATAGTCCAACTCGTCAATGGAGGCCGGCACCTTTACGGCGGCCGGTGGTGAACCAGGCAGATCGAGATCGTAGATGTATACGGTGGTCGCGCGGTCCGTCACCACCAATTTCTGCAGATCTGGGATTGCCAGCACGCCGCTCGGGCAAGAACCGCTGCAATTGGGCACTCGTACCCAGCCCAGAATACTATTCGTTTGGGTGTCGATCGTGAGCACGGCATGGTTCACGCGATCGGCATAATAAAGGACCTGCGTCACGGGGTTGAAGGAGCTCAAATCAGTTGCTTCCTGGCTGGGGCCGCTGGTCGCCCAGTTCGGCACCAGAATCAGCCCTTTATTGATTAAACCGGCGCTCGGCGTGGCCACTTGGCACAGCCCACTTCCGATGGATACCGCTAGAAATGCCGCCACTCTAATTCTTTGCATTGTTCCTCCTTGGTTTACAAAACCTTACAATAAGTCTCAGCCAAGGAATAGTACCAGAACAATATGGAGTGTGCAATAGATGTGTGGCGGAATCGGGATTTCCGCCGGTATCCGACCAGACGCGGACATCAGGCAGAGGCCCAACCCGATGCCTACCGCCCCGGTTCGGATTAACCAAAATATACTATGGATTTGTCAGGTAATTGGATTCGGGTTGTCGCCGTTTTTAGAAGGTTCGCCTCGAAGCATAGTTCGTCAATGTCTTCGCTCGAAACCTGGAGCACCCATTTTGGAACGTTTTGGCCAGTAACCAAGTTACGCAGTTCCCTGGGTGCATCTGATAAACGCCAACTTCGGACACCTACGGCAAACGATGGCATAGCCCTGTTAAGATAGTCAGTCTATAGTATGATTCTTCTCCGACCAAAATAGCGAAATTAAACAATAATTGCGATGTTTTTTTTGAGTTTCCCTGAAATCAGCCTGGCTGCCCGCTGTTGTCGGCCCCCGGGTCCGTTGACAGCACCCCTGCGCGTGGGTGCTGGTACGCTGAAAGGCGGACATGATCCTGACCAAGCTAGAGGACCGGGTTGCTACCCTGACCTTGAATCGCCCCGACAAGCTGAACGCGCTGAGTGGTGAGTTAATTTCGCGCGCGATCGAGTCGCTCCAGACCTGGGCTGAAGACGCAGCCGTCGGCGCAATCGTGGTGACCGGCGCTGGCCGGGCGTTCTGCGCAGGCGGTGACGTTTCCTTGATGGCCAAGGACGCCGACTGGACACTCGAACAGAACATCGATCGGCTGCGCGACTGGCAGGAGCTGTCTTGGATGCTGTTCAAGCATCCCAAGGTGACCATCGCGTCCGTGAATGGATTCGCGATGGGCGCCGGGCTCGGCATCTGCCTCGCCTGCGATCTGCGTATCGCCTCGGACCAAGCCAAGTTCGGCACGGCATACGCAAAGGTGGGATTCGGCGGCGACTTCGGAACCACCTGGCTGCTGACTCATTATGCAGGCGCGCCGAAAGCGAAAGAGCTGCTGTTTTTGGCCGACCCCTTCGATGCGGCGGAAGCGCATCGCCTGGGCTTGGTGAATCGCGTTGTCGCGCACGATCACTTGGAATCCCAGACACGCGAGATCGCCCATCGCATTGCGCACGGCCCGCTTATCAGCTATCGCTATATGAAGGCCAACGTGAACTTCGCCACCGCTACCGATTTCCGCACCATGCTCGATCGCGAAGCCGAAACCCATCAACGCTGCGGCCAGACGGAAGATCACAAGGAGGGCGTCCGGGCATTCCTCGAGAAGCGGCCTGCCCAGTTCAAGGGCCGATGAAGCAGATTTTGTACACCAAGGAAAATCGGGTCGCCACGATTGTACTGAACCGTCCCGAGAAGCTGAATGCCTATTCCGAGGTGATGGTCCACGAAATACTGGAAGCGCTCGCGGATGCTCGCGATGACGACGAGGTTCGGGCAGTGATCCTCACCGGCACCGGCCGGGGTTTTTGTTCCGGGGGTGATATCAGCCGCGATTTCGAATATCCGGCCCGTTACCGGGGGCACCGCCTGGAGTCGTTACTCGAAATGCGCGAGAACATGCATGTGCTGGTGCGTTTCCTGCGCCGCTTCGACAAGCCGGTGATTGCCGCCATCAACGGCGCCGCGGTGGCGGGAGGCCTGACGCTGGCGCTGTGTTGCGATTTTCGAATCGCGGCCGAGAGCGCCCGCCTCGGCGACACCAGCTTGAAGTTCGCGCTGATCCCGGATGAGGGCGGCGCATACCTGTTCCCGCGCTGCATGGGTTTGGAAAAAGCGCTGAAGATGTCTCTGCTGTCCGAAGTCTATCCGGCGCGGCAAGCCAAAGAGCTGGGTCTGGTGACGGAAGTGGTTCCCGACGCGGAGCTCATGAACACTGCGCGCCAGTGGGCCGAGCGGTTGGCGCAAGGTCCGCCGCTGGCAATCCGGGTGACGAAACGCATGATGTACAAGCAGCAGACCATGGATCTGGATAATGCGCTCGAAGATGCGGCCCTGAGTACGGTCGCCGTGAATTACACTGACGACGTAAAAGAAGGAACCGCGGCGTTCCACGAAAAGCGGCCGCCCCACTTCAAAGGCCGCTAGGTTAGAGCGGCGAGGGGTGCCAACGGACGCGCGGGTTTGAAATCGATTACGATCGACTGTGCGATAAATGCTACGGTGAATCATGCGTCGCTCAGAAGATTGCTCGAACACCCCGGAGGCCAAGTCGATATGCGCATTCTGACTGTTCTAGCGTGCGCTGTACTATTTACGTCGGTTTGCGGTGCAACGCCGGAAAAGGACATTGCCGCCCAAATCATTTCGCTCGAGCGCGGAGCCCTCGACCGCTGGGGGAAAGGCGATCCGGGCGGATACCAGGAGATTTACGCGCCAGAGGTTACGTATTTCGACCCGATGCAGGACAAGCGGATTGACGGTCTCGATGCGATCAAGGCGATGCAAGCGCCCATCGAAGGCAAAGTCCGCGTTGATCGTTACGACATGATCGATCCCAAGGTGCAGCACTATGGAGACATCGCGGTGCTGACGTTTAACCTCCTGAGCTATCGCACAGGCGTAGACGGAAAAGAAGCTGTCGTCGGGCGTTGGAATTCGACAGAGGTTTACCGCGCGACCGTAGGCACGTGGAAAATTATCCACGTCCATTGGTCCTATCTCAAGCCGGAGCTCAAGAGAGCGGTCTCGGAGACACGTCGTGATTGAGATTGGGAACTGTGCGCGTTTGCTTGTTCAGGCTCACTCAGAACTTAGGAAGCATCCGCGGCCCTTTTCCGTTTTGCATCAACTCCTCTTTTGCACGTCCAATCGTCGAATGATTACGCCTGGCTTTCGACAATCCGATTTCTGGCCTGAATAAGTTCCGGTTTTGCCTAGGGAGCGGGGCACCGTGCACCACTACTTTTTCTATTCTTGGTGACGGTCTGGAAGGCGGCCAAAGAGGAAGAGCAAAGCTACGCCGAAAATATCCAAGACATCACGCACCGCCGACGAGATCGCTGAGATGGCATCGCGGGGAGAAGATGTTGCCGCCTACTTCACCAACAAGTTCACTGTGGTCAGGCCGGTCCATCGCGTGAATGTCGACCTTACGCAAGGCATGTTGCGGACGAGCAAGCCAGCGCCCAAGAAGGCCGGCTGAGCCGCGAGTTCAGCTCTACGGGACGCCAGCAATACGACCATGATACGGACTTGCCCAGGCAAACTGGAAGGCATCGAGGCTTGCCCGCCCCCTGTTCGAGGCTTATGATAAGTGAACCGTATTGAGGTTAGTGTCATTTCGCGATCGACCCGGCCTCGATTCCCTTATCAAGATCAAAGCCCGCGCCCACTGCGCCCACCACGGCCGTATCGCGTTTCAGCCCAACCAAATCCCGAAGCCGGTAGACGGCTTCGATTCCGGTACAGTGCGCGCCCACCAGGTTCTGCAAACCGAACTCTTTCAGCTTGCCGGCAGTCCAGGCAAGCGTGGAGTCGTTCGCGGCGTACAAGTGGAATCCGCCTAACGCAAGATGCACAGGCGCCTGCCGCACCTTCGCCCGCGCGTACTCAAGCGTGTTGACGATGCCCGCATGACCGCAGCCCGAGATCAGTACCAACCCCTCGTCCGTATCAATGACGAGCGACTGATCTTCCGGAATGTTATCTTCCACCGTGGCGCCGTCCGGCAAACGTACTTGCCCGCGCCCGCTCCAGTTCCGCTCGGGATATTTCCGCGGAACGGGTCCTGTCAGCCATACGCCCGGATAAATCTCGACGGGCTGATCGTATTGGATAAACTTGCCGCCGGTCGCTTCATAGTCGCTCTTCACCTGGAGCATGCGGTTGACCGCTCCTACCCGCGTCAACAGAATGCCTTTGCCTGTATGAGCGCGCCCGAGTGCCTGCGGGAATTCCCTACGCAGCGTGAGCAGTCCGGCGGTGTGGTCGAGGTGATTATGGCTCAGGATCACGTCCGGCACATCACCTAGATTTATTTTCAGCAATGGCAAGTTCCGCAGGACAGTATCGGGATGCGCTCCGGTATCGAACAGGATCTTATGCCCGTCCGCTTCCACCAGCGCCGCAAATCCCCACTCGCCGAACCCATCATCGCCGGCAAGCATGGTGGAGAGAATCCGCACGCGTAACGACTGCACTCGATGGCCGGCGCCCGGACACGCGAGCGAGCACAGAAACATTAGCAGTAGCATTCGGTGCATAGAGCCTAATCTACATCAATGCACCAAAGTCCCGCTTAGTATAGATAAAGATTAGACAAGAGCGTCGATCCGCCTGCTGAAGCCGGTGAGACACAAACCGACTGCGCGGCGGATTTTCCCGAACTTCCAGGATATCCAAACGTCGCTCGCCGGTTCGTACTTGCTGACATACGATTGAGGCTTCCCGAGCCGGCTGGCGACCTCCATCTGGCGAAGCCCCTTCGATTCCGATCGTTTGGGCAGTTTTATAAGGACAATTTTGCTTTCCCGCCGTGAAATGCGTTGGCCCGGTGCCCTCTGCATGAAATGGGCAAGGATAGGCAAGGATAGGACTACTACTACTTGACGACCATCCAAATTGGCGATATAAAGAGCCGATTGCGAGTTCGGTCGCGCCACATGGATCAAACTTCACGTTTACTCACACGCTCACCGTGGAACGCGGGTGATACCATCAACGCCTGCAACTGTGCGCAGCCATTAACCTCTGACTCGGCTCTTTATTTTGATTTCCCCGGATACGTCGGGGGAACGGCGCGGCGTGATTCCGGCGTCGGCTTCGTCTTCAGCACATCGATGAACCCAGCACTCATACCCGCCGGGCATGTTCCGGGAGTTCCGGTCGCTGAAATCTTTCTGCCCGGCACAACGCCCGCGTACGGAGCTTCCAAGCAGGAATCCTTCGGCTCGCAGGATTTTAGCGCCGGTCAGCTTACCGCCACCTCAGGAACAGTCCTTGGTCCAAACTCCGCTGTTCCCGAACCCAGGACCGCGGGTCTGGTCCTGTTCGGTGCCGCCTTGCTCGCGACAATTTCAGCCCGGCGACAGTTGAAACAGGTATGAGGCCGACGTCCTTGCAAGCCGGTGACCGCTTTCCGTCCGGAGCGCGATCCGATGATTGCGTATTGAACCGCATCGGCAGAAGCACGCAAACGGCTGGACGGCTGCAAGGACACGATCGACTTTGGCCGCCGGAAGTGAAATGGGGTTCGGGTAGCTGTACCCGGCGAGGGTTCGGGACCACCTGGATGATGTCGCCGGCATAATCACAAGCTACTCTAACGTATATGCGCAACCGCATCGGGCGGACCTGTCTGCTCGCAACTCTAAGCGCGTGCCCGGCGGTTTGCCAAATGAAAGGCGTCCTCCTCGAAGACCTAACCTGGGTGGAAGCCGAAGCCGTTCTCAAGCCCGGCACCGTGGTCGTGATTCCAATCGGCGCCGAATCGAAAGAGCATGGCCCGCACCTCCGCCTCAAAAACGATTTTCTGTTGGCCGAGTATTTCAAGCGCCGCATTCTCGAAACCTCGGAGGTGGTCGTTGCGCCAACTGTGAATTATCACTACTATCCGGCGTTCGGCGAATACCCGGGCTCAACGACCTTGCGTATCGAGACCGCGCGCGATCTTCTGGTCGACATCTGCCGCAGCCTCGCGCGCTATGGACCGCGCCGGTTCTACGCGTTGAACACGGGTGTTTCCACGCTGCGCGCCCTCAAATTGTCCGCCGAGGTTCTAGCCAACGACGGTCTGCTATTCCGGTACACCGATATCCTAGAAGTAGGCGCTGACGCGGAGAAGAAAATCAAGAAACAGGAAGGGGGCACGCACGCCGACGAGATTGAAACGTCTCTGATGCTGTACATCAATCCCGCCATGGTGAACATGAGCAAAGCCATCAAGGATTATCATCCATCGCCGGCCGGCGGCCTCACTCGCGACTCGAAGAAGCCAGGCGCTTACTCAGCCAGCGGCATTTACGGCGACGCCACGCTCGCCACACGCGAGAAAGGCGAGATCATGGTGAACGCGATGGTGCAAGATATGTTACGCGAAATCGAGGCGCTGCGCGCTGCCGATCCGCCCATGCGGCCGAGATGACAGAACTTTACGTAACTTTGCGCTTCGGGATGGCACCTTAACAGCTATACCCGTGTCCGCCAAGCTTACCATCACGCTGTTGGCTCTCAGTTCGTTCACGTTTGCGCTCCGTGCCCAAACTGGTGTCGTCCAATCCGGTGGCCAACCCATTCCCGGCGCGACCGTCACGGCCACTCAAGGCGGTCGCAAGATCACCACCACGACCGACGACAATGGCCGTTACGAAATCACTGGGCTTGCGCCTGGAGCGTACACGGTGGACATCAGCATCTTCGGATTTAAGGCTTCGCAGCGTCAGTTCGATCAAAGCGCATCCTCTGCCTCCGCGGAATGGACGCTCGAACTGCAACCGCGGGTCGCTGCCGGGCCGCGCCCTGCTCTCCTCCCTGGCGCGCGGCCCGGTGCGGTGACAGGGGCTCAACCGAATCAGATTGACGCTCAAATCGACGCTGCCATGCAAAACCCCACACCCGCTCAGCCGCCGGCCACGGGCTCCGATAGCGGGAACGAATCATTCCTGGTAAGCGGCAGCCTCAGCCAGGGGCTCCAAACGAATCAGAACGATTTGAATCCACAGCAGGGTCCGGACATGGGCGGCATGAGACAAGGCATGGGACAGCGCGGCCCTGGTGGTTTCGGCCCGGGTGGACCGGGTGTTGGTCCGGGTGGTCCCGCGGGTGCGCCTAGTTTTGGAGGACCGGACGGCGGCCGTGGCGGCTTCGGTCAGCGCGGTGGCGGTGGCTTCCAACAACGCGGGGACCGGCGAAATAATCGCAACGCCCCAGGAGGCGCGGGCGCATTTATCGGGAATCGTAGAAATCGGGGCCGCGAGGGGCTCCACGGCATGGCGTTCCTGTCGCTGCGCAACTCCGCCCTGGATGCGCGTCCGTTCTCCTTCACGGGCGAGGATACGCGCAAAGCGGCTTACGCGCAAGCTCGCATGGGGGTCGTGCTCGGCGGCCCTTTGCGCATTCCGAAGATCTTGAAGGGCGATCAGACGTCGTTCTTCGTCAACTTCTTTTTAACTCGGGCGAAAAATCCGTACCAGGGCGTAGCCACAGTCCCCACCTTACTGGAGCGCGCGGGTGATTTTTCTCAGTCGCTCAACGGCACCGGCGGTCTGGTCACGCTTTACGATCCAACCACCGGTCTGCCCATTCCAGGCAATCGTCTCCCGGCGGGCAGCCTGAACAACGCCGCCTTCGGACTGCTCAATTTCATCCCGCTGCCGAATCATCCGGGCCAGGTGCAGAATTATCAGATTCTCTCCGCCTACCCGCAAAATTCAGCCAACTTGAGCGTCCGTCTCAACCAGAACATCACGAAGCGCGATCGCCTTGCGTTCAATGTGGGCATTCAAGACCGCAGCGGGCAGAACGAGCAGCTCTTCGGGTTCCGCGACGAGACCAGCGGGTTCGGCGCTAATGCCGAGATCACCTACACGCACAACCTCGGCCAACGCAGCATCAACGTTCTGCGCTTCAACTTCAATCGCAACCGCAGCACCACCACTCCGTTCTTTGCGTATAAAACGGATGTCGCCACCGCCCTTGGAATTCGCGGCACGGCCGCCGACCCGATCAACTTCGGGCCGCCGAATCTGTCTTTCACCAACTTCGGCGCCTTGGCAGATTCGAGCGCCGTTCTCAACCGCATCCAGAGCTCCGGCATTTCGGAGACCGTCAGCACTGTGAAAGCGCAGCACAACATCAGCGCCGGAATGAATTTCACCCGATCGCAGCTCAATCTGCGGACCGATTCGAATGCGCGCGGCAGCTTCAGCTTCAGCGGCGTCGAGACCAGCGCGTTTGATGCGAACGGCTTCCCGATCACCGGCACCGGCTTCGACTTCGCGGATTTTCTTCTGGGACGGGCGCAGTCGAGCTCGGTGCGTTTTGGCACATCGAGCAACTATTTTCGCGGCAATGTGTGGGGCGCCTTTGTTCAGGATGATTGGCGCGCGCGAGCGAATCTCACCATCAATGCCGGCCTGCGGTACGAATATTACAGCCCGCTGTCGGAGAAATATGGGCATTTGGCGAACCTGGATCTCGCGCCTGGATTCACGGCGGCCTCGGTTGTGATACCCGGCCAAAACGCTCCGTATTCCGGCTCGCTTCCGGCGAGTTTGCTGCATCCCGATAAGAACAACTTCGCGCCGCGCGTCGGCCTGGCATGGAAGCCGCGCCCTGGAAAACAACTGCAGGTGAGAGCCAGTTACGGGATTTACTACAACACCACGGTCTACAATCAGATCGCCTCGCGCTTGGCCTCGCAGCCGCCCTTCGCCGATACGGAAACGTTGACTACCAGTCTGGCCGATCCTCTGACTCTGCAGAACGGGCTGGCAGCGACGCGTTCCGGCAAACTGATTCTGAATACGTTCGCGGTCGATCCGGACTACCGTGTTGGCTATGCGCAAACCTGGAACACCGCGGTGCAGAACCAGTTTGCCCATGGGATCGTGGTCGAGGTTGGGTACCTGGGCACAAAAGGCACCCGGCTCGACATTCAAGGGCTGCCCAATCGCGCGCCGCCCGGCTCGCCTCTCACCGCTGAACAACGCAGGCAGATCGGCAATGCGGTGGGGTTCACCTACGAGAATTCGAATGGCGACTCCATCTATCACGCGATGCAGGTTCGCCTGATCCGGCGCTTTCAGAAGGGCATGTCGTTCCAGGCGTTCTACACTTTTGCCAAGTCGATCGACAACTCCTCCACCTTTGGGGGAGCCGGCAACACGGTGGCGCAAGATAACAACGATCTGCGCGCCGAGCGTGGACTCTCCAGCTTCGACCAAAGGCACACGCTTAATCTGAATTGGATGCTCTCGATGCCCAAGCTGGAGAATCAGTTCGCGAAGAACTGGACGCTCAACGGCGGCATGACGTATGGCAGCGGCACTCCGCTCACCGCCCGCGTGCTTGGAAACCAGGCGGACACGGCTGGGACTGGTTCGGTCGGAAGCGGACGCGCCGAGGCCACGGGCGTGTCAGTGACCGGCGGCAATGGGTTCTTCAATCCGTCCGCATATGTGATTCCTCTACCCGGCCAGTTCGGCAACGCCGGCCGCAATACCATCCCGGGCCCATCCACCTGGGCTTTGAACGCTGGTCTCAGCCGCACGTTTTCGCTAGGCGAGCGCCGCCGGCTCGAATTCCGGCTGGATGCCAACAATCTCACCAATCACGTGAATTTCACGAATTTGGATACGATTGTGAACGCATCCAATTATGGGCTGCCGCTGGCCGCCGGACCGATGCGCAGCCTTACCGCGAATTTCCGGTTCCGGTTCTGACATGGGGCGAATTTTCTGTACACTGCTGGCTTGCGCCGTGCTGTTCGCGCAGGAGCCGGCTACGTTCAAGTCGAACACCAATCTCGTGATTGTGAACATCAGCGTTCTGGATAAGTCGGGCAAGCTGGTGGACAATCTCAAGAGGGAAGACTTTGTCCTATACGAGGACAACAAGCCGCAGAATATTTCGGTCTTCGAGATCGAGCGGCTCGCGAATGCGCCGCTTACGCCGGAGCCTGCGCCAGCGCTGAAAACCCGCGAGCCGGAGAAGAAAGCCGCTTCTTCCGGCCCGCGTCAGGATGCCATTTTGGGCGAGCATGCCAAGGAATACAAAGACCGGCGGCTGATCGCGCTGTTTTTCGATTTTTCGTCGATGCAGCCTTCCGAGCAGATCCGCGCTCAAGACGCCGCGCTCAAATTTCTGGATAAGCAGATGACCGCATCCGATATGGTGGCGGTTCTCACCTACTCGAATCGACTGCGCGTCGTCGAGGACTTCACCAACGACCGTGAAAGTCTGATTACGACGATCCGGGGCTTTCGAGTTGGAGAATCGAGCGAGCTGGCGGCGGAGGGAACCACTGGCGCCGATGACACCGACGATAGCGGCAGTTTTACGGTGGACGACACGGAGTTCAATATTTTCAATACCGACCGGAAGCTGAGCGCTCTCGAAGACGCTGCCAAGAAGTTGGGGCGTTTCCCCGAGAAGAAAGCGCTCGTGTATATCGCGAGCGGCGTTCCCAAAACCGGCGTTGAGAACCAGTCGCAACTGCAGTCCACCATCAATGCCGCCGTGCGCGCCAATGTCGCCTTCTATCCGATCGATGCGCGCGGGTTGATTGCTACGCCTCCCGGCGGCGACGCAAGCACGCCATCGCCCAAAGGCACCGGGGTCTTCACGGGTAAGACGCAGAAAGGCGCCCGCGACAAAATCAACGATCAGCAGGAGACTCTGTATTCACTAGCGGCGGATACCGGCGGCAAAGCACTGCTCGACAATAACGACCTCAGCGTTGGAATGGTGCAGGTGCAAAAAGACATCAACGCGTACTACATTCTGGGTTACTACAGCACCAACGCCGCCGAGGACGGCAAATACCGGAAAGTCCGCGTGAAGCTGGCCAACCCGGAGCTACAGGCAAAGCTGGATTACCGGCCTGGCTACTATGCTTCCAAGACTTTCAAGAAATTCAACTCAAGCGATAAAGAACGCCAGCTCGAGGAAGCGCTGGTGCTCGGCGATCCAGTAACGGACCTGCCGCTCGCCGTGGAAATCGATTACTTCCGAATCGGGCGCGACAAGTATTTCATTCCGATTTCCGTGAAGATCCCAGGCTCGGCGATCGATCTCTCGAAGAAGGACAAAACCGATTTCGATTTTATCGGCCAGATTCGCGATTCCGCGGGCAAACTGGTGGGCGGGGTGCGCGATGGCATTCAGATCAAGCTGGACGAAGCCAAGGCCGCGCAGCTCAGCCACAAGCAGTTGCAGTACGACACTGGGCTGACGCTTCCGCCGGGCGATTACCAGTTGAAATTCCTGGCTCGTGAAAACCAGAGCGGAAGAATCGGCACCTTCGCATCCAGCTTCATGATCCCCGACCTCAGCAAGCAGGCCACTTCGGTTCGCATCAGTTCGGTGGTTCTGGGCAACCAACGGGAGCCCCTCAACGCGAGCGTTGGTTCCGCGAACAACAGCAAGAAATTGATCGCGATGCACCCGCTGATTCAGGACGGCGCCAAGCTGGTGCCCAGCGTGACGCGCGTGTTCCGCAAAGATCAGAAGCTGTACGTGTACTTCGAAGTGTACGATGCGGGCGCCGATCCTACGCTGAACAACGCCCCGAGCGTGGCCGCCGAACTGACCATGTTCCACGGCAAGACCAAAGCTTTTGAATCGACGCCCATCCGCCTGAACAAAGTGGCCGCGAACCGTGCTAACACGATGGCGTTTCAATTCCAGTTGCCGCTCGCGAACCTGCGGCCCGGGCAGTACATGGCGCAGGTGAACGTGATCGATGAGATGTCGCGCAAATTCGCGTTCGCGCGCACGCCAATCGTGCTGCTGCCGTAGAGTATACTTTAGCGAGAGCGACGGGGGACAGGCGCAAGTATCGGAAACTTGTAAGTGGGGTGGGCTTCAGCCCGCCCTCGAAAGGCCAACACACTTGAGTTGCAGGAAACGATGACCAGGATTTTCGATGAATAGCGCAAACTGCTTATCAGCGCGACGCTGAAGATGCTCAGGCATTTGCCCGCAACAATCCCAGAACTCGGGAAGAGCTTTGGACCTAAACGTCACTTAGGCCAGCGTACGGCGATGTGCAAAGCCTTCTTCCGTGTCTCGCGGTTTACCGCCGGCGATCTCGCGCTTGACCTTCTCAACCCACGCCATGCCGCGCCCGTTCGGAGAAAAGTCCTTCGCCATCTGGTGGTCCCATTCGTCATAGTCAAGCTGATTAAGCCACACCGCCAGAGAATGACGCTCGTTTTCCGGAAGGTCGACTATTGCTTCTTTAAGGCCTTCCACGGTCATACCTCAACGATAGCCTCAGATCAAGCTCGGCGCAAACTTGCCACAGCCGCTAAACTGAGATGCGATGCAGATCACCGCGGTCCACACCTACATTGCCGGTAATCCTTGGAAGAACTGGCTGTTCACGAAAGTCGAAACCGGAGACGGCATTTACGGAATCGGCGAAGGGACACTCAACTATTTCGCCCGCACGGTGGAGACGGCGATTCACGAACTCAAGCCACTAATCATCGGCATGGATCCCTTCCAAGTCGAGATCCTTTCACAACGCCTGATCCGCGACGTGTACTCGGAAGGCGCGCAGATTCATATGTGCGCCGTGGCGGCGATCGAGATCGCCTGTTGGGACATCATCGGCAAAGCCTGCAACCAGCCCGTCTACAATCTGTGGGGCGGCCGCTGTCACCAGAAGCTGCGCGCTTACGCAAACGGCTGGTATCGCGGACCGCGCAACCCCGAAACGTTCGCCGAGAAAGCGAAGGTAGTGGCGAGGCGCGGCTATACGGCGCTCAAGTTCGATCCCTTCGGCAGCGCCTGGCGTACCCTGCCGCGCTATGAATTCGATCTGAGCATCGACATCATTCGTGCCGTTCGTGACGCGGTGGGCGACGCGGTCGATCTGCTGATTGAAGGCCACTCCCGGTTCAATGTTGCGACCGCGGTGGAGCTGGCGCGCGAGATGGAACCGTTCCGCCCGGCCTGGTTCGAGGAGCCTGTGCCGCACACCAACGTGAATGCGATGGTGGAGGTCGCCAAGCGCAGCCCCGTTCCGATCGCAACCGGAGAGAGCCTTTCAAACAAGCAGCAGTTTGCGGAGTTGTGCAAGCACGACGCGATCAGCATCTATCAGCCGGAGCCGCTAAACCTCGGCGGTCTGTTCGCCACTCGAAAAATCGCCGATTTAGTGGATGCCCACTACGGCGTGATCGCGCCGCACAGCGCGCAAGGCCCGGTGTGCTCGGCGGCGTGCGTTCAACTGAACGCGTCGATTCCAAATTTTTACATCCACGAGATCTTCGATGAATTTAACGACGAGTGGGAGAAGCGGATTGTGGTGCACCCGGTCGAAGTGGACGAAGGCTACATCCCGATTCCGGATCGCCCAGGTTTGGGAATCGATCTGAATATCGAAGAGATCGAGAAACATCCGTATCAACAGGAGAACTATCTGCCCCTGTTCAAACCGGGGTGGGAGCGCCGCCAGCGGAATGCGTGATTACTAGCTGTCTCTGGGCCGCGGATGGCATGGAGATCAATCCATCGATTCAGGGGCGGGCCGGCTAGCTAACTATTCCCTCCGTGGTTCGCTCCTGTTGTCTCTGCGCGGCTTTCCGTCACGACCGGCGGCTCTTAATGGTGATCATCTGAAACGTCCCCGGAGCCGCTGAGTTCACGGCTTGGATGACGGGAGCGGTATTCTCCTTGAGGGCGGGCCAGTAATTCGTGTTGAGAACGACCAGTGCCACTGCGCGGCCGGTCAAGTTCTGCTGATAGGACAGATTTTGATCGCAGGTGAGTACTACGTGAAATCCAGCCGCTTGTGCCGCGTTCAGTATCTCTCCGTTTTCCAGTTCAGACCAGCCCATCTCCTGAGCGGTCCGTACTTCATGCCCGGGGAGGGATTGTCGCAGCCGTTTCGGGACGTTGTGATCGAACAGAACCTTCACGGCTGAGGTTGCTTTTTCTTATAAGCCGCGAACGTCAACAGGTCCCGAATTGTGGTTTGCGGGATGTCGAAGTTATCTGAAATATCTTCGATCGTCTCCCCGCCTTCGTAGTTCTCCAAAATGGAATCGGCCTGTACCCGCGTCCCCTTGAGGATCGGGGCACCGCTCACCTTACCCGGATTGACTTCAACCAGCGGACAGTCTGTCCAGTCGATAGTGGGATTCCCTTGTAGCTGTGCCATATTCCAAGCATAAGCCGCCCTTGTTTCGTGTCACAGGGAAGAAGTGTTTCCCATCCAGGAATTTTGTACCATGCACGAAAAAGGTATGTGAATCCGCGAAATGTACTCGTCAGGATCCGAAGACCGGTATACTCGACAAAGAGTCCTGCCAACGAATCATGCGTAAGAATCCGATCTACAGCGCCGTGCCGCTCCTGCTCCTGATTTGCACGGACGGCATAACCGGTCCCGTCGCCACGGACTCGGCCCCGTCCCGTATCGATTCAATATTCGCCCCGCTTGCCCCCGCAAGATCGCCGGGTATCGCCGTTCTCGTTCGCAAGGACGGCCGCACCGTCTTTCAGCGCGGCTACGGCGTCCGTGACCTCCGGACCTTCGCCAAGATCGACGCGCGCACGGATTTTCGCCTGGCCTCGTTCACCAAGCAGTTCACCGCAATGGCCACAATGCTCCTGGTCCACGATGGGAAGCTGAGATACAGCGATCCTCTAACGGACTTATTCCCGGATTTTCCAGCTTACGGTAGAGTAATTACTGTCCGTCACCTACTAACCCACACGGCGGGGCTGCCGGATTACGAAGTGCTGATGGAGCGGACGGAGAAAGCCAAGGGGCCAATTTGGACCGCGACCCATCAGATTACCGATGAAGAGGTGCTGGGCCTTCTTAAGGAGCAAACGGCGCCCAAGTTCAGGCCCGGTGCAAGCTGGTCTTACAGCAATTCCGCGTATGTGCTACTAGGATTGATTGTCGCGAAAGTTTCTGGTGAGCCATTCACACAATTTCTGCACGATCGCATCTTTGCGCCGCTACATATGAAGGACACCCTGGCGTTTGTGAATGGGAAGAATACCGTGCCCAATCGTGCATTCGGGCACATCAGGCAGGGTGCCGGGTTTGTCGAGGCAGACCAGAGTTCGACCTCCGCGACCCTGGGCGACGGCGGCGTTTATTCGAACCTTACAGACCTGGCCAGGTGGGATGCGGCCCTGCAAAATCATTTCCTACTGAATGAATCTGAGATGAGCGCGGCCGTCACGCCGGTAAAACTGAACGATGGATCGGAGCCAAACTGGCCGGCCACGCCCGGCGACGACAATTTGAATCCGGGCAAGCCGGTTTCGTACGGATTCGGATGGTTTCTCGATCCTTACAAGGGTCATGCGCGGATGTGGCACTCCGGCACTACACAGGGATTCCGCACCGTCATTGACCGGTTTACCGATGAGAAGTTGACGGTGATCGTTTTGAGTAACCGGACAGATCTCGATTCGGCCAAGCTCGCCCTTCAGACTGCGGATGCATTGCTGAATTAGCCCGCCATTGCCTTCCAGGCCTCCTCATCGTGACCAACGCTAAGCAGCGTGCCGCCACGAATCAGCGGCAGCCTCAGCAGTCCTGGATCCCGCTCGAACCGTGCCCGCAGCTCGGGATCGGAGAGCTTGAGATACTTGAGCCCGGCGTCGATGTACGAATTACCGCCGCTATCGAGCAGTCCCATAAAACCGAAGCGTTCGATGAACCTTTTGATTTCCGCGGGAGCCATGGGCCTCTGCTTCAAATCCACGAACTGAATCGCCACCCGCCGTTCTTTGAAAAACCGCTCAGCGGCACGAGTCGCTTGCGAGCTCTTCACACCGAAAATCTGCACACTCGCCATATGGGTTGATTGTTGCTGAGCGTTTCCATCATAGCCTCCGCCGGACGAGTATGTTTGTTATGGCCGTGTCGGTAGACTGAGGAGGATGGCTGACGTAAATCACCCGGAAAGCTCCTCCCGATGGCAGAATTGAAACCACCGGCCGCTACGATGTCCACCGGTGAGCCGGTCAAAGGCCACAATCTCGTCACGGGGCCGGCTCGCCGCTTTTTCGCGAATCTCGGGCCAGGTCTCATCACCGGCGCGGCGGACGACGATCCGTCGGGTATTTCCACTTATTCGGTCAGCGGAGCCACGTTTGGGTATGCGCCGCTGTGGACGATGCTATTCTCGTTCCCCTTAATGACCGCCGTGCAGATGATGTGCGCGCGCCTGGGAATGGTCAGCGGGCGCGGGCTGGCGGGAGTGGTGCGGAGGCGCTATCCTCGCTGGGTCCTGTGGACCGCCTGCTCGCTATTACTGGCGGCAAACACGGTGAACATCGCCGCGGATTTGGGCGGCATGGCTGCATCCCTGAGCATGGTGACGCACGTCCCGGCGCTTGTATGGACGCCTTTGCTGGCTGTGTTGATCGCCTCGTTCCTGGTGTGGTCATCCTATATTCTGATTGCGCGAATCTTCAAATGGCTGACCCTGGTCTTACTCACCTACATGGTTGCCGCTTTCCTGGCACACCCGAATTGGGGGCAGGTTCTGATGGCGACGCTTGTTCCACGCGTAGAGTGGTCTGGAAAATATCTGGCAGTGCTGGTGGGGATCTTCGGAACCACCATCTCGCCCTATCTGTTCTTCTGGCAGGCCTCGCAGGAAGTGGAAGAGGAAAGAGCTATCGGACGCAAGACGCTGAGCAGCCGTAAGGGCGCCAGCCTCGAAGAGCTGCGTCGCTCCCGGACCGACATTGTGACCGGGATGTTTTTCTCGAACCTGGTGGCTTACTTTATCATCCTGACCACCGCGGCTACTCTGCACGCGCACGGGAAGACCACCATCACGACCGCTCAGGAGGCGGCGGACGCCCTTCGTCCGCTCGCGGGAAATGGCGCGTACTGGCTATTCACGCTCGGCGTGATTGGCGCGGGCATGTTGGGCGTCCCCGTGCTCGCCGGATCGAGCGCCTATGCCGTTTCAGAGGCGGCGGCATGGAAAAGCTCGATGAAGGAGAAGCCGCGCTCTGGCCGTCGCTTCTATCTGATCATCGCGGTTTCCATGGCGATGGGAATGGCGATCAACTATGTGGGTTTGGATGCGGTCGCGATGCTCTTCTGGGCCGCGGTGGTGAACGGTGTCCTGGCGCCGCCCTTGATCGTACTTGTAATCCTGCTCACCGGAGATTCCAAAGTGATGGGCAACCAGGTGAGTTCACCGGTTACCCGCGGCTTAGGTTGGATCACGGCAGCGGTGATGGCAGTGGCCGCGATTGCGATGTTCGTGCTCTGGGCTAAGGGAATTGCGTGAACGAGTATGGCGATTTCCAATCCTTGTCTAAGCGATTATCCTGATTTATCCAATCGGCAGGCGATGATAACTTAGCTTTAGCAACAAACATCACAAGTTGCTGGGAGAGGAGAAAAGTATGTTTGAGAAGAAAATGAGCCGTATCACCAATTTGGTATGGAAGCTGAGGATTTGGAAGGACACCCGGGGTCAGGACCTCATCGAATACGCTTTGATGGCGGGTTTCGTGGCCGTCGCCGCTGGTGCGATTATGCCCGGTGTGGCAACCAGCATCAGCACGATCTTCAGTAAGATCGCCAGCACCATGACCGCTGCAGCTTCACAAAGCTAACCCTTTCGCCGTTGGATAGGCGGGCCTGATAACCATCGCACTCGCCTATTCCGGCAAAGGCCGTGGCCGTAACACAGGCATTCTTGCCTGTGTTGTTTTGAGGTTTGCGCGTCTAAGTGCAACACAGACAAGAATGCGCTTGCGCACGTGCCGTGTCTGTGCCACTTAATGCGCGACAGCCTCCGCATGTTCCACCTGAATATTGAGACCGCTAAGGTTTCCCGCCGGGTCGAACTCCAGTTCCTCGGCCGGCCCGATGATTTCGAGCAGCGGGTTTTTGGCAATCTCTTCCCGCAGGTTCTCGCTCAGCTTGAGCGTCCCTAGCTCCATCGTATTAACGATCCAACCATAAGTCACCTCGGCGAGATCGATCTTGCCGACTGTAGGCGAGATCCGCTCCAGGCATTCCCGGTCCGTCGAAAAGTGAATGGGCGTTCTAGCAGCCTGCGGACTCGAGGCCGTCAACGAATTAATGTGCGTTGGATGCCAGTTAATGCTGTTGACCAGCCGATCGCTGACCACGTCCGCCATGCCCAGACCAACGCCATTGCCGTAGCTCATCTTGCTGATCCCCCGGATGAAGATGCGCTCGATCTGCGGCGTGTCCGGCCATGGGTTCGATCCGCCATAAACGCTTCGATTGACCACCTTCGTGTCCATGCCAGCGCCGCTAATGCTTTTGCCGATTTCATCGACGATCAAGACATCCAATTGAGGAACCGGGATACGTCCCATCCAACTCTTCGCCAGCGCAAGCAATTCTTCTTCTTGCTGCTCCATGCGGTCCACCGGTACTGCCGTGAGCTGTCCGGTATGGTGGTTGGCATCCTCCAGAATGGCCAAGCCACCCAGAATCTTGCCGGACTTGAGCACCTGGCGGCCGACGCTGCGAATCACGTATTCCAAACCCAGGCGATAAGCGTAAGTGTGATAGCGCTGCGCGCCGGCGAACTTACCGAGTCCGATCGCCATCATCTTATACAGACCGCTCTCGATCTTCCCGGCAAAATCGGTGTGCCACTTCACCCGGCCAATCATCATGACACCGTCACTATCAAACGCATTCCGGTCCATGAAGGTTTCAATCCCATCGGCAGTTTTCCCGAGCGCAACCACTTCCAGCGAGCTGACGACCGGACAGCCCATCGTCGCTTCGTGAATGCCGTAGTGCGCAAGCACATCGGCTTGACCCTCCGCGGTCGCCGCGCCGTGGCTTCCCATCGCCGGGAAGATAAACGGATCACAGCTCTTCGATTTCCAGTAATCGGCAACAGCGCGTACAATCGCCGCGATGTTGGAGATGCCGCGGCTTCCAACTCCCAGCGCAACTCGCGCGCCGGGACGCAAATTGGAGCCAAACGCCGCTCCTGAAAGTTGACGCTGGACTTCACCCGGAATGTCGTGAATACGGCGGTCCGGAAAATTCTGGCGGACCGGCAACATGCGTGGAAACTTCATGTTTAATGAGTAACACAGCGCGGCTTTGCCGCAAACTGTGGGGCAGGCGGTCGGCTTTGCCGCCTGCCGGGCGACCCGGTGTTTGGGTCGCCGCGGCTGGACGTAGACAGCAAGACTCTCTGCGCTACAGTTGCGAAATCGTCGCGTCGCGCAAAGAAACGAAGATTTAGTAACACAGGCATTCTTGCCTGTGTCTGGAGTTTCTACATTTCTCCATCGAATTGTTTTATCCGAACTGAGATCCGCCAGCGAACGGGGTCCTCTTAAGAAGTCGGTCTGTAACGGTTTACTATTGACA
This sequence comes from Bryobacteraceae bacterium, assembly GCA_051000095.1. GTDB lineage: Bacteria > Acidobacteriota > Terriglobia > Bryobacterales > Bryobacteraceae > JBBSHP01. The sequence goes on along the minus strand of JBPCOQ010000101.1, from coordinate 51 downwards.
GACCGACGTAAGTAGGTCATGCTTATCCTGAGCCCATGCTCAGGAGCCCTC
>JBPCOQ010000089.1:0-34069 GCA_051000095.1 Bryobacteraceae bacterium | reverse complement strand
CACCACCAAGCGGCAGGTTGCGGCCATGTTCGCCGAAGAGAAGCCCGCGCTGCTGCCGCTCCCGTTGGAACCCTTTCGCTATTACCAATACGGCACGCGCGTGGTGCATCTGGATAGCTGTGTCGAGCTCGAGGCCGCTTACTACAGCGCGCCGCCCCGATGGATCGGACGGAGTGTGCAGGTCCAATGGAATGCACAGCACGTCCGGCTGCTCGACCCCCAGACCTCTCAATTACTCCGAGAGCATCTGCGTGAGGGACGTGGCCGGCATCGCATCCACGAGGAGGACCGGCCCGCGCGAACTCCGCTGGGCACCTTGCAACTGTTAGCGCGCGCCGAAAAAGCCGGAAAGCACATCGGCGCCTTCTGCCAGCAGATGCATCGAGAGCAAGGACAGCCCGCCGTGCGCCGCCTACAGGGTGTACTGTCGTTTCTCAACAAGTACGGGGTGGCGCGGGTCGAGCAAGCCTGCGCCCTCGCTCTGGACATGGAAGTTTACGACTACCGGTTTGTGCGCCGCTACCTGGAGCGGAACGCACTCAGCGCATCGAGCGCCTGGTGCGAGTTACGTCCCCGTCTGAACCCATGCTTCGCCGTACGCCTCGCGACGCACCACGCAAGACTCGAGGTCAGAATAGAGTCGCTGCTCCTTTCCTGTAGGGCTCTTTCACAACCAGCGCCGCTTCAATGAGGCCGCGATCAATTGATCGCGGAAACAACCGCAGGCTGATCCTCGGCGGTCACCATGAGCAGCGGCACGGTGGCCAGGGACTCGACATACTGCTTGCGCGTGCCGTACACGACGGCCTCGGCGAGTTGTTCCAACAACGCGTGAGCCTCCCGGTAAAGCACCCGGTGGCCCTGCAGAATGCGTTTACGCACGCAAGCGTGGCAGCTTGACCAATCGCCTGGGCCAAATGGCTTTTACCAGTGCCGCCTGGTCCCAGAAACAGGGCGTCGTCACGTTTGGAAATGAATCCGCAGGTGGCCAGATCGAAGACCAGACTGCGGTTGATTTTCGGATTGAAAGTAAAGTCGAAGCTGTCGAGCGTCTTGTTGGGATCGCGAAAACCAGCCTGCTTGCGCCGGCGTTCCAGCGTCGGGTAACACGCGTTTCCGCGATCAATTGATCGCGGCCTCATTGAAGCCCGAACCTCGCCACACTGGGCCACACCTCACCGTGCGTTTCCGCGATCAATTGATCGCGGCCTCATTGAAGCTTGAACGAAGCCGCCACTGAAGGTGACGGGCGATGGTTTCCGCGATCAGTTGATCGCGGCCTCATTGAAGCGCAGGCGTCGCTCCACCAGGAGCTTCACTGAGGCCGCCTGACCGATTCCGTTGGCGCGATTGAGCGGGCGCATGTACACCGGAGCAGACCGGCATACATTTATGTCCTTCAGTTATCGACGAAGCCATCGAAGGGTGGTGAGCGAGTCACGCTCGCCCTACGTAGGCCGGATTGCGTGGCATCGCCCACACTGTCGATTCGTCCCCACCGCGCGATTCCTTTGCGCGTTGGGAGTTGGCGTTCGTTAAACATTCGCGTGATCGCATTGATGCTTGCCGCTTGTTCAATGTAGGTCTGGAACACGTCGCCGCGCGACGTGATTCGAAGCTGTTCGCGCATTGGCAGATGGCCGCGCAGCGGTTCCCAGTGGAAGCCGAATGAATTGAGAGGTTCAAGTCCGGTTGTGAGAGAGCCCCGGGGGGCAAATTCCCCGGGGCCACTCACCCGCACAACACGGAATTATCCGAAGTAGCCAGACGCCGGTCCTTATAATGAAGGTATCTCCTGAATGCTCAACAAAGTCGCGGAAGCCAACCTGCCCACCAGGTTCGGCCATTTCCGTCTTTTTGGTTTTGAAGGCCAGTATAACGCAGCCCTCGAAGAGTGCGTGGTCCTGCGCATGGGCGACGTCTCCGGACCCGGTGTCCCGCCGCTCGTTCGCATCCATTCCGAATGTCTGACCGGCGACGTGTTTCACAGTCTGCGATGCGATTGCCGATCCCAGCTTGAGCTCGCCCTGAATCTAATCGCGGAAGAATCCCGCGGGCTTTTGATCTACGAGCACCAGGAGGGCCGCGGCATCGGGCTGCTAAACAAGCTCCGCGCCTACGAGTTGCAGGACCTGGGGGCGGACACCGTGGAGGCCAACGAGCGGCTCGGCTTCAAGGCCGATCTGCGCGATTACCGGATGCCGGTCGAAATCCTGCAGTACCTCGGCGTAAACCGGGTGCGTCTGCTGTCGAACAACCCGGAGAAAATCGCAGCGCTCGAGGGGGCTGGAATCGAGGTGACAGAGCGAATTCCGTGTATCGTGGCCCCGCACGAATCCACCATCGGCTATCTGCGCACCAAGAAGCAAAAGATGGGTCATTTGCTCGAATAGATGACCGCCGCGAACGGCCCCTCGGCAAGGGGCGGATGTTATCCTTGAGGTAGAGCCCACCTATGATCGAAGCTAATATTGAATCCGCGATCCAGTCCGATGTGAACCCACGGAGACCTCGGAATGGCTTGAATCTCTTGACGAGATCATAGACCAATCCCGAACCGAACGCGCTACTTTCCTGCTTGACAAACTGCTCAACCGCGCGTCGGAGTTTGGCGCGACTACTTCCGCCAAAATTAACACTCCCCATATCAATACAATTCCTGTCGATCAGGAAGTGCCTTACCCCGGTGATCGCGCCATCGAGCGCCAGATCAAAAGCCTGATCCGCTGGAACGCACTGGCCATGGTGGTTCGCGCCAATTCAGGCTGAACCAAATACACACCTAACCTTTTAACTACGAACCTGCATCACACGCCACCACAGTAATGGTTTGAATATTTTGCTCCCGAGCAGCAAGTGTAATTTCGGTTTTACTGGAAAAACACGAACGAACTGCGTCTATGTTTTGGCGATCAGCATCCAACCGTGAATCAAGCGCAATCAACTCATACGTTCCCGGCGGAATGGCTGACCGGAACTGGAAATGGCCATCTTGGTCCGTCTGATCCACCAATATTCCTGTAGGGGAGATCCTCTCGGGAGAATCCTTCAGATGAAGAATCACCGTAGCGTCGTGAACTGGATTGCCTTCATGGGTCGAGCGCCTGGCCAGACAACGCCGGAGCGGTGAGTTGGCCACAGCTCGTTTTTGTTAACGTCGCTGAAACCTGTGATCTTCAACGTCTGAACATCCTCGCCTATCTCTCCGCCGCAATTGTCTGTCATCGCCGTCGGCAACAGGTTACCTCACTGCTTCACCGGGCCGACCCCACCTGAACTGTTACGTTGAATCATACAAGAGCAGTCTATTACCTGCAATACGGTCTTACCGAGTTTCTACGATGCCCGGGTGCTCAGTTCCTGCAGAGGAATAATTACTGCGCCCCCTCTGCCCGAGATCTGACGCCCCGCTCATTCGTATCTAGGATCTGAACTCGCTCCGCCGACCTCGGTCGTCCAATTTCCCCTGGCGTCTGCAATAAAGAATGAGTTGCCAGAACGGACATCATAGTTATCGATAAGCCAGGATTTAAGCCTATAGACGCATCCTGAAGCTGTCAAGCCCGGTCCGAACCACTACCGGTCCGAACCACTCCCGAAAAAGGACGTTTTAGAACAAGGCGATATAATGACTTCGAGGCATGATGATACGTGTGAAGTCACGCCCGATTTCTCTCGCAGCTCTTGCGTTCCTCGTCCTGTGGTCATCCGGGCTCCTGATAGCCCAGCTGGCCTTCCCCGGCGCTCTCTCAACTCAGAACCAGAGCCCTGCCCGGACCGTAAGCCCGTCGGAAGAATTGTTGGCGGAATGGGGTGGCGCGTCTGGCTTTCCCGTCCTCTACCGCCGGTCGATGGATGCGTTCATCGATGCTCTTGACGATTACCGCGCCGGGCACTATTCCGCTGCTGGCAGCGTGTTGAGTTCCTTGTGGAGGGAGTACCAGCCCGGGGAGGTGGAATGGTCGCGCGCCGAATCGGATGCGCAGAAGTTAGCGGTCTCAAAGGGCGTCAACTTTGGAACACAGGCGTTTTTATATGCTCTGCGGATGCTTTCCGAATGTGTCGAGTGGCGAATACATTCGATCCCCGGCATGCCGGTTCACACCCTGAAAGTCACCGTCGTGTTAGCGGGACGATCGACCGGTCTCGATCCATCCTCGATGCGCGAATTACAACATCAGGCAGCGCCTCAAGTTCAGCGCTCCCTAGATCCCACTCTCGGCGCCGGAGCCCGCGCGAGACGACCGCTTTCTGATTCGGGTTCCGCCTGCCCTTGGCTCGGGACTCTACACGCGTGAAGAACGGTTGGCCTACTTCCCGCAATGGTTCCAGCACGAGTTCTTTCATCACCTTTACCGCTCCTATCCGGACTTAAAGCTGGAAGCCGCCAGCCATCAGTGGTTCGACCGCCTCTCCTGGCCGCGGGATTTTGAGCGGAACGCTTGAGCCTGATTATTACGCCGAGTCTCTGCACAAGAGACTGCGGGCTGCGGTTCCCTCTCTGCAGGTCACATTGCGGTACGCCAAGCCCTCGCTGGACATCTGGAAGGGGATTAGCCCGGGCATATTGACTGGCGCATATACTTTCGTGCCCGCGTCAAACCCCTGGCACAAAGGCCGGATTGAGCAGGGTACTTCGGGCTCTCTCCGCTGGACGAAGGCCGCCGGAGTTTCCTGGGCGCTGACCCCAGACATTGGCAAAGGAGTCCTGCGAACCGCCAGAGAGACAATCCTTACTATGCACTGCAGCCCTATTCCGGGCGGAATTTTCGAATCGTTCTTCGCCGCGACGCCGAGGGAGAGTTCCTCCCCGAAGTCGCGGGGTTTTCTTTTCTCGGTTTGTTCTATGAACGGTCGACTCCCCCCATTAAATCCCCGGTCGTGGTGCTGATATTCACATAATTCCGTGAATTCCGCGCGGGAAGTCGTTTTATCATAAGTCATTTCACCCCGCTTGTTTCAGCGGGGATCGATCTGGTAAACTTGCCGAGCATCTCTTTTACGGAGGAATCGATCCCAAGTAGTTTGGGACGCGGCGGTTTCCGGCTGCAATTGGCGGTAAGGACCGGTTTTGGGCGATGGAAAGAATCTCTGCCTCAACGCTCGGCTCGACCTGGCCAATCCAAATCCGATGTACAATGCCGCGTGAATCGACGAGTATAAGAGTCGGAGTGCCACCCGCCCGGAGGTTCAGGTCTTTCCATTCTCGCAGTTGGCCAATGGGCAGATCTAGCCGCTGGCAATAAGCTCTCGCAACTCGATCGCTAGGCCCGAGAACATAGAATCCCTCTCCGGCGGTGTGCGAAGCGTTGTAAAGACGCTTGTGGAACTCACTACTTGCGAGGCAGAATGGACAGTCTGGAGAAGTGACAGGATAAATGATACGGGTACCACACTGAAATCTACGGACTTGAGTGAAAGTGGTACGCCGATTCCAACAATTGGTCGACGGTCGTGCGGAGGAGACCGCGCGTATTCTACCGCTCTTAGAGATAGTAACACGACGGCTGCTGCAATGCTCGATTGCCGCCTCGAATATTATCTGCTTGACAACTCTTCCGTCATTGATCACCTCCATCCGAAGTGAGATGCAAAGAAGTACTATTTCTTCTCGTCTTTGCCTAGCAGCGTCTCGGCGGTCGCGTCGATCACCTTCGGCTTATGGTCAACGATCCGGAAATAGAATGGCACCCGTCCGATCATTTCGATAGCGCTACTTCCTCGGTCACTGGACTGAACGACCATTGCTTTACGGCGGTTTCAACCGACGCTCCGATAGCCGCATCTGGGGCTTCTAGAATTTTAGTTTTGATGACTCCGCCTCGATTCGAGACTCGAACTTCGGCAACGGCAACTCCTTCATGCCCGGCCTCGGAAGAGGATTTGGTAAAAACCGGCATGACGGTTTTAACTGCATGCCTCCGAAAAACCAGGGTTCCCACTCGTCCTGCCACGGTGTTTTGCGCTGCCCAGATCCACGCGGCCTCCCAGACCAGGCATAAGAGCAATCGAGTGAGATATCCATGCGAAGGTTCGGGGCAACCGGCCATGATGCAGTTTTAGCCGATCTCAGTCCAGCAGTCGGTATCAGCTAAGCAGGGATCACCACAGTCGTTGCCCGGTTCGCACCACGCCACACCGGCCCACTGATTTTCCTTGCAGAAGCAGAACCGGTAGCAGGTCTCCTGGCTACCATTCGCCGGTCGCAAGCACCCTTGCGGCCGCGCACGGACTGAAGGGTTCCAGGCTACAATTAGCGTCACGACAGCCACAACGCGAAATACATCCTGTAAGTTCTCGATCGAAGCATCTATATATATCCGCCCGATTTTATCGCTTTTGCTCGAGGCGGTATGAAATATACAATGTCCTATACTCCTTTACAATGATTGGATTTAAATTTTAATTTAATTTTAATTAGCGGCGGCCGCCATGAGCGCCCGTGGCCGCCGGCGATCCACTGAGCCGGACGGCTCAAGTATCCTGTGTGAAGGGCGTTTTCGCCTGCAGTTTCACCTGCCCAGGAGTTAAGACGTGAACCGCAACGCCAATCCAGGTCTTGCGAGCGCCTTGGAACGTTTGGGGCAGCCTGTAACGGCTTGCGGGAGATCCTGGTGGGCGCTCGCAACGGATCGTGGCGAATCACGCGCGACCGCATTTTCTTTCTTCCTCGCTTTCAATAGCTTCCCACCCAGGCGTATTTGAGTCGCACAGCCTCCCTGTACAATCAGATCGGTTAGAGTTTGCCTTCTCTCAGACAGCAAATGCAGAAATTTACCCGCGACGCATCTTCCCCAAGACACCATCCAATCCAGCCAAAAGTGCGCAGCCCTTCTGCTATTCGCTTGCTTTTCAATGAGTTCCACTGCCGATCCAAAAAACGCGGAATCTCGTGAAAGATGCGCCGATGCGCCGCACGAAGTCGCCAGACGACGCTCCTTACAATGAAGGTATCTCCTGAATGCTCAATAAAGTCGCGGAAGCGAACCTGCCTACCAGGTTCGGCCATTTCCGTCTTTTTGGTTTGAAGGCCAGTATAACGGAGCCCCCCAAGAGTGTGTGGTTCTGCCCATTCCGTGTATCGTGGCCCCGCACGAATCCACCATCGGCTATCTGCGCACCAAGAAGCAAAAGATGGGTCATTTGCTCGAATAGATGACCGCCGCGAACGGCCCCTCGGCAAGGGGCGGATGTTAACCTTGAGGTAGACCCACCTATGATCGAAGCTAATATTGAACCCGCGATCCAGTCCGATGTAAACCCGCAGGAAACCTCGGAATGGCTTGAATCTCTTGACGAGATCATAGACCAATCCGGAACCGAACGCGCTACTTTCCTGCTTGACAAACTGCTCAACCGCGCGTCGGAGTTTGGCGCGACTACTTCCGCCAAAATTAACACTCCCTATATCAATACAATTCCTGTCGATCAGGAAGTGCCTTACCCCGGTGATCGCGCCATCGAGCGCCAGATCAAAAGCCTGATCCGCTGGAACGCCATGGCCATGGTGGTTCGCGCCAATAAGTACGATGCTGGAATCGGCGGCCATATTTCGACCTATGCCTCGCTCGCCACTCTCGCGGAGGTGGGTCACAACCATTTTTTCCACGCGAAGTATGGCGATCAGTCCGGCGATTTTGTGTATTTCCAGGGGCACGCCTCGCCAGGCGAGTATGCCCGGGCCTTTCTCGAAGGCCGTCTCACCGAAGAACGACTGAAGAATTTCCGCCACGAATTGAGGGATCGTCCGGGGCTGTCCTCGTATCCGCACCCTTGGCTGATGCCCGATTTTTGGCAGTTTCCCACGGTATCCATGGGCCTGGGTCCCATCAACGCGATCTACCAGGCGCGCTTCATGCGTTATTTGGAAAACCGCGGTATCATCCAGCAGACCCCCCGGCACGTTTGGGCGTTCCTCGGCGACGGAGAGACGGATGAACCTGAATCGCTGGGCGCGTTGACGCTTGCTTCCCGCGAAAAGCTCGATAACCTGATCTTCGTCGTCAACTGCAATCTGCAGCGGCTGGATGGACCCGTGCGCGGTAACGGCAAGATCATCCAGGAGCTTGAAGCGGCCTTCCGCGGAGCTGGTTGGAATGTGATCAAGGTGATCTGGGGCGACTCCTGGGACGACCTGCTGGCGCGCGATACCAGCGGAATGCTGGTCAAGCTGATGGATGAGTGCGTGGATGGAGAGTATCAGAATTACAAGGCGAAGGGCGGGGCCTACACGCGCAAGGAGTTCTTTGGCAAATACCCGGAGACTCTGAAACTGGTTGAGCACCTATCCGACGAAGAGATCGGCCGGCTACGGCGCGGCGGCCACGATCCCAGCAAGGTCTTCAATGCTTATAAGCGGGCGGTCGAGCACAGAGGCGGGCCCACCGTCATTCTCGCTAAGACGATCAAGGGTTATGGGCTCGGAGAAGCGGGCGAGGGCCGCAATCCAACGCATCAACAGAAGAAGCTGAACGAAGAGGAGATGGCCTACATCCGCCGCCGCTTTGACATTCCCGTGCCCGAAGAATGCGTGCATGAGGCCGCCTTTTTCCGGCCGGCGGAGGACAGCCGCGAGATTCGCTACATTCAGGATCGGCTGGAGCGCATGGGTGGTTCGCTACCCGCCCGAAATCTGGCGCCGATTACGATCAAAGCGCCGGCGCTCGATCATTTCGCCGAGTCGCTGCATGGATCGGGTGATCGTGAAGTTTCGACCACCATGGCTTTCGTGCGCGTACTCACTCTCTTGCTTCGCGACCGCGAAATCGGCAAGTACATCGTGCCGATCATCCCGGATGAGGCGCGAACTTTCGGCATGGAGTCACTGTTCCGCCAGCACGGAATTTATGCCAGCCAGGGGCAGCTCTATCGCCCGGTGGATAGCGATATGTTCCTGTACTACAAGGAAGCCAAGGACGGACAGATTCTGGAGGAAGGGATCACCGAGGCCGGTTCCATGGCCTCGTTCGCCGCTGCCGGGACCGCTTACGCGAATTACGGCGTGCCGATGATTCCGTTCTTTACGTTCTATTCGATGTTTGGGTTCCAGCGGATCGGCGATCTGATCTGGGCATTTGCGGATGCGCGTGGCAAAGGCTTCCTGATGGGCGGCACGGCGGGGCGCACCACTCTGGCCGGCGAGGGTCTGCAGCACCAGGATGGACATAGCCTGGTATTGTCGACTACCGTGCCCACGTGCGCCAGCTACGATCCCGCGTACGCCTTTGAAGTCGCCGTCATCGTTCAAGACGGCATCCGGCGAATGTACCAGGAGATGGAAGATCGCTTCTACTACATCGCGCTCTACAACGAGAACTACCCGCAGCCAACCATGCCAGAGGGTGCTGCCGAAGGTATCCTGAAGGGCATCTACCGCTATCAGGCGGCTGACGGCGGGAAAGCTCAAGTGCAACTGTTCGGGAGCGGTCCGATTCTGAACGAAGCGCTGCGGGCGCAGAAGATCCTCTCCGGGCAGTATAAAATCCAATCTGATGTGTGGAGCGTCACCAGTTATAACGAGCTGCGGCGCGAGGCGCTCGAGGTGGAGCGCTGGAACCGCTTGCACCCGGCTGAGCCCGAGCGCATTCCGTACATTACCAGGGTTCTCGAAGTCGTGAAGGGGCCGATCGTCGCGTCCACCGATTACATGAAGGTTGTGCCGGATCAGATCGCCCCGTGGCTGCCGGGCAGGCTGGTTTCGTTGGGGACGGACGGCTTTGGACGGAGCGAGAACCGCGAGTACCTGCGCAAGCACTTCGAAAACGGCGCGGAAGCAATCGCGTCAGCGGCATTGTCGCGCCTGGCCCGAGACGGCAAATTTGACAAGAAGAAAGCCCAGGCCGCGGTAGCGGAATTGGGGCTGGACGCGGAGCGGGCGGACCCGGTGACACTCTAGAGAAGGATATGGACTTCGAAAAGACAATACGCGACATTCAAGACACTCTGACCGTAATGGCCAATCTGGAGGCGCGCATGTCTCGAGCCTTGGTGGATCAGGCCAAATGGCTGGAGAACCACGAGGCGCGTTTGCAAGAAAGCGACGCACGGATGACCAGAGTTGAGACTAAGCTAGAGGAAGTTGGCGACAAGCTTAACGCCCTCATCAGCTTCATCCAAGGACAGCACGGGTTTCCAGAAGCAAAGTAGGACCCGCAACTGCGATGCTCTACCTGACTGAAGCGGAAGTCCGGCGCCTGCTTCCCATGCCGGACGCAATCCGCCTGATGCGCCTGGCCTTCGAAGCCCTCGCCGCTGGGCAAGCTCAGAACCAGCCTCGCCGCCGACTGATCCTTCCCACCGGGTCGGCGCTGCACAGCATGGCTGGCGCTTACGGCGAGTATTTCGGGACAAAGTTCTACTCCACGAATCCTAAGCACGGCGCCAACTTCCTGTTTGCTCTTTATGACGCGAAGACCGCGAAGCCGCTCGCGCTTATGGAAGCCAACTCTCTTGGACAGATCCGGACCGGCGCAGCCAGCGGCTACGCGACGGATCGGATGGCGAATCCGCAAGCCCGCGTGCTCGGCGTGATCGGCAGCGGATACCAGGCGCGCAGCCAAGTGGAAGCAATACGGGCCGTGCGGCCGATTTCAGAGATTCGCGTTTGGAGCCGCAATCCCAGCAAGCGCCGGGCCATGGCTGACGAGCTTGGCGTCACGGCGGTCGAGACCGCAGAAGCGGCGGTAAGCGGCGCGGATATTGTTATCACCGCGACCAATGCAAAAGACCCGGTGATTGAGGATAGCTGGATACAGCCGGGCGTTCACATCAACGCGATGGGATCCAACGTTGCGAGCCGACGGGAGCTTCCAGCGGAACTGGTCCGGCGGGCCAACACGATTGCAGTCGATTCGCTCGATCAGGCAAAGATCGAAGCTGGTGATCTGATCCTAGGCGGGCATTGGAGCAATGTCGTCGAACTCCAGGATGTAACCAAGAGTTACGATCCCGCGAAGATCACGATTTTCAAGTCACTGGGCGTAGGGTTGGAAGATGTGGCCGCTGGTGGATTTGTTTATGAAGCGGCGATGCGCGAAAACGTGGGCCGGCCTATTCCTGAGCAACTTGCTGATCGGAATCCCGCCAAGCACTGATCTTCAAGCGGCGGCAAACCCAGCACAGACCTTCCGTAGAGTTTGGCGCGCAAGGCGAGTCGCAAACCGTACACTTCTGCACCCGCGTAAACTTGTCCGTTTCCACCAGGCGCTTGGCATTTTCGAGGAGTGCCGGGTCGATCACGGGTGGGGGGCTAGGAAGCGGTTTGCGTTTCATTTTGTTTTCAGCCTAACACGTTAGGCTGCGCGATCGAATCGCATGATGTAAGCCGGATCGAGCGCGGCCGAGCAGCGCGAGCATTTCTGACCGGGTTTTACTTTGGAAGTTTTGCCTTGGGTGAAGATGATGCCCTCGACTGTATGAGTGCAGATTGGACAGTACACGAGTGCTTTTGATTCGGTCATTCGCGCTGGTGTCAATTGAACGTGCATGGTAGCTTCTCCTTCGTCACTCGATATGACGCAAGCGGAAGCCCAAACGATTGCACAAATACGTAAACTATTTTTGGGGGCCACGGATGGACACAGATAAACACGGATCAGAAATCGTAGATGACGCGTTTCCACTCCAGTTTGGATTTTTGGAAGTTAATCAGGAGTGCCAGTTTGATTCCCGAGGCTTTCAGGTAATTAATGCATTGCGCCAGGTGGTCATCGCCGAAGGCGTCCACACATTTCAGTTCGACGATGAGCTTGTCTTCAACCAGTATGTCGGCGAGATAGTCGCCAATGTGTTGTCCTTTGTAGAGCACTGGAAATGGGGCCTGCGAACTAACTTTCAGCCCTCTCAAAAAAAGTTCTCGCATCAGGGCCCTTTCATACACCTTTTCCAAAAAGCCTGCTCCCAGCACATTCGAAACCTCAAAAGCAGCACCGATCACCTTTTCCGTCAGCCATTCGTGTTCATCTGTGTTCATCCGTGGCCTACTATCTTGTTGTTTGAGCCCCCGGGGATTCTCGCATGAAGACCGCCTTCGTCTTTCCCGGCCAGGGTTCGCAGTTCGCAGGCATGGGCAAAACTCTTCCGCGCGCCACCTTCGATGAAGCCGATGCGGCGCTTGGCTTTCCGCTGTCCGGTCTTTGCTTCAATGGCCCCGAAGACGCTCTCAGGTTGACGGAGAATACCCAGCCCGCGCTCCTGGCCGTTTCCATTGCGGCTTATCGCGCGCTTGGCCGAACTCCGGATTTTGTGGCAGGGCACAGCCTCGGTGAATACTCGGCTCTGGTGGCTGCCGGGTCTCTGCATTTTGCGGATGCGCTCCGGATTGTGCGGAAGCGCGGGCAGTATATGCAGCAGGCAGTGCCGGCTGGGGTGGGCGCGATGGCGGCGTTGCTCAAGCTTCCTGAAGGCAGGTTGGAAGCGATTCTTGTCGAAGCGGCGCAGGGCGAAGTTGTTTCAGCGGCCAACTTAAATTCTCCCGATCAGGTCGTGATCGCAGGTCACAAGGCCGCTGTGGAACGTGCGGTGGAACTGGCTAAGGCAGCCGGAGCGCGTCGCGCGGTGATGTTGCCAGTCAGCGCGCCGTTTCACTGTGCACTGATGAAACCTGCGCAGGAGCGGTTGGCGGTGGATTTGAATCAGACGGAGTTTCGCGATCTCGAAATTCCACTCGTCAATAACTGGCGGGCGAAGCCGGTCCGGACCGGCCAGGAAGCGCGGCAGGGCTTGATCGAGCAGGTGGCCAATCCGGTGCTGTGGTCCGATTCGATTCGTTATCTGGCGTCACAAGGTGTTACCCGATTCATTGAAATCGGCGCAGGCGGCGTATTGACCGGGCTGCTCAGAAATATCAACCCGGAACTGCAAGGCTTAAGATTTGGAGAAGCGGAAGACAAGGAGAAGCTAGATGCGGCTGGTGTTTAGTGCGTTCTATTTGGTGGCGGCCTGCAGCGCCGCGGATTGGGTCAGCATCCAACCGGATTCGAGCTTCAAAGGATGGACAAGGGGGCCGCTTCCGCCAGCCGCGACGCTCGATGCCGCTACCCAATGGAGCGTCAGCTCGAAAGATGGTGATCTGATCTGCGATGGCGCGAAGGAAAAAGGCCATGAATGGCTGCGCTACGATCGCGAGCTGAAGGACTTCGTTTTGCACGTCGAATGGCGCTTCCGCCCGATTCCCGGCGAGACCAAGTACAACAGCGGAGTCTTCGTCCGCAACAGCGCCAATGGCGCGGTCTGGTACCAGGCGCAGGTTGGGCCGCCTGCCAACGGAGGCTATTTCTTTTCCGGCGTGGACGAAGGCGAGAAGAAGCGCGTCAACTATAAATCGCAGATGAAGGCCAGCGCTGTGAAAGATCCGGGGGAGTGGAACACCTATGAGATCCGAGCCGAAGGCAAGAACGTGACCTTGTTCGTGAATGGAACCGAGACAAGCTCCTTCGAATGCGATCGACTCTCGGGATACCTCGGTCTTGAAGCCGAGCATTATCACATTGAATTTCGAAATATAAAGTTGAAGGAACTCCCGTGAGAGCCGTTTGTATTGCAGTCTTTATAGTTGGACTCACCAGTTGCCGCATGCCCGGAGAAAAGCAGGATTTTGCCAAACTGACTGACGATTTCGTGTACGGCTCGCTCGCGCTTTCGCCGGTATCGGCGACCTCTGCCGGATATCACGACCATCGCGGCGAATCTCTGGACGAGAAGCTGGACGATTATAGCCGGTCCGGGATCATGGAGCAGCGCCGGTTCTACTTCGATTTCCGCAACCGGCTAGAGGCGATCAAACCCGAGTCCCTTTCCGCCGAGGACCGCGCCGACTACGACGTGATGCAGGACCAGATCGGCCTGCAGTTGTTCGACTTCACCAGTAACGTCCAGAGCTTCCGGCATAACCCCACCATCTACGTTGAGCTGATCGGCAACGCGCTGTTCAATCCATTCGTACTTGAGTATGCGCCAAAACCGAAGCGATTCGGGCACATCGTAAAACGGTTGCAACGTGTGCCGATTCTAATCGAACAGGCCAAAGACAATCTAAGGAACGCGCCCGAAGTATGGGTCCACGTGGCGGAGCAGGAGAACAACGGCAACATCGAGTTGATCGACCATACACTGCGCGCGGCCGCGCCCGCGGAAATCAAGGGCGATTACGATAAAGCCGCCGGAGCGGCGCTCGATGCTCTGCGCAAGTTCAACTACTTTCTCAAGACGGATCTCTCCCAGCGAACGATGAGCTGGCGCCTTGGCAAGGAGAAGTACGACCAGAAGTTCCGGTATTTTCTGGATGCCGGAAAAACGCCTGAGCAGGTTCTGAGCGAAGCCGAAACGGAACTGAAGAGCGTTACCAGCCAAATGGCCAAGCTGGCGGACCCGAAAACCATTCCACAGGCGTTGGATGCGATCGCGAGACAACATCCCACTCCGGGGAACTACTTTGCCGAGGCTCGGCGCACGCTGCAACAAGCCACGGACTTTGTCCGATCCAAGGGACTGCTCACTCTCCCGGCTCGAGCCAATCTTCAGGTGATCGAGACTCCCGAGTTCATGCGCGGCATCTACGCCGTCGGCGGATTCAATGCAGCGCCGGCGCTGGAGCCGCAGCTTGGAGCGTTTTACTGGATCACGCCGATCCCCGGTAACTGGCCCAAAGAACGCGTTGAATCGAAACTGCGAGAGTACAACACCTACGGACTGCAGGAGCTGACGATTCACGAGGCGATGCCGGGCCACTACGTGCAACTTGAATACGCGAATGATGTGCAACCCAAGGGCCGCCGGCTGTTGCGCAATATCTACGGCAATGGGCCGTACGTGGAAGGCTGGGCCGTCTATGTACAGCAGTTGCTTTCAGACGAGGGCTATCTGAACGGCAGCGTCGAGCTGCGGATGACGTTTCTGAAGCAGATGCTGCGAGTGATTTCGAACGCGATTCTGGATATCAAGCTTCAGACCCAGGAGATGACCGAGCAGCAGGCTCTCGATCTGATGATCAACCAGGCCTTTCAGGAGAAAGAAGAAGCCACCGCCAAAATCCAGAGAGCGCAGTTGTCGTCGTGCCAGTTGCCGATGTATTTTGCCGGATGGCATGGATGGCTCCAGGTGCGCGATCAGTACAAACAACGCCGGGGCTCGGGATTCAAGCTTTCCGAGTTCCACGAGCGCGCGCTCAAGGAAAGCGCTGTGCCGTTACCGGTACTCAGCCGGCTGCTGGCGAAATGAAGTTTCCGAGAGCGAGCGGCATTCTGCTGCACCCGACATCGCTGCCCAGCCGGTTTGGCATTGGCGACTTGGGCCCGGAGGCGTACCGGTTTGTGGAGTTTCTGCAGGAGACCGGGCAGAAGATCTGGCAAGTGCTGCCGCTGGGTCCCACGGGGTATGGCGATTCGCCTTATCAGTGCTTCTCCGCTTTTGCAGGCAATCCGCTGTTGATCAGTCCCGAGAAGATGGTGGAGCGTGGATTGCTCGAATCGGCAGATATTGCCGCAGAAATTGCCCCCGGAGATCACGTTGATTTTGCGCGCGTGATTCCGTTCAAACTAGCGCTTCTGCGGCGCGCTTTCGCGAACTTCAAGGCGGATGACGAGTTCGGCGACTTCTGCGCGATGAGTGGGTACTGGCTTGAAGACTACGTTCGTTTTATGGCACGGAAGGGGGAGGACGATCAGGCCGCGCACCGCTTTTTCCAATTCGAGTTCTTCCGGCAATGGCGTGACCTCAAGAACCACTGTGCTCGGTACCGAATTCGAATCATGGGCGACGTCCCTATCTACGTCGCGGGCGATAGCGCCGACGTGTGGGCGAATCCCGAGCTTTTCAATCGCGAGTATTCGTCGGGCGTGCCCCCTGATTACTTCAGCGCTACCGGCCAGCTCTGGGGCAATCCGGTGTATCGATGGGACCGCATGAAAAAGACTGGCTACCGGTGGTGGATCGAGCGGTTCCGAGCCTCGCTCGCAGTGGTCGACATTGTCCGTCTCGATCATTTTCGAGGGTTTGAGGCGTACTGGGAAGTTCCCGCGACCGAGAAGACTGCCGTCAACGGACGGTGGGTGACGGGTCCCGGCGCGAAGCTGTTCGAGGCGCTCGAAGAGGCGCTCGGCGAATTACCGATCGTCGCCGAGAATCTGGGGGTGATCACGCCGGAGGTGGAAGCGTTGCGACATGAGTTCGGCTATCCCGGTATGAGCGTTCTGCAGTTCGCGTTCGGCGGAGATGCACAGGCTGCGAGCTTCCGGCCCCACAATTACCCGCGCGAACTGTCCGCTTACACCGGCACGCACGATAACGACACGACGATCGGCTGGTGGAATTCCTTGGACAGTGAGCGGGAGCGCGAGTTCACCAAGGCGTACCTGGCAACGGACGGCCGCGAGATTCACTGGGATTTCATCCGCGCTGCGCTTGCGTCCGTAGCCAACACGGCGATTGTTCCGCTGCAGGATGTTTTGGGATTGGGAAATGAGGCTCGCATGAATTTGCCGGCTACCACGAAAGGGAATTGGACCTGGCGCTTTCGCAGTGAGGCGCTGACGCGCGATGTACGCGATCGGCTGAAGCGGCTGACTCTACTGTACGATCGATAGATGACAAAGCCGCGACTCCGGCTCTGGCAAATCGTCAACATGAGTCTTGGCTTCTTCGGGATTCAGTTCGGGTGGAACCTCCAGCTCTCGAACATGAGCGCGATTTACGAGTACCTGGGCGCCAAGGCCGATCAGCTTCCGATCCTATGGCTGGCCGCGCCGCTGACCGGCCTGCTGGTGCAGCCAATCATCGGCCACATGAGTGACCGCACCTGGGGCCGCCTGGGCCGCCGCCGGCCGTACTTTCTCACGGGCGCGATCCTGAGCTCTGTCGCGCTCATCCTGATGCCGAACTCTTCTGCTTTATGGATGGCCGCCGGGCTGTTGTGGATCATGGACGCTTCGATCAACATCAGCATGGAGCCGTTTCGCGCCTTTGTCGCGGACATGCTGCCCGAACACCAGCGTACCGCCGGCTTCGCCATGCAAAGCCTGTTCATCGGCCTGGGCGCGTCCATCGCTTCGGCGCTGCCGTGGATGCTCACTCATGTTTTTCATGTGGGAGGCGAAAGCTCGGTGGGGCACGCCATTCCTCTTCCGGTCCGGCTGGCATTCTACATCGGCGCGCCGATCTTTCTCGGAGCGGTATTGTGGACGATCTTTACTACCAAAGAATATCCGCCGGATGATCTCGAAGAGTTTCATCGATCCAAAGCGGAACACGGCGGTTTGGGACACAATGTCCGCGAGATCGTCGCAGCCATTCGGGCCATGCCGGTTACGATGCAGCGGCTCTCGCTGGTACAGATCAGCACCTGGCTTGGACTGTTCTGCATGTGGCTGTACTTTCCGCCGGCCGTCGCTCGCAACGTGTTTGGCGCGCCGGATACGAACTCGCCGTTATACACCGAGGGCGTCGAATGGGGCGGCAACTGCTTCGCGATCTATTCGATTGTCTGCTTCGCGTTTTCGTTCGCGCTACCAGGTTTAGCGCGCAGGTTGGGCCGGAAACTGACTCACTCCTTGTGCTTGCTGTGCGGAGCGGCCGGCCTGTTCTCGGTCTCGCTGATTCAGGACAAGTGGCTGTTGTGGCTATCGATGACCGGAGTCGGGATCGCGTGGGCGAGCATTCTGGCAATGCCTTACTCGATTCTTACCGGCTGCCTGCCTGCGAGGAAATTCGGCGTCTATATGGGCGTGTTCAACTTCGCGATTGTGTTGCCGGAGATTATCGCGTCGCTTGGCTTCGGCTGGGTGATGAATCATCTGCTCGGCAACAACCGGCTGTATGCAGTTGTGGCGGGCGGGTTCTTCATGGTAATTGCAGCGCTGCTGATGCAGCGAGTTCAGGAACACGTGCCATGAGGCCGGTTCTTCTTTTCGTATTCAGTATCGCGCTGCAAGCGGCGCCGGTTGTCACCAAAGTCGAGCCGCCCAACTGGTGGCTGCCGCATTCCATCAATCCCGTGCGTGTCCTGATTCGTGGCAGCGGGTTTACGGGCGCTCGGTTGGAATCCAGTGACTCGGCCATTGAAGTAAGTCACACTCAAGTGAACGCAGCGGGCACGTATATGTTCGCCGATCTTCGCATCGGCGCCACCGGCCGGCATCCGTTGCGTGTCGTGTCGCCGGAAGGCGCCGCGGACGCGCCCTTCGAAGTGCTGACGCCGCTGCCGCGCGCTGGGCGCTTCCAGGGCTTTTCTCCGGACGATGTCATCTATTTGATCATGCCCGATCGTTTCGCCAACGGCGATCCGGCAAACGACGATCCCGCCATTTCGAAAGGTTTGTTCGATCGGCACAAGGCGCGCTTCTATCACGGCGGCGACCTGCAGGGAGTAATCGATCATCTGCCTTATTTGAAGGATCTGGGCGTCACCGCGATCTGGCTGAATCCGGTCTACGACAATGTCAATCACCTGAATGAGCGCGAGACGCCGGACGGACAACCCATCACGGATTACCACGGCTATGGGGTGGTCGATTTTTACGGCGTGGAGGAGCACTTTGGCGATCTTCCCAAGTTTCGGCAACTCGTCGATGCGGCGCACCATAGCGGCATCAAGGTGATCCTGGACATGGTGGCGAACCACACGGGTCCGTATCATCCATGGGTGAGCGATCCGCCGACGCCCACGTGGTTTCACGGAACCGCCGCGCATCACCCGACCGAGACATGGCAGACGTGGACGCTGATGGATCCGCACGCGCCTGCTGCCCTGCAGCACACAACTCTGGATGGCTGGTTTATCGGCATCCTGCCGGATCTGAATCAAGACGACCCGGAGGTGGCCCGCTACATCGAGCAGAACACGCTTTGGTGGGTCGGCTCAGCCGGTTTGGATGGAATCCGGCAGGACACGCTGCCGTACGTTCCGCGAAAGTTTTGGAGCGAGTGGATGGCGGCGATCAAGCGCGAATATCCGAAGCTGCGCGTCGTGGGGGAAATGTTCGATGGCGATCCAGCTCTGGTTTCGTTCTTTCAAGGTGGGCGCGCGCGGTTTGATGGGATCGATTCGGGAGTGGACGCGCTGTTCGATTTCCCGCAGTTCTACCCGATACGCCAGGTGTTCGCGCAAGGGAAACCAATGGGGGATTTGGCGAAGATGCTCGGACACGATTACCTGTATCCGGATCCGGATCTGCTGGTGACGTTTCTCGGGTTGCATGATGTGGCGCGATTCATGAACGAAAAGGGCGCGAGTCTCGAGGGGTTGAAGCTGGCCTTCACGTATCTGATGACCTCGCGCGGCATTCCGATGATCTACTACGGAGATGAGATTGGAATGCCCGGTGGAGAAGATCCGGATAATCGCCGGGATTTTCCCGAAAGCGCCTTTGAGACATCGGGCCGTACTGCCGCGCAAGGAGAAGTGTTCGAGCATGTTCGGAAGCTGGCGCGGCTCCGGGCGAGAACTCCCGCGCTTCGTACCGGCCCGATGATCCAGCTAGCGGTGTCGGACACAACCTATGCGTATTCGCGGGGACAGGTGATTGTGCTGTTCAACAATGGGGCAAGTGAAGGCACGGTGGAGTGCGATGCGCCGGCGGGGAAGTGGCACGATGCCCTTGGGACGATTGGGGATGTGGAGGCTGTCGAGGGGAAGCTGCGGGTCAAGTTGCCGGCAAGGTCGGCGGCGATCCTGGAAGCAGTCAAAAAGTGATGGCCACGGATCAACACGGATGGACACCGATGCAGCAAAAAAAATCCATTCGTGTGAATCCGTGTTGATCCGTGGCTAATCATCGGTTGCCTCCAGCGGAAATCCTTTCTCCCGCCACGCCTCAAAGCCGCCGTGGAGCGGGCGGACTCGTAGTACGCCTTTTCGCAGGAGCAGCAGCGCCGCACGGGCGCTTGAGGCCTCGTTTGGTCAAGAGCAGTAGAGCACCACATCTTTGTCGCGCGGGATTTCCTGGTGGCGAGCCTCCACCTCCTGGGCGTCCATCCGGATCGCGCCGGGGATCTTGACCCCTCCCGATTCAAACTCCAGGGCATTTCGTAGGTCCACGATGGTCACGCCTTCTTCGGACTCTTGCAGTTGCTGGAGTTCCTCCGGCGTGACTCGCGCGATCCGCAGGTCACGGATGAACCGGCGGCGCTGATAATATTTCCAACCTATGTAGCCGCCGAGCAAACAAAGGATCACGGCGATCAGCGCGCCTCCCATCCGGCTTGCGGATTCGGCCGCGCGCTCCAGTTGATTTCGGAACAGATATCCAGTGCAGAGGTACGTTCCGCTCCAGGCTACCGAGCCTAACAGATCCGCGCCCAGGAATTTTGAAAGGGGCATGCGCGTCAAACCAGCCATAGGAGCGGCGACAGCGCTCAACCCGGGAACGAACTTCGCGAACAGGAATGAGTAGGCGCCCCATTTCGCCAAAGTCGTCTTGGTGTTGCTGACGCAGGAATCCGGCTCGAGCGAAAGCCGGCAGACCAGACCCAGAATTCGCCCGCCGCGCTGGATGCCGAGCCGATACCAGATCAGATCGCTAGCCAACGCGGCGATCACGGCAAGCGTCAACGATACCCACAGAGAGAACTCGCCCATGCCCGAGAGCGCTCCCATAGCAAGCAGGACCGGCACTGCCGGGAGAGGCAATCCGATCTGTTCCACCAGCACGTTCGCGAACAATACCCAGTAGCCGTAGCGCAGCAGAAAATCGAAGAGCGGCTGCATTCGTTCATTTTAAGTTAGGCCGGACGCGTCTCCGTTATTCTGTACGTATGTGGCGGGAGCGCTTTGACGCGTTAGGGCAGGCGGTAAAGGGGTATCTGTTCCCCGGCGCGGCGGAGCGTGAAGAAGGGTTCCGGCGCGAGATCGAGCGCATTAGCGTGCTCAGTCTGCGAATAATTGGCGGAGTGCAGATCGCCGTGTCTGTGTTCATGCTGCTGGCGCGTTTTCTGGTTTCGCCGGAAAGCGCTACCTTGCCTCTGCGCTTCGAGCAAGGCGCGTTGATCATTGGCTTGGGCATCATCGATCTGATGGCCTCGGGCATCCAGTCCATTGGACGATGGGCCCGCCCCTTAGCCGCCATCTCCGGGTTCTGGTGCGCCGCGATTCTCATGTGGGCGTCGCTGGTCATCAGCTCACGCAGCACCAATCCGAACGACTTCATTCCCGGCCAGATCACGCTGGTGCTTCTGGTCGCGGTCACAACTCTGCCGCTGCGGCCCATGCATACTTTGACGCTTGGGTTCGCGATCGGACTCGCCTACCTGATCGCCGCCACGATCGCGGAACGCCAGCTCATGGAAGGCTTAGGCCCGGACGGCAATTATGTGTTGTTCATCGTAATGTTGACGCTGTTGTGCACCGGGATTACGGCGGTTGTCTACAACCAGCGCCGCTCCAACTATCAGGTTCTGCAGCAGACGGTGGAAGCCGGCGAAGCGTTGCGGCAGGCGCAGACTCGAATCCTGCTCACTGAAAGCGCGGCCTCGTTGAGCAGGCTGGCAGCGGCGGTCAGCCACGAGATGAACACTCCGCTCGGCGCGCTGCTGAGCGGAGTGGACACGCTTCTACTGCTTACAGCCAAGCAGGCCTCCAGCCAACCGGAGGAACAACCGCGGCTGGTGCGTTTGCAGGCCGACGTACGCAAGTCGATGCAGCAATCCGCGCTTCGCTTGAAAGAACTGGTGGCGCGCATGCAGCGCTTCACCTATCTCGATCAGGCGGAAGTGCAACCCGCGGATGTGAATGAGTTGATCCAGGATGTTGCCGCGCTGGTGGCGCCGGAGCTCAAATCGAGCACCAAGCTGGAGCTCCGGCTGGAGTCCGTTTCGCCTGTAGTGTGCCACCCGCAGCAGATCAGTATTGTGTTCAGCAGTCTAATCAACAATGCCCTCAATGCGCTGAATGGAAATGGCCGGATCGTGGTGGTTTCGCGGCAGAACTTGAACGAAGTGGAGGTCGAAATTGAAGACAACGGGCGAGGAATCAGCGCCGAGGAGCGCGAAAACATCTTCGATCCGGGTTTTCGCATTTCGGGAGGTCGTATTGCGACGGGCAATTGGAACATGTTCAACTCCCGCCAGATCGTTCGCGAGCACGGCGGAGATATTCGGATCGCGAGCTCCGAAGGGCATGGAACGCGTGTGACAGTGACTTTGCCGTCGGAACAACCGGCGGCCGCGGAAGCGAAGCTGGACCAGTCCTCTTAACGGGAGCCGGACTACTTGTAAGAACGCCCTAATGGCCCATAAATTATCCACCGATAAAGAAGTGTTGGGTTCTAATAGTAAGAGAACGGGAACGCCGAGGTGAAGATTCTCATTGCGGATGACAGCATCGTGTCGCGCCACCTGCTCGATGTGACGTTGCGCAGGTGGGGCTACGATGTTGTTTTAGCTTCCGATGGTACTCAGGCATGGGAAATCCTGCAGGGCGGCGATGCGCCCAGACTGGCGATTCTGGATTGGATGATGCCGGGCATGACGGGGCTCGAGGTTTGCCAGCGGGTTCGCCAAAGCGCCCGTGAGCCCTACACCTATATCCTGCTGCTTACTTCCAAGAGCCTGCGAGAGGATCTCATCGAAGGCATGGAATCGGGCGCGGATGACTACATCAGCAAACCTTTCGACCAACATGAGCTGAAGGTGCGGCTGCGGGCGGGTACCAGGCTGGTCGATTTGCAGGCCGAGCTGGTGGGCACGCGGGAAGCTTTGCGGGAGCAAGCGACAAAAGATTCGCTCACGAGTGTATGGAATCGTCCTTCGATTCTGGATATTCTGAAGCGGGAACTGGCGCGATCCACCCGTGAAGCGAATCCAGTGGGTCTGGTACTGTTGGACCTCGACCACTTCAAGAGCATCAACGACACCTACGGCCACTTCGCCGGTGACGCCGTGCTACAGGAAGCAGCCGGGCGCATGCGTGACTCGATTCGCACTTACGATTCGATTGGCCGATACGGCGGAGAGGAGTTCCTGATTCTTCTGCCGGGCTGCGACGAGCAAATCACGTTTGGACAGGCTGAGCGTTTGCGATCTCATCTCTGCGAAAATAATCTCGCCGCGCATGACTTGAGTTTCCGGATAACGGGAAGCTTTGGATGCACTAGCGCTTTGCCAGGATCCCAAGTCACTCCGGAAGCGCTGATTCGAAAAGCGGACGAAGCTCTGTATTTGGCGAAAAGGCTGGGTCGAAACCGGGTGGAGCTGCTGTCAAGCTCGCCGGAGCTGAGTCCACGAAGCGGGCTAATATCCGCCTAGATCTTGAGGGCCGAGTCACGAGTGGCACAGGCATTCCTGCCTGTGTTGCACTTCGATGAAGACCCTTATGTTTTCAATCCGCTCTTTGCCCTGCGGGCGGGAAAACACTCGTGTGGACTCTTGTTTGTCACCTCTGGTGAGAAATGCGATCATCGCTGGTTGTCGCACTCTGGCCGTCGCAGAGCATCGGGGAGTCGCTCGCCATGTTCGATCATGCTTTCCACCACCAACTGGACGACTTAATTGATATGCTTAAGGGCCTCTTCTCGAGTATGGCCCCATATAGAGCCGCCTTTGCCTTTCAAGGCAGGGCAATACGCGTGCCACCGATCTTCATCCGGCTCAACCACCACTTTGAATGTATAGGTCTTCATTGGAACTTTAGAAGCCTCTTTTGTTAATTTTGGCCGCCCACCCGATTGGATTGCTGCGCTACCTGGAAGTGGCTCAGCGTATTGGCGTAAGACGACAGACCCCGGTACAGCGCTTCGGCCAGACGCTGGCGATGGTCGCCCCGGCGCATCAGGATCTCGTCCTGCGAATTCGTGATAAACCCGATTTCTACCAGCACGGCCGGCATGGTAGCTCCGATTAAAACCACAAAGGGCGCTTTCTTAATCCCGCGGTCCTTGGAACTCCGGTTTGCCCGAGCGGCCGCTGGGCCGAGCGAGGTCTGAATGCGCGAGGCAAACTCGCGGGACTCATCCACCTTGTCTTTTAGTGCGATTTGCCGCAGTAAATCCTGCAGATCGTGGACATTCTGGTCGGCCCCGGCGTTTTCGCGGGCTGCCGTCTCCATGGCGCTGCGGGAAGTCGTAAAGCTCAGGTAATAGGTTTCGACTCCGGCGGCGGCGCGAGCGGGCGAGGAATTCACGTGAATCGATAGAAACAGGTCCGCGTTCGCCTCGTTGGCAATCGCGGTCCGGCGGCCGAGCGGCACAAACGTATCATCGGTCCGTGTATAGATCACCTCACTGCCAAGGCGGTCCTGAATCAGCGCTCCGAGCCGCTTAGCCACGTCCAAAGCGACATCTTTCTCATGGAGCCCATCCGGCCCGGTGGTTCCGGCATCCTGTCCGCCATGGCCGGCATCGATCACGACGCGCCGCACCTTCAAACCTAAGACACGAACCATGGTATTGTCCGCCTGCGGGGTCCGCTTGGCGGGAAGGCCGATTTCGGGCAGGCTGGTCCTGACAGACCGGGCGGTCAGGGGCGTGACCGAAGGGCCGGGATCCACGGTTTCGACTCTGGCGCGCTCCGCTGTGATTTTTGTCATCAAAAAAACAGGCGCAGGCGGCTGGGGGACGGGCGTAGGGGGCAGAACCGCCGCGAGCGGATTGGGACTCGCGGCCTTGCCTTTCCCGCGGCGCTGAACGATTGAGCTATCCAGGGAATCCACGATCGGCGGTGTAACCCGTGGCGGTTCCACGTCTTTCCCGAACACTGGCGTGGGAGGCGGCGAACGGAAATGAGCCACTTGGTCTATCGGGTGAAAGTCGATGATCAGGCGATCGGGGTTGGCAAGCTGGGAGGTAGAGAACCTGACGCCGGATGCAAGATCAAACACCACGCGAGTGATGCCGCGTTGCGTCTCGGCCATTCGGATCTGCCGGATAAAACGATCACCGACGTGGATAACCTGGATGCCCTTCGGTCCAATCTGCGGCTGGGCGCCGACGAGGTCAAAAAACACCCGCTCAGGATTGTCGACCCGGTCCGAGCGGAACTCAAATTGCCCGGTCGCTTCGATCACGATGCGTGTGGAATCTTCTAAAGACCAGAAGCGCACCGCAGTCACTCTCGGTTTGCCGGGAAAATCGTCGCCGCCGGCCTGGGCGCTCCAGAGCGGCAGGCCCGTCAATATCAGGGCCGTGCAAGCATGGCAGCGATACCGTTGGGGGAGGAAAAACATATTCTGCCTATCTTTGCCCGGAATGGGCTTTGGTGGGCGCTGGCGCCCAGCCTCTTACTTCGTCGTAATGTGTAACCTGCCCTCAGAGTCGATGAATTGGGCCAGCGGGCGATGTTCCGGTTGTTTTGGGGGACTATCTGCCGCCTGCTTGGCTGACTGCCTATTGAGTTCCGCGCGCCGGGCTTGCCCATATTTCTTTCCCACCTTGGCCACGTAGCTCATGGTTTCCGCATAGGGCGGAACATTCCCGTATTTCTGGACCGCGCCTTCTCCGGCGTTATATGCGGCAATTGCCAGCCGCTCGTCTTTGAACGTCTCCTGCAAAAACTTGAGGTACCGGACTCCGCCTATGATGTTGTCTTTCGGGTCGAAGCTGTTCTTTACTCCGAAGCGGCGGGCCGTGGCCGGCATCAACTGCATCAGGCCCTGCGCGCCCTTGGGCGAAACCGCGCGCGGGTTGTAGTTGCTCTCCACCTGGATCACGGAATCCACGAGAGCCGGGCTCACCTCATATTGATTCGCGGTGTCTGCCACCAGGCTCCTCACGTTAAAGTCCGCCACGTTGGCAACTGGCACCCCTTCTCCAAGCCCCTCGGTCTCAGTCGAGATGATCCGGCTAGGCACAAGCCGGACGGGCACGTTGACGGTCTTGACGAATTGCCCGGTACGCGGATCTGTCCGGACGACGGCGATCACCCTGGCTGGTACTGCTGAAACCGTCCTACTTGGGATCGAGATGGAGCCCGCGGCGCTCAGGCAAGCAGCGCTCACGATCGCAATACAACTAAGCTGTAAACAAAACGGCATCTTTTGTTTTAAACCGATTATAACCGGAATCCTTTCTTTTTCAACTTCATTGTGAGCGGGATGGCCGCGGAGTTACAACTTATCAGTTTACCTCGTATGTCGGACCAATTCCGATGCGATGCTATGATCGCCGTATGCGGCACGCGGGGTTTGTGCTCACCGGAGGCATCAGCAGCCGCATGGGACGGGACAAAGCTCTGCTTCCATATGGCGGGAGAAAGCTGGTGGATTACATCGCCAGCCAGGTGCTGGAGGCTGCCGGGAGCGCGAGTCTCATCGGGAGTCCGGTGCTGTATGGGCATTTCGGGTACCCGGTTTATCCGGATGAGATTCCGCAGTGCGGTCCATTGGGAGGCATCTACACCGCTCTCCGGCTGCGCCGGGCGGAGTGGAACCTGATCGTCGCCTGCGATCTGCCGAACGTTCGGGCCGCCGATTTGCGGCGAATCCTGGAAGCGTCGGCTTCGGCGGGCGATCGCGCCGATTGCGTGATTCCGCTCGCCGCCGATGGCGGGTGGCAACCACTGTGCGCCGCTTACCATTCTCGCTGTGCGCCCGAAGTGGAGTGTGCGTTAGGCAGGGAGCGCTTCAAAATGATGGACTTGCTGGCTAAACTCAAGGTCGTTCGATGCAGCGGCTTGCGCCCCGAATTGTTCGTCAACGTGAACACGCCGACCGACTGGGAGAAAATCGAAGAGTGGCAAACGAGCCAGTGAGCGAAGATACAGTCCACTACATCGATTTCCGGCATGTGTATAAGACGTTCGACAAACCGGTTTTAGTCGATGTCAACTTTTACCTGGACGCCGGTGAGACGCTGGCCATTATTGGACGGAGCGGCGTTGGAAAATCGGTCAGCCTGGGCCATATCATGGGCTTTCTGAAGCCGGACAAGGGCCGGGTCTTCGTGGCTTATCAAGACATTACGGACATGGATGAAGCGGCGTTGCGGCAGATCCGCAAAAAGGTGACGATGGTGTTCCAATCGGGCGCGCTGTTCGATTCGCTGACTGTCGCCGAGAATATCCTGTTCTCGCTTGAGCTGCGTCAGGACTACAATGCTGCAAACAAAGAAGAAGTCGTAGGTGGACTGCTGCGCTTAGTCGATCTGCAAGCCTTCAGCGACGCCTATCCGGCCGACCTGTCCACCGGCTACAAGCGAGCTGTCGCGATCGCCCGCGCCTTGGCGGCGCAGCCCGAGTGCATCCTGTACGATGAGCCGACTACGATGGTGGATCCGATCATGTCCGACCACCTCGGCAATCTGATGCTGCGCTTGAAGAAAGAGCTGCGGCTCACCTCAGTGGTAGTCACGCACGACCTGGATCTGATGCGGAAGGTGGCCGACCGGGTGATGTTTCTATTTGAGGGCCAAGCCATTTATTTTGGACCGGTGGCGGACCTGGAAAAGGCCGATCACCCTCACATCCGCGAGTTCCTCGCCATGGATCGCGTAGAGCTAGTGTAGCTTAGTCCTATTTAAAAGGCCTGTTAATTTAATGGCGCACGGGTTTCCGCCGATAGAGAAGGTATGGGATCAATGATACTTATCGCCGAGGATAACCTGATCAATCAGAAAGTCATCGAGCGCATGGTGCAGAAGCTCGGCTATCGCGCCAACTTAGTTGCCAATGGGCGGGCGGCCATCGAGGCTTTGTCGCAGAGCGCGTACGGACTGGTCTTCATGGATTGCCAAATGCCGGAAATGGATGGATTTGAGGCGTGCCGCGAGATCCGCAAGCGGGAGTCGGGCGTATCGCACATCCCGATCGTGGCGATTACGGCCAACGCGATGAAGGGTGACCGGGAGCGCTGCCTGGAAGCGGGCATGGACGATTATGTCAGCAAGCCATTCAAGCAGGACGATCTGAAGAACGTAATCCAGAAGTGGATCCCTGTGGAAGCGGTCGCATAACAAGCTCGGTCCACCCGGCTACAGGCAGATACGAAGCCAGTCACCAACTCGTACGCCGCCATGAAGTAGCCCGCTCGCGGAACATAAGCCTGTCCGGCCTGAATCCCGGCTTCGGCGAACGGCACCGCTACAGGCGTCTGCCCACCCCGGGCGCAACCGCCGCGCTTAGAACGATCTTCAAACGCAGCCCCCGCTCGTTGGGCAGTTCTTGGGACGCCGCGCTCGCAGAGTTTTTTGTCTATCGGCGGTGGCCGTCCTCTCGGTTAACGGTTGTAGCCGAACCGGTGTTTCTGGCGTAAAAGACGGTTCGACCGTCAATCGCTAAAACATGTCCCACAATAGAGGCGATGCCACCAGTTCTTTGCGTGAGCGCCGGGGCAAACCCAAAGGCTCCTCCGGATTTCACCTTCGACCAGCCTTTTCTGATCGGGCGCGCCGACGATTGCGACGTTTCCATCAAAAATGAGTTCGTCAGCCGCAATCACGTGCGGGTGGCTTTCGAGGACGGGCAATGGCGGGTGCGCGACCTTACGAGCGCTAACGGAATCTACATTGGCAACGAGCGAGTGGAAGCTGCGCCGATTGGGCACTCGTTGACAATCCGATTGGGCATTCGCGGACCTTTCGTGTCATTTGAAACGAAGCCTTCGACCAATGTGGACCGTGTTGCCGAGCATTACTTCGGGGGCGACGGCCCAGCCGGCGAGCACACCATGATCGTTCGTCAGGCTTTTCAGCGCGTCCAGGCCAAGCAGAGATGGAAGTATGGCCGGATTATCGCCGTCATGGCAGCCGCGGTGATTGGGGTGGGGGCTTTCGCGGTTTACCAGTACATGCAGGCGCGTCACAACAAGGCATTGGCGGAAGATCTCTTTTATAACATTAAATCTCTGGATCTCAACATCGCGAATGTTGAAAGACTCGTGCAGGATTCACAAAGCCAGCAAGGAATCGAAGAGATCCGGAAGCACCGGGACCGCCGCAAAGCGATGGAAAACAGCTACGACCGGTTCCTGGCCACGCTCCACGTCTACGATCGCAAGATGACCCCGGAGCAGCGCATGGTGCTGAGAATTGCCCGCATCTTTGGAGAATGCGAACTGGACATGCCCGCCGGTTTCGCGGCGGAAATCCACAACTACATACAGAAATGGCGGTCTTCCGGCAAGCTTGCAAACGCGATTCGTACCGCGAAAGACAAGGGCTACACAGTCAAGATCACGGACGAGTTACTCGCTCGGGATCTTCCTGCCCAGTTTTTCTATCTCGCTCTGCAGGAGAGCGGCTTCGATCCTTATGCCAGCGGTCCGATGACCCGAAAAGGCATTGCCAAGGGCATGTGGCAGTTCATCCCGGAAACGGCGGCGAAGTATGGACTCAAGGTCGGTCCATTGGTCGATTTCAGGCGGCCGGACACGGGCGACGATCGCGACCATTTCGATCGCGAGACCACGGTAGCCGCACGATACCTGAAAGACTTATACAGTACCGACGCTCAAGCATCGGGTTTTCTGGTTATGGCTTGCTACAACTGGGGCGAGGACTCGGTGCTGCCGCTGGTTCGCGGCATGCCAGCGAATCCAAGAGAGCGGAATTTCTGGCGATTGCTATCGGCATACCGGGACAAGATTCCGCAGCAGACGTATGATTACGTTTTTTATATTGCATCGGCTGCGGTGATTGGCGAAGATCCGCGGTTATTTGGGTTTGATTTTGACAATCCGCTGGCTCATTTGGAAAGTAAGTAGGTTGGGGGCTAGTGGCGGCGCGCGACAGGTCAACGGTGGGATCGTAATCGTTAAGATCCATCACTGCACTGGAACGGAATTGCTTTGCCTGCCGGCGATCTGTAGCGAGATACTGTACGCTGCCAGGCCCTGCGGAAGTGCCGCATTCACTTGATACAGCCCCTGAAAACCTGGAGCTACGCCACTGTACAGCAGCGGCGTTTCCGTCGAGCCAATCAGCACTTGAGGCTGATTCACCGTCAGCCCGTCCTTGATTGGCCCGAGGCCGGTGGCGTAGATCTGAAGGTAGGAACCGCGATTCACGGCAGCGAAGATTCCGGGCGAGATTGCAGTTACCGGCACACTCACCGGAGCGGTGCTCCCGACCTTCGTTGTGACCACGATGTTGGCCGAAGCGCCCGTTAATTCAGCAGGCGCCAGGAAATTCACCTGGCTGCTGTTGGTGAAGAACACCGTTGCCGGTGTGCCATTGATCGAAACCTGCGCGCTCAAAACATTTGTTCCGAACAACGTCGCGATGGAGCCAGGTGAGATTTCGGGGACGAACGACGCGGCGTTCACGACGGAGCCGGCCGAGAATGCAGGCTGGCCCGGACTCGTGACGGTCAACCGCGGTCCGTTCGCGATAGCGAGGGTGAGCGCGTTATCCGGCCCAATGCCAGGGGACCAGTGGAACCGGACCAGCCCGTCAGTATCCGAGGTGGCGGAGGCGTCGGCAGTGCCGGCGCCAGCTAGCGTACTGGTGACGCGCACATTGGCGTACGGCAATTCGTTTATATCGGTGACACGCGCCACAACCGGCTCTGTCTGTCCGCCCGCGGAGATCAACTTCAGATTCAAAGCACTCGCGGTCCCGAGCACCTGAATGTTTGCCAGTGTGGTTTCATAGCTTGCATCGGCTGGTTCGGCCGTCAGAGTGTCGACGCCCGCGCGCATCCCTGTGATGGCGAACGGTGCATTCGTTGCTCCTGACGGAATCGTGACAGAAGACGGAGGGGCAATCGCGCCTGAACTCGCGTGAAGCAGAACGGTCAAAGCCGCCGGCGCCGGTTGATCCAGCGTAATTGATTCAACGGCCGTCGACCCCACCAGCACTCCGGCGGCCGGAGAGACGGACAGATGGATCGCGCGTTTGAGAGTGGCATCCGCGGTGGCCCGGTCCGAAGCAGCGTGCTGGTAGAACAATTCGAAGTTGCTCCGATAGGCTTCAAGCTGCGCGATCTGACCGGTGGACGGCACGGTTCCCGCAGGCACAATCAAAAGAAAGGCAAAACGAAACCGGCGCTGCGCGACCGTCGAATCCGGCGTGCGCCGTCCCACTACGCCAATCACATCCTCCACAGCGACATCGTTCCTCTGGCCATCGAACGAAATCCCCGTTTGTGGCGCCTGCGCTCCGATTTGAGGCGAGTTCGCAACATAGAATGCCGGCGGCACTTCCTCCGGCGCGCGGAAGCCCATCAAGTACTGATCGAGAGCAGAATAGCCTTGCACAGTCCCCACCGTCGTAAAGCGCGGCGACGCGCTCGGGCCGTTATCTTGAATGCGGTTGCCTTCGAGCAATGACGCTTCCGAGTTGAAGAGAAAGCTCCAATGCACCAGCGCCCGGCCGAGCATTGGCTGCGGGTTCGTGCTGGGACCGTTCACGCTGGCGAATGCCAGGAAAAGGTGGCCTGCCTCATGTCCTAGGATGGTCAGAGGGGTGTCACGGCTCGCGAATCGGGCGGATACGATGCCGTTTGGATCCACCGGATATTGCCGAAGCGGCCCCATATTGAGCGCAGCTTGCAACCGCTTGGGTGAGCCGAAGTCCTGGCCGATATCTACAATCTGGTCGCCATACCCGGTGCGGGAATTTCGCGCCGTGACCTCAAACGCCACGATACCGGAGCCGGCCGCGATTCCCTCGGAATTGAAGATCACAAGGTAATCGTAGGCGTCTTCGTGCGTCTGATAAAACTTTTGAGCGGTAGCGACGATGTCGACGTTGTCCGCTCCGCTAAAGCTCTCAACGATTGCCGCGGCGAACTGGCTCGTGCTGCCGGCGTTGAACGAGACAACCGAGCTCGCGCCCTGAAGCCGGCCCGGAGCGATGCCCACCACCGCGCTATCGACCACCGAATCCTGCCACGTCATCTCGATGCGGCCGTCCGGAAACAGGCGGAGCTGAAAGGTCTGCGCCGGGCCGCTCCCAAACTGCGAATAGACCGGCACTTGCACCCAGCTCACGACAAAATGCGCTGCATCTGAGGTGATAAAAACACCTTGCGGCGAACGGGAGGGATCCAGATCCGTATACAGCGGCGCGATCCGCGGCACGCCGGCACTCAGATTCCCGAGCGACCGGCCGCCGCTTGACGAGTCCCCCGCCGTAAACGATACGTTGCCGTCGGAGTTGACGAATACCTGACGGTAGCTGTGGCCGAAGAACGGAAATGCGAACGGCAGAGCGACCTGTTTTGAATCGTCATCCTGCAAGGCCAGAATCGTGCCGGCCTGCGCGGCGGTTGCATCATAACCGGCAGCACTGACTTGAAACTGATAGCTCGCCGCGCCGGCATCGGCCGGTATAAAGGCGAGTGTCTTCTGATTGAGGTCGAATGGGTTGCGGCGATCGACCACTCCGTCATCATCGTCGATCAAGGCGATGTTTCCGGCATCTCGGGCAGAGCTAACGGCGGCTCTTGCTTTGGCGGAGAGTTTCGGAAGTGCGATCCCCCGTCTATGCCGGCTTGCTGACCTGCGGTGCAGGAATAGCTCTTCTTTAGCGCGGTCGGCATGAGTTCCGCAAACCGGCCGGTCTTGACGGGCGTACAAGAGCGTCTGAACAAGACCGCAGACAAGCGGCAGGAATGCAACAAACTTCCGCATAGCGAGAAACAACTCTATTGTAAGATGAGATTCGATCATGGCCTTTTGCACCAGTTGCGGCGGGGGTTTGAAGGACGATGCTCGCTTTTGTCCGAGCTGCGGGCAGCCAGTGGGCGGGGGAACGGTGGCTACGACTGCTCCGGTCTATGCAGTGCCGAAGCTGCAATACACGATTCAAGGGGACAATCTTCAGATAGCCCGCGTGTCGCTGAAGGCCGGGCAGGAAGTGTATGCCGAAGCCGGCAAGATGATCTACAAGACGCCGAGCGTGCAATGGGAGACGCGCATGAGCGGCTCCAGCATCGGCGAAAAGATCTGGGGCGCGGTGAAGCGCAAGCTGATGGGTGAGTCGCTGTTCCTCACGTACTTTCGGGCGCTGTCGGATGGGGAGGTCGGGTTTGCGGGCAGCTATCCCGGCAGAATCCAGGTGTTTGAGTTAGCCACGGGACAGAGCGTCATGGTGCAGCGAGATAGCTTTTTGTTTGCACAGACCACCGTGCAACTGAACATCGCGTTGGTCCGAAAGCTCAGCGCCGGATTTTTCGGCGGCGAAGGCTTCATCCTCGAGAAGTTGACCGGGCCCGGGGCCGTCTTCATCCACGGCGGCGGGGATTTTGTCGAGTTTCAGCTCAAGGCGGGCGAGATGTTACAGATCGATACCGGCTGCATCGTCGGCTTTGACGAAGGGGTTGATTACGACATCCAGTTGGCGGGCGGGATCAAGACCGCTCTCTTCGGCGGCGAGGCTTTTTCCTGGCGACCCTAACGGGGCCGGGACGTGTCATCGTGCAGAGTATGACGTTGCAGAAAATGCGGAGGGAGTTGGCGCCCGCGCATCATGGGGGCGATGAGCACAAAGGCCTCGACGTGATCAGCGGGATCTTCAGTAGCGATGATTGAATCTGTTCGTTCGACTACCCGGCGCCACTACCTGCGAGAATGGAAAGAGGGCCTGTTAGACGGGCAGTCGCTCGCTTTCGATTATCTTTCGCGAGTGGGAGGAAAGTCCGGTCTCCACAGGGCAGCATGCCGGCTAACGGCCGGGGGGATTCGCTCAAAGCGGGTTTTACGGAAAGTGCCACAGAAAATATACCGCCAGCCGCAAGGTTGGTAAGGGTGAAATGGTGCGGTAAGAGCGCACCGCGGACGGAGCAATTCGTCTGGCAGGGCAAACCCCATGCGGAGCAAGACCAAATAGGGGAGGAGGGGCGGCCCGCCCCGTTCGACTTCCGGGTAGGTCGCTAGAGCCAGGCAGTAATGTCTGGCCCAGATGAATGACTGCCGCCCCGCAAGGGGTACAGAAACCGGCTTACAGTCGGCAGGCCTTTATCGCAGAACGGCAGTTGGGTTCGCCAAATCGGTTTAGCGTATGCAGCACGGTGCCAGCACGAGCTACGAGCTGTTTTCGAGACAAAGCATGCGTTTACGCACCCTCGAAAACCCGCGCATCCGCCGTGTTGCACCGAGTGGCACAGGCATTCTTGCCTGTGTCTGGAGTTTCTACATATTTGTCAGGCTGCGGCCGCCTTGACCAGAGCTTCTTCAGTGATTTTGAAGCCGAATGGCGCCAGTAGTTGCTTG
>JBPCOQ010000136.1:0-9607 GCA_051000095.1 Bryobacteraceae bacterium | reverse complement strand
TGATGACACCTGTAACCTGCTCTTTATGACGTTCGGTCAACAGCATCAAACCCATGTGAACACCTCACATCGGTGATCATACCGTTCCGAGAATGGGTTCTCTTTGGTTCCGGCTTGACCGGGATATGGCAGGCGGCCGGTTTGTGCCGTTTGCCGGGACGACATGAAAAAGCCCTTGGATCGCGTAGTCGAGGGGCTAGCGGCGACGATTTGTTCCGCTCAGGCGAGATGAAGATGCCCGGCCGTGGGCACGCCATTGTGGATATCGCCAAGCTGCGAGACTACTGCCTCAGTCCGTCGCATCCACGCGGGCGGCACAAGGCTCGCATCTTCGCCGCAGTCTTCGGATTCAACCTGGCGAATGCGGAGCTCCTGCGCGAGCAGTTGCTCCGTGCCGCGCACGAAGGGATGCGATCGAGGGCGAGGCCGACGAATACGGCGAGCGGTACATTATCGATTTCGAACTCGTCTGGCGCAATCACCAGGCCATAGTTCGCTCGGCGTGGATCATTCGTCGCGGTGAGGGGCTTCCACGATTGACCCGTTGTTATGTACTATAGGCTTAAAGGTGAGTTGTGCCCGAGCTAGAACTTCTATCGGTGGTGGCTCTCATCGAAGAGATGCCTGAGAAGGGGCTTCGACGAGGGCACGTCGGCACTGTCGTCGAGAACCTTGGGCCTGGTGTGTACGAGGTTGACTTCAGCGATGACTCTGGACGCACATATGCATCCCTTGCCTTTCGCGCCGGCCAACTGATCCGGCTTCACCACGAGCCCAGCCATCAAGCAGCGTGATAGTATTACACACCGCGCAGCGAGTTAACGAACGCGCGTCCCATCAGCTCAAACGATTCAAGAGGGACAACTCCTTCATGGGATAATGCTTTCGATTACGTGTCCAAAGCGCCGCGTTATTCAGCAACGCCGCCGAAGCAACCAACGCATCGCCGAGCTCGAGGCCGTGACTCTTCCGATACTGCCGGAGATAATCTCCGGCCTGGCGCCCTGTTGGGCCATCAATTGGAACACAAACCAGTGCCCTGAACAAATCCGTCAGCGCCGAATGTTCATGCGGACGGGCGCCCGCCCACAACTCCGCGGCGCTTACCGGCGAATAGAGGATTGGATTTTCCGATTCGCTCAGTTCGATCCATAGGGCCACGATTTGCCGGTCTTCCCGCGGGAGACCTCGATCAGAATATCGGAATCCACCAGGACGGTCACTGTTTCGGGATCCTCTCCAGCCGGGTGCCGCGGCGGAGGCTGCGCACGTACTCCACCGCATCGGGAGCCCCTGGGCGCTCCTTTCGGATTCCCACAAAGGCCTGCATGGCCCTCCCGCGGTCCTCCAGGCCGCCGAAGTATCGGTCACGAATGGCTTGGCGTACCAGGTCCGATACAGTGGTTCCGTTACTCCGCGCGCGTGTGTGCAAAGCGTTCCACAAATCATCGTCGAGATAGAGCTGAGTTCGCCTCACGATGTATACCATACATCATTGTCGAAACGAAACGGTGAGTATGGCAGGCTGAATGCCGTTGCGTCCGGTTCCATAGGCGGATCCTCCTCGAAAACTGCTGATACCAAAACCGATGGGGGCCAGAGCCGGCTCGTCCACAGCGCCCGAATCAGCGACTTGCAAGAACAGAGTTTCGCTCGACTGCTTGAAAGAAGGGCGCTCAAAGATCACCACGCCGTCCGCGCGTTGTCCCGCACCGAGACGCCGGGTGCTGAGGCGAAAGTCTGTGACGGTCAGTTGCTCGGCCGTGGTCCACTTCTTCTTTATTTTTCCGCCCAGTTGAACCTGCGGCGGCATGATTTCGATCGCGTGATTTGCCGGGTTCGTGACGGAAAAGAGGACCACAACTTCCCCGGCCTCGGTCGATCACATCACTGACCCCGGCTTTGACCCGCTGCCCGGCTTCGATTTCACCGGGTTTCTGCCATAGAGCTCAGGTAATGGAGCGTTCTTCTGACGCTCCAGCAATTTGTCCAATGTTCCCGATGGCGCTTCCAGCGTTGGACCGGCCGTTTCGAGACTGGCTGTCCTGATCGGGTTACGACTTTCCCCGGCGGTCAAAGCGAACGATAAAGTCTCGGGACCCTTCAACTCGGCGGTAATCTTTCGGGTCTCAGCAATAAGCGAACTCGGTTGCGGATCTTCCTCCACGAGAAAACTGGTTGCGGAAGGCCTTCCAAATTTCAAGAAGACATCGACGGGCTGCACGGCTGCGTTTTCTCCGCTGCTAACCAGAAGAAGATTCAGTTGATACCCGCGCGTCGTCGTGATGCGCAGGTTCGTTTGGGCTGGTTCACCGTTTACGGGCTTCACCGTGACCATCTCGGGCTCGTGCTCGGAGTGCTCGGCCAGGAGATTCTCGGGATCTCCGAGAACAACCGAGTTCACGGGCTCCGGTATCCGGACCGAGGTCGCCATTTTTGGAACGAGTCGCAGGGTGATTACTTTCTCTTCGAGCGCGGCGCGACTCAAGACAACTGGATCGACGTTGACCCGGTTCCCGAGCGAATGGGTGATTGGGACGGAACCCGCCGCTGCCGTTCTCGACACTCTCGAGGCGGCTGGCTCCTGGCCAGAGGCAATGCCCACGAGGCAGATAAAACACACACAGGCTTTGGAATGAGGCACGTTATCTCCTTACGTTGCGCCGCAGTTCGGCGCGGTACTGATTCGCGACCCGCTGGACATAGCTGTAGACTTCCGGTGATGAATACGCCAGACCACAGGCGCGAATTGGTTGCTCACCAGCGGCATAAGCGCCACCACGAGCCGCAAGTCCCCATGGAATACGGAATGCAATTGGGATAAGTACGCGACACCGCCGCAAACGACGGCCAGGCGCCGCCGCGTCTTTGGGAGTTCAACAGGAATCCAAGACCCCTGCTTGCGCTCCCTGCGTCGTCGGAAACTTCGATACTCGCCTGCTCGGAGCCGAAGAAACTCCATCCCCCGTTGCGCAATTGACGGCGAGACAGAACTTCTGAAACGAGTGCCTTGCCCACGAAGCAGTTGTAGCGGAAGATCGCATCTTGTTCAAACACGCACCGCTCGCGGCCCGAGTGCCCTTCCGCCAACCCACGACACTCCGCAACGAAGGGATCCCTGGGAGGACAACTCGCTCCGTTGTTAGACAGAAATTAGGGTTTGACTTACAAGAAAGCATGTACTTGAAACGCCTGCCCCGTCGCGCACGCAAATCCAGCCAACATGGCGGGTCTAAGGGAGCGGCAGATGCCGATTCGAAGCTCTGCGATACAAAGAAGCGCCGCGCCATTCCCAATGATGAGGAGTACGTCAATGGACACGGGCGACATTCTTACCAAGCGCGATGTAGCGGAACTCCTGCAAGTCAGCGAGCGGACCGTAGAACGGTGGATGTCTGAGGGATCCATCCCTTACGTCCCCTTGCCGAAGCGTGGCGCTTGGTCCGAAGCCCGTTTCCTTCCCTCAGAAATCCTCGACTGGATGCGTAAGCGCACTATCAGGCCCATCCGCGTGCCTCATGGAGTGGCCAATGCCCAAGGCGCGTAGGAAACTGCCCAAAGGCATCCACCTCCACAAATCAGGCTCGGTATACATCTGCTACAAGAGCGAGAATGGCACGATCATCCGCGAGAATACCCACCAAACCGACCTACGGTCAGCAGAGTTGATGCTTGCCGAAGCCCGCCCAGATGTGGCGATGAAGAAACGGTTCACCTCCCTCAGTTTCGAAAGCGTCAGGTTCATTGACCTTTTCAACGACTGGTGGAACAATCACGGGAGCCGAACCCGAAGCAAATTTGAATACAGGACCCCTCGCATTCTCTCCCGCTTCAAAACCAAGAGGGCACGCGAGATCACTCCGGATGCAGTCCGCGGCTTCATTTCGGATCTGCGGGCGGAAGGCTTTGCCGCATCGAGCATCAACCAGTGCCGGACGATTCTCTGCAGTGCCTTCAACTATGCCATTCGCTTCGAAAAATACAACAAGAACCCGGTAAGCGTCGTTCCACAGGAAAGAGAACCTCCGGGCCGCGACCGATTTCCAGAGCCGGAGGAGATTGTTCAGATGATCCGCGTCTGCGATAAAAAGGGCGACTTGGAACTGAAGGCGTTCCTTGTGCTCGCGCCCACCACTGGGATGCGGAAGGGAGAGATCCTCAGCCGCAAATGGAGCGACATCGATCTTGATTCCGGCAATCCCTGCATATATGTACGACAGACAAAGAACGATGAACCAAAGCGAATCCAGCTACCGGACATGGCCGTCGAAGCACTCCGCGCACTCCCGAGCTATGGCCGTCACGAGTTTGTGTTTCCGGCGAAGGCCAATCCGCGGTTCAAGGGCAATTTCAAAAGGCCGCATGCCTGGGATGTTGGGAAACGGTTCCGGCGCGTGGCAAAGCTCGCCGGAGTCGAAGCTCTACGGATTCATGATCTCCGCCACTTCGCAGCCTCGACATTAACCGGCGCCGGCATTGAGGACAACATCATCGGCCTGTTGACCGGACACAGAAGCCGCGAGCTGCGAATATACCAGCATCTCCGAGAGGAGCTCAAGCGCAAGACGGTCGATCTGATTGCGGGTGTGCTGAAGGAAGCTGGCAAGACCGCGAAGAAGGAATCTAGCCCGGATTTCTCACAAACCTATTGGCAAAAGGCCGCCCTTCATGGCATAACTGAGTTTCTAGCCAACAGTTAGCGCCAATGAGAGGACGACCTTCGCTATGACAGAGTGTAACCAATCCGAATTCGGATTTGAAGCCTGTGGTTCACGAGAGATCGTGGCCCGATTCGATGGCGGCACCATCAGTTCCGATGCGGAACGCACGCAAGCGTGGCGGCGCATTCCTGCTGCGCCAGACTGACCAGCGTCTGAACTTGATGCCACGCCTGGCACAGTGTTTTCTCGATGGCAGGGATCAGGACTTGGTCAAACATTCGGTTCGGGAGATGCTCTCACAACGAGTCTACGGTCTGGCGCTGGGCTACGAGGATCTCAATGATCACGAGCAACTGCGGAAAGATCCGGTGTTCGCCATTGCGGCAGGGCGCCAGGATCTGGACGAACCGCTGGCGGGCAAGAGCACCTTGAATCGGATGGAACTGGGAACTGGCGGCAAGGACCGGTACAAGAAGATCACGTTCTGGAAAGACTCGATGGATGAGTTATTGGTAAAAGTATTCATCGAGTCGCACCAGGAGGCGCCCGGCGAGATCGTGCTGGATGTGGATACACCGATCTTCCATTACACGGCAAGCAGGAAGGCCGGTTTTTTCACGGCTACTACGACGAATACTGCTATTTGCCGCTCTATGTTTTCTGCGGAGAGCACGTTCTGTGCGCGCGTTTGAGGGAGTCCAATCACGATGCTGCATTCGGCAGCTTGGCGGAGATCCAAAAGATCGTGGCGCAGATCCGGGCGGCATGGCCGGAGGTGAAGATCATCTTGCGAGGGGATTCCGGTTTTTGCCGCAATGAACTGATGAGCTGGTGCGAGGCCAATGCAGTGCATTTTGTATTTGGGCTGGCGCGCAACCAGCGGCTGCGTAAAATCATCGGAGCACCGATGCACCAAGCCACACAACAGTGGAACCAGACCGGCAAACCGGCGCGGGTTTTTATCGATTCAACTATAAAACGAAGAAGAGGAAGAAGGGCGGCTGGAGCCGGGAGCGGCGGGTGGTGGCCAAGGCCGAGCATATTGACGGAAAGGAAAACCCGCGCTTTGTGGTGACTTCGCTGGCAGCCGAGGAATGGGCCGGCAAGGCTCTGTACGAAGAACTGTACTGCGCTCGGGGCGAGATGCGGAACGCACGCAAGCGTGGAGAACCGCATCAAGGAGCAGTTCAGCTTATTCGCCGATCGGGTCAGCACGGAGACGATGCGGGCCAACCAAATGAGGCTGTATCTGTCCGCGATGGCGTATGTACTGGTCAGCGGGTTGAGGAGGCTGGGGCTAACAGCGACCGAACTGGCGAAAGCGCAGGTATCCACCATCCGGACGAAGCTGCTGAAAATTGGTGCGCAGATCCGGGTGACGGGTTCGCAAGGTGTGGGTGTCGATGGCTTCCAGTTATCCTTGGCAGGGTCTGTTCGAGCAAGTTTGGAAAAACCTGAGCGGCTGAAAGGCCCGCCTCTCGGCTCAAGGATTCCTTTAACTTCAACCTGGCCTCTGAGAGGCTGCGGAGCGTTGTCTTGAACCCACTCGCGGGAAATCAAAAATGTCACCCAGCCCTGTTTCCTCGCAAAATTCGGCCTTCCCGAAGCCAATGCATGGCATCCAGGAGACGCTCGCCAATAACACCGGTGGAAAAATGTTCTCTTTCTCCCCGCTGCGCTCCACCACAAGTGGCCTGTGAGAAATGCGGGCTAGTTCACGCTTACTTCACGGTGCCCCAAAAAAGTCGAAATCAGAGTAGCAAGATGTCTGTAAGGAATCGAAAAATATGGCGGGGACGACGGGGCTCGAACCCGCGACCTCCGACGTGACAGGAAGAGGGCTTCAAACCGCACGTCGGACATTTGGTCCACTTTTCAATTGATTGCGCGCCCCGCATTTTGGTAGTTTTCGAGCTGCTACAGTACGTGCTAAAGTTTGCTCCAGCCCATCTATGCTAGTTTTGGCATAGAATGGATTTGGTGCTGGAAGAACCGAGGAGGCTGGTTTGGCTCGTGGACTCGCTCGCCACACTGAAGACATTCCCGACGGCGGTTCAACAGAAGCTCGGATTTGCGCTCTATCAGGCACAGATCGGGCAGCGACACGAAAACGCAAAAATGTTGCATGGTTTTACTGAGACGATCTGGCAGGTTCGGGCAGACGATTCAGGCGGGACCTACCGTGCGGTGTATCTGGCCCGATTCAAGGAAGCCGTGTACGTGCTGCATGCTTTTCAAAAGAAAGCGAAATTTGGGATTGCTACGCCAAAACGGGAATTGGATTTAAT
Source organism: Bryobacteraceae bacterium (assembly GCA_051000095.1). Lineage (GTDB taxonomy): Bacteria > Acidobacteriota > Terriglobia > Bryobacterales > Bryobacteraceae > JBBSHP01. The sequence continues at coordinate 2,658 of JBPCOQ010000136.1, read as the reverse complement.
TAATCAGCGGCTTCAGCTTGCACGCAAGCTTGCCAGTAGAGAGGGAGAGTGAAGGTGTCTAATCGAGAATATGCGGTGAGCAGCGGAAATGTTTTTGCCGATCTCGGCTTGCCCAAACCGGACGATCTATTAGCGAAGGCCGAATTGGCATCCAAGATCATTGAAGAAATCCAGCGGCGGCGGCTGACACAGAGCCAGGCTGCGGCAATTCTCGGAATCGATCAGCCCAAGATCTCGGCTCTGAAGCAGGGCAAGCTGTCTGGCTTCTCGATCGAGCGCTTGATACGGTTTCTGCTATTGCTGGGGTGCGACATCGAAATCACGGTTAAGGGAAAGTCCAAAGCGCGAACAGTCGCCAGACTCCGGGTGGCGTGAGGACTTGTGACCAGTCTCGGTAAACAGACGGCGACAAGGCAGGATCTATGGCGAGGATCTCACGCCATCATCTCGTGCAGACTGCATTCCGTTGCAAGGCGGAGACGGCTCACGTCTAATTGGTCCCCCGGGGCTCAGCCATCTGGGAGAAGGCGTCACGGATTCCCATTTCATCGCCACTCTGGTCAGGGTGGAAAGCCATGTGGCATCCGTTTCTCTGCGAAGTGCGAGCCCAGTTCCGCGGCTACCATCCACCAGTTCTCGATCATGCAAGCGGGCCACGACACCTTAAAAGAGTTCTGTGGCGGTCGCGTCCACGCAGCCGAACCCGATGATCGCTAAGCGGCGTACCCGGCCATCGGGATAGGGTCCGAGGATGCTCGTAAAAGCAAGCACAGCCCCGTGCGGACCTTCGACACTTCCTCCTTTTATCTATGGCCGCAGATAAGAGATTTCCGGTGCGGAGAAGCTTGGCGCGCTCCTGCGCATCGCTAGGTATGCCGGAGACGACCTCGTCCAACGCGGTCGAAAGAAGAGCACTGTCCGACGGGAATACGCCGAAGCCGAGCATCGAAAGGCCGTCTCCTGCTGCCGCGCCAGATCCCGAAGATCGCGATCGGTGGTCTGGCGCGGGGCTGCTCTACATGCAGGGCATACGTTTCTAACTAACTAAGCGAGTGCCCAACGTTGGCAGCTCGTGATTCGGTTCCAGTCCGGATCGGTCGGCTAAAGACAAGCTCTGTCGAGCGTTCGCTTTGAGTCGCTTGCCAAATATTCACGATGCAGGTGACGGCGAGTTCAATCTTCGTCCCCGACTCCGGATCGATTGTGGGATCGATGAGCCACACGCCGAGCGCTGTCTTTCGCCTTCGCCGGTGATCTTCAGCATGTTGTCCACGGACGAATGAACAAGCTCCTTTTTCAGCCGTTCGGTCCCTTAGTGCGGAATACAAGATCCGATAAAGCCACTTGGCTGGTTGGGAACACCGATCTCACTTACTGCCAGTCGTGTCGGGAACGAGAACTCGATGGGTCTAGATCATTAGTTGTGGAGTAATGGGATTAATGCCTGGCTCCTCAGCCCAGCTATTGGTGTCGTTCGACCGCCCGACTACGACAATGAGAAAGTCGCCTCGCCGACCAGTCTTCTCGGGTTGTGACCAAAATCTCTGGTGTAAGTGTCGCCATTCTCTAGCCAGATATTTACCTGCGGCCTCAGTCCCCTGCTCAGTGAATCCTGCCACGACAAAGCGCATAAGCTTAGTCGAGTCTTGCCGGGTTATTGTATGGCGGAGAATTATGCCGAAATCCATCGTGGGTTCGCTAGCTGTCCACTTCGTTCTTTCCCAGTGTTTGGGAGTCAACGTAAGCATCTCCGAACCGGTCGATTGTAATGAGTCGGTGTCAGCCACCAAGGCCCGATAGATCTCTATCGCGTCACCTCTTTCCGTTTGGATGATGTCGATCAAGTTGTTATTGCCGCTATAGGCCTTGACAAACCTCTTCGTCTCCTCGGTAAACAGTCCCACTGAAACCACAAACGGAGCAGTGGGGAGAGGAGTGTAGCTCTGCGAACTCATAATGTGCTGCATTTCGGGCGGAGCATAACCTAATTGCCAAAATGCTGCCCGTATGTGTTTGACAGCTTCGGCATCCCACTTGTTGACCCAAGTTATAGCCTTAAAGAAGCGGTTAGCGTTCCCACCGATTGTTGCTTGATCAAACGATATCGATGTCCCTCCTAACTTGTGTATTGCTTTTTCTATGTTTTCTTCTTGAAGAAGAATTACTCCTTCGTTGCCGCGGGTTGATGCACCGGTTCCCCAAAACTCATTAAACGCCATGCGATTTGCTAGATATAGACGAAACTTCTCCAGTAAAAGCTTGAGTAGCTCAAACACGCTCACCGTAACCAGCGTTGTCGCGATAGAGAGTAGCAATACTGTGCACCATACGGATCTCTGCTCAAGTGATATAGCGCCCCCATTTTTCAATTCTTGTAGAGTTCCTTGGATTCTGGTGGGCGCAAACGTGAACCAAGAAGCTGACACCCCTAGTACTACTGGGTCATAAACAGAACATTCTGATGTAGAATTCTTTTGTGGGATCACGCCTCTCCGCGCCAGGCCCACAAGAGAGACGCTTCGCGGCATAGGGGGAGGGCCTGGCGAACGCCGCGGGGCACGAAGACCGGCACGCACCCTTGAAGAACTACTGCAAGGGGTTGCTCTTGCCCGGTGAGCGCAAGAGCATTGAGCCGATGGCGGCCCGCTTGGATGCCGA
>JBPCOQ010000170.1:0-24906 GCA_051000095.1 Bryobacteraceae bacterium | reverse complement strand
AGATTAGTAATACAGGCAGGCATGCCCAATGCCACTTACTTTGTGGTAAGGTCCGATTTATCAGCGGCTTACGTTCGGTTTGCCAGCGTGGAGCAGGTCCCCGACCTGCTCGCCGAAGGCGGTGTTTTAGGGATTCGCCACTGGAACGCGAGCCGGTCGGAGACCTGCTTCACATTTTTGCAAAGACGTAAGTCATTGAAAATGTTTTGGTTCCGCTTAAGTAAGTGGTATTGGGCAGGAATGCCTGTACACGGGGCGACCTTCGGTCGCTGGCAGGTGACGAGATCACCTGCCTATAGTAAGTCCAGGATGAAAAACATATGGTTCCGGTCTTCAGAGCTTTTCAGCTACCGGCACCCGGCATGCACTCCGAGCTTTTTTTCTTCGTGCATTTCTGGTATCGGTGAACTGAGCAGACGCCCCGCTGCTACGAATATCGCCTGCCAACACCCGATGTTTCGTGGGGTGCTTCGAGCAGCGGGGAGCCTTGGTTGCCAGACGAATACTCAGATGTTGTCTGACTCAGACTCCACGATAGGCCTTTTGGCGCAGCCAAGCCTGCCTGCTCGATTCCACAAAGGAGGTTTTTTAGTATGACCGAGCACACGCTATCGTAACCACCCCGCCGGAGCCAGAATGCGCTGCTTTTCTAGCGATCGACTGGGCGGATCAGAAACATCATAGGAAGCTGTCCACCGCCGATTCCAAACATACTCAACAAGGCGAGGTGGACCACACCCCGGAAGCGATCGACAAACTGGGCGGCTCAACTGCATAGCCAGTTTGGCGGCCGGCCGATCGCCGTCTGCCTGGAGCAATCTCGGGGAAGTTTGGTGTTTATACTGCAAAAGTATCCGCACCTGGTGTTATACCCGGTGTGTCCCACCACCTCGGCTCGCTTTCGTCAAGCACTCTACCCTTCCGGTTCCAAGAGCGACCCGAGCGATACTGATCTGTTACTGCAACTGGTGCTGCACCCCGGAACGGGCCGCAACCGGCATCGCAGCCATTTGCGCCGGCTCGATCCGGACACGCCAGAAACTCGCTTGCTGCAGATGCTGGTCGAACAGCGGCGCAAGCTGGTGGATGACAGAACCCGCTACAGCAACCAGTTGACGGCTGGCCTGAAGCTGTATTTTCCGCAGGTTCTGAAATGGATTGACAATATCGATTCGCCGCTGGGTTGCGATCTGCTGGAGAAGTGGCCGAGCTTGCAGGAAATCAAACGCGCTCATCCGGGCACCCTGAGGAAGTTCTTCGTCGAACACAACTGCCGGTCCGCGGAGCGGATAAAAGAGCGCATAGACGCCATCTACCAAGCCAAGCCGGCGGTGGAAGACAAGGCATTGCTGCAGGGTGGAGCCGCCATTACGCTGGCCTTGGTGGTAATACTGCAAGCGCTGAACACCTGTATTGCTCAACTCGATGAGCAGATTGCCGAAGCCGAGAGCGCACATCCGGAGAGCGTGTTGTTTGCGGGGCTGCCCGGAGCGGGACCAGCTTTGCGGCCGCGTCTAATTGTCGCGTTTGGAACGTTGCGCGAACGCTACAGCAGCGCTGCGCAACTGCAGTCCTACAGTGGGATCGCTCCGGTAAGTAGAGCGGGCGCACCAAGTGGGTTCACTTCCGGCGGGCCTGCCCAAAATTTCTACGACAAACGTTCCACGAATTCGCCCGGCAGTCGATCGCGCGTTCAACCTGGGCGCGGGCTTATTACGATTTGCAGAAAGGCCGGAAAAAGGGACATCATGCCGCCGTGCGAGCCTTGGCCTGGAAATGGATTCGGGTGCTGTTCCGGTGCTGGAAAGATCGCGTCCCCTACGACGAACAGACTTATCTGCGGCGCTGGCGAAACATCATTCTCCTCTGTACGGGCTAGTGGAATCCGCCACCCGCGTGGAGTGGAAGACGGTGGCAGGCTTTCAGAAACTTTCTTTAGAAAACTCTTGACGGATTAACTCAGATGTCCCCACGGAGCCGCTTGAAGGCAGGCGCTCTATATTACGTAGCCGACACCGATCGAGATTTCGTCCTGCAGCAGGCGGCCGCTGGCGCCTGGCAGGGAGAATGGCTTGCCTGTTTCGAACTGACGAATGTCGAAGCGGACCTGCCAGTTTTCCTTGACTCGAACTTTCAAGCCGGCTCCATAGTTGACGCCAAACTTGTTCTCGCCTTGTCCGTACTGGGCCGAGGCGCCGGGCGGCACGAAATTGCTGAATTGGATACCACCCGCGACAAATGGCCGGACCCTCGATTTCTCGGGTGTGAAATGGAACAGCGCATCCACAAAGCCCTGGTGAATACCGAAACCCGTTTCGCTTACGGGAGGACCGTCGAAGTGAAGCTTGGTCCGATTGTAAGCGTAGCCGACTTCAAACCCGAGGTGACTATACGGGTTGAAGCCCATCCGTAACGCCAGCCTAAAACCATCGGTCAACCGGATTTGACTACCGGACGTCGCCCCGGGCGAGAACGTGTCCGCGCCGATGGCGTTATTCTGCATGTGAGAAACGCCGCCACTCACGGAAGCTTCAAAACCTTGGGCAAACGCCAGCGAGGACGCGCCCAGCAGTGCAAAAAGCAGAAAGTAAGATCTCATTGATTACCTGGATGCCGTAAGTCCGCCATCGGTTACGTTGTCAACAATGATAACCCGAATTTCGCCGGGGCCGTGTACGCCGCGCACCAGGATTTGTTCTATGTCGGCAGTGCGGCTGGGTCCGGTGATCAGCACCATGGCGCTGGTTCGCCGGGCTGGGTCCGGCAGAATCGTGAACAGCTCGTCGAGGCTTGTGAGCATCGCCGATGCCGGAATCACGGCAATGTGCAAGGGAGGCAATAGCGAGATCAGGCGAGCTTCGCGGTCGCTCGACAACATGACCAGCGTGCCGGTGTTCGAGAGCGCGTAATCGGCACTGGTGATACCAGCGCCCGCGGTAGCGCAGTCGCGGAAATCGGACGAGATGCCACACTCGCGCAGAAACGGGGAGTTGGAAACAACCGCGGTCTGGTTCTCGAGCAGATCGGCCACGCAAGCGCTCGCGGCATCTCGATCCGGAACGCGGAACGCTTTTCCGGCGAGGTTTTCAAAGTGGCGGATGAAATCGGTGATGCGGGTTTCGAGCGGGACGTCCGGAATTTTGAGCATTGCTGGCGCGATGGGAGGTGGCACCTGGCCGTGTGCGCGGCCCAGGGCGGTGCGCACCTTCTGGAGTATGTAGCCGCGTGACATTAGTGGCGCTGCCGGGCCTTCCACAATTGGCGAAAGCTCTTGGCGGCGGGCTTCGGCAAATCGCGCTCTTGCATCCAGGGGCGCAGCGGCAAATACGGCGCGAGCTTTACGCCGATTGCGCCTACCAAAACATACAGCTTGGGGTGACGCATCAGCCATCCGAACATCCGGAATCCGAGAAGCTCAGCGGTCTTGCCTTCCTTCTCTTTCGCGGCGGTGACCTCGGCGCGAAGTTGCAAAAGCAGCTTCGGGATTTCGATTTTGACCGGGCAGACTTCCGCGCACGCGCCGCACAGACTGGAAGCGAACGGCAGCCAGGGATCCTGCGTGACGCCGTGAAATTGCGGCGTGATGATCGCGCCGATCGGGCCCGAGTAAATCCACGGATAGTTATGGCCGCCGATCTTGCGATAGACAGGACAGACGTTGAGACATGCGCCGCAGCGAATGCAGTAGAGGGATTGGCGCTTGTCTGCGTCGGCGAGTAGCTTGGTGCGGCCGTTGTCGAGCAAGACGACGTAGAACTCATCCGGCCCGTCAGCTTCATCGGCACGACGAGGTCCCGATAGGAAAGACGTGTAGACTGTGATGGGCTGGCCAGTCGCGCTGCGGCCCAGCAGCTTCAGGAACACCGGAAGATCCTGCGCTCTTGGAATCAGCTTCTCGATCCCGGCGATCGCGATGTGGATCTTGGGCGCGGATGAGCTGAGCCGGGCGTTGCCTTCGTTCTCGACCAGCACGATCGCACCGGAGTCGGCGACGAGGAAATTCGCTCCCGTGATGCCGATGTCCGCCTTCAGGAATTTCTCGCGCAGTACACGGCGGGCGATCATGGTCTGATTCTCGATCACGGTCTCGTTCTCGATGCCGAGCCGCTTGGAGAATATTTCGGCTACGTCGTAGCGCGTTTTGTGTAGCGCGGGCGCAACGATGTGATAGGGACGCTCGTGCGCGAGTTGTAGGATGTACTCGCCTAAGTCGGTCTCGACAGCTTCCAACCCGTGGTGCTCCAGGCGTTCGTTGAGGTCGATCTCTTCAGTGGTCATCGACTTCGATTTCACGATGAGCCGGGCGCCTCGCTCCTTCGCCAAGCCGAGAATGAAGCCGGCGACTTCCTCGCCGGTGCTGCAGTAGACGGCTTTGCCGCCGTGCAGGGCGAGGTTGGATTCGAACTGTTCGAGGTACCAGTCGAGATTTTCGATGGTTTGTTTTTTGAGAAGGTTCGCTTGGGTGCGGAGGTCTTGATATTCGGGGAGGAGGTCGCCCGCGACTGATTCGGAACGCTTGTTCATCAGTCGGCCGGTCGCGGTGTAGATGGCCAGTTGGAGCTTGGGGTCGGCGACGGTTTGTGGGATGGTGGTTGGCATTGTCACCTGGACGCCAGGACCTCGGCCAGGTGCATGGTGCGGATGGGGAGCTTGGCGCGGGAGATTGCGCCTTGTAGTTGCATGAGGCAGCTTGAATCGATCGAGACCACCGTGTCCGCTTTGGCGCGAACGATGGATTCAATCTTGGTGCGTGCCATTCCGCCGGACACTTCGGGGAACTTTACCGAGAAGGTTCCGCCGAAGCCGCAGCACTCTTCGGCGATGTCCATTTCGTTGAGGGTGAGTCCGGCGACTTTTGAGAGCAGCCGCCGCGGGCCGCTTTTGATTTGGAGATCGCGGAGGGCGTGGCAACTGTCGTGGTAAGTGACCACGCCATCGAAGCGCGCGCCTACGTCGTCGGTGTTCGCGACTTCGAGGAGGAATTTGGAAAATTCCCAGACTCGCTGGACGACCGGCGGGCGGATAGAAAGGATCTCTTCGTAATGGTGAGTGATCATCGAAGTGCAGGACCCGGAGGGGACCACTATGTAGTCGGCATTCTCGAATGTTTTGAGAAAGTGGTTGGCCGCTTCGCGGGCTGGTTGGTGGTAGCCGCTGTTGAAGGCGGGTTGGCCGCAGCAGGTTTGTGCTTGGGGGAAGTCGACCTGGTAGCCGAGTTTTTCTAAGACATCAGCCATGGCTATGCCGACAGTTGGGAACACCTGATCGACGATGCAGGTGACAAAGAGAGAAACTTTGGGCAGCACTAGAAGCCGCTGCGGGGGCGGTAGCCGGGGCGCGCCCGGATGCGATATTTCCTGCCGGCGTCGGAGACGATTTCGATGTTGATTTTGCGGAAGCTCTCGTTCGGGTTGGGCTGCGGGTAGTAGGTGACCGTGTAGCTGTTGCCCAGGTCTTCGCGGATGTTCTCGAAGGCCTCCACCTGCTTCTGCCAGGTTTTCGCGAAGTAAGCTTTGCCTCCGGTCCGGGTGGAGATGCGGCGGAAAATGTTGCTCGAGACAGGGTCTTTGCTGACATCGCTGGTGGAGATGACGTAGATGGGAATGCCTTCATCCTCGGCTACGGCGCGCACGTCGTCGGGAGCAACCATGCTGGCGTTGTCGGGTCCATTGGAGAACACGATGATGACTTTGCGGCCCGGCACTTTGGCCGCATCGCGCAGAGTCAACAGCAGGCCGTTGTAGAGCGCGGAATCGTCGCCCGCGACGGCTTTGCGCAGACCGAAGATCGCATCGTTGCGATCGCGTGAGAGAGGCGCGGGCCGCGACAGATTGCGGCTGAAGGTGTACACGGCAACCGAGTCCGCGCGATCGAGCCCGCGAACAAAGTCAGCGATCGCGTCCGAGGCGTAGACGAATCCGCGATACATGTAATTGCTGGTGTCGAACAGGACGAAGACGTTCGTGCCGACGAACGCATCCGAGCGGATCTCGGTAGCACCGCCTTTCTCCATTTCGGCCGCGGCGGCCCTGGATGCTAAAAGCGGCCGCGTAGTGCCGTCCTCCATGATCTGGACCGGCGGCTTGTTGCCTTCACCGAAGGTGTTCAGCTTTTGTGGAATGCTGTCTTCAAAGATGCGCAGGTCGCTGGGCTTGAGGCCGTTGATGTAGCGGCCCTTGCTGTCGGTGACGGTGAAGCTGAGCACCACCATGTCCACTTTCACGCGGAAGGTGGGGCGCTCCTGGGCGTAGAGCCAAACGGTTGCTCCGGAGACTGCCAGGGCGGTGATTGAGATTAGGGACCGTTTAAGCAGGGTCAATTTGCACCTTCTGCGGGGAGAGAAGCAGATTGTTTTCGGCTTTTTTGGCGCGCTTCATCACCGACTGCGCGGAGGGAACGGAGGATGGCCGGCCAATCCTCCAGATGTGTGGCGAAAATGTGCTCGACTGTCTGTTGGGTCCAGGCCGGGATCAAGACGTTCAATTGCGATGGCGGGATCTGCAACTCGTCGGCTACGGCTGCGTAGTAGAGCAGATTCGACTCCCAGCTCTCGGCTAGGATGCGGCTCGAGTAACCCATCAGCGTGGGGAAACTACGCACGTTCAGCAGCTCGGGAGAGTAGGAATTTGTCAAGGTCGGTTTCGGCGTCCCGAAGGCATGAGAGATCGCAACGTAATTGAGCTGTGCGGGCGACTCGCCGGCTTCTCTGCGGATCTCTTCGGCGAGAGCTCCCGAAGCGGATTGCCGGTTCGCGATCTCGGCTGCGATTCCAAACATCTCGGAGGGCATGACGTTGTCCATCACCTCGCGCACGTGACCCTCGGCCAGCGCATTTTCGGCGAGCCGGACGCGGGCCGGCGCGGCAAAGCGGCTGAACGCGTCAAGAAAGAGCCGCCGGCGAGCAGGATCGGCGACGGACTCCGCCACCAGGTACTCGGTGTAGTCCATATGCAGCGCAACCCAATGCAACTGGCCCGGCGTGACATTCCACCAGCGCGGAACGGTGGCGGTAACAATCAGTTGCGGAACGAGGTCACCCCAGATGAGCGCCTGTTCGCGGGAAGGAATCAGGAAATTTTGCTCCGCTTCGGCCAGGGCGTAGGGCAGTCCGGAGAGCGAGCCCACCAGCTTGCCACCGGCGCTGGACGGCCAGCCCGATCCTTGAATTTCGGTGACTTTCCAGGTTTGATTGACGCCCTGCAGTCCAACGAAATCGTGACTGCGGACGAACAAGGGATTGGTTTGCAGGATCTGGGCGCCGGGAGGCGCATAGTGGACATAGTTGAGGCCGACCAAGGTGTCGCGCAGGAAAGGAGCGAGCAGGCCGCGAATGTCGTCGAGCTTCTTCGGGTCTGTTCCAGACTTGTCGATCAAGGCGCGCAGATTTAGCTTTCGCTGCTGCTCGATGTGCTTTTCAGACCAGTATCCGAAGGCGAGCGCGTTCTTCTCGACGCCGCTCAGGGAGGCGCGGGGAAGCTGGATCTCAGCGATACGGCCCGCCGCTTTGTTGATCAGCGCTGAGTTGACTTTCTCACCGCGCGCCAGGCTTTCGAGGTTGTCGACGAGATCGAAAATGGTCGCGAGCGAGATGAGCCGCTGGGATTCGAAGATCCGAATCATCTCTTCGACCAATTGCGTGTGAGCGTCGGTGTCGGTAGAGGTTGCCGCGCCGGCCAGCAGATCGATAAAGCGATCTTGGGGCGACACCCCGGGATCGGAATGCGCCGCCGCAAGCAGAGTCTTGACGCCTGCCCGGCCGGATTCGAAAACGTCACGCTCATTTTTAGGCTTACCCGGCAAAGCCACCACCCGGGAAAATGTTGCGTTCGTCTCCGCGGGAGTGATCGAACCCTGGCGATAGAAGATCTGCCACAATCCGACGAGCGCCTGGAAGGTTCCCGCCGCGTCGGCGCGCAGCCCGAGGTCCCGGATGCTGTTGATCGATTCCGCGCTATCGAGAAATTGGTTGATGGCTGCGTTGCTCAGCTCGGGCGATTCGCTGAATACGACGTACTGCGCGCCGAACGCGGGATAGCTGCGAGCCAGGCGGTCCGCGGTGGGCGCATCGAGCGGCTTGGGCCGCCGGCGATCGACATCGCTCAGCGCGAGAAAGATTTTCAACGGTTCGTTCTCGACGGACTTGCGCGTCAGCGCGAACAGCGCTTCCAGCACGTCGTCCCCATCTTTCCAACCCGCGGCCGATTTAGTCAGCTTGCCGTCGTATTTTCCATGAGGATGGTCAATAAACAAACGGCGCCACACATCGACACTGCCGGGGACGTGCGGCTTTCCATCGGAATCGAGGCGAAGACGCGTCGTGAGCAGCATCATGTCGGTGTTGGCGCGGAACACGGGACGCGCGGGTCCGGGGCTGGTGACTTTGCCACGGATGGCGCCGTAGAATCGCTTTAAGCGTTCAGGTTCAGTCAAATAATTCTGTACCGGGCCGTTGACCGAGGATAGCGTGATTCGAGCGAGCGCGTCATAATAGCTGGCCATCCAACCGTCGTCGCGGGCAATGAGGCGGTCAAAAAAAGCGGCGCCTTTTTCCGGCGCGACACCGGCCAACTCCGCCCAAGCCTTCTCGGAGCGCGCGCCACCGGGAACCAGCGCTCTACCATTGCGAATTTCAAACATGCCTCCATAAAAGTCGAGCACATGAGCAAAGGCGCGAATACGCTGGACGCCGGCTGTTTTGCGAAGCCCGTCGGCGGTCTCGGGATCCAGTTTTGAGAGGCCAAGATACAGCCGGCAGAGAGATGGGTCGCCGATGAACGCGTCAATGAATTCGCCACTTTGCCTGTCCTTCTGGGAGAGCCAATAGTCCGGGCCATAGAGCAGCGGGGCTTGGGTGGGACTGAAATCGTAAATGAAGGGGCGGTTGGTGCGGAGAGACTGTTCGAGGCTGGCGAGCGGAAAGCCGGAATCGATGGTTAAAAAAGCGCGAGTGGCGTTTACGGTTTCGAGCACGACATCGCTGCCGCAGGCGCCGCGCATGCGATAGCCGAGCACGCGCAGGATGTCGGCCGTTTGGGAAGAATCGCAGGTTTCGATCTTGATGATCCTGGTGGGGCCGGCGAGCTTATCGAGCTCGCGAGCCTGCGAAAGATAGCGAACCACCAGCTTCAAATATTCGGTTTGCTCGAGCGCTTCATTACTATTGGAAGCCTGGTAGCCGTTGGTGACGACGTTGCGAGCGAGCGCGGTGAGCACGTCGCCGGGGCTGAGATCGGGCGAGAGAGCAGCCATGCGCGCGAAGGAACGCAGCGGGCCGGGGATGAGTATGACAGGCCTCTTTGCGGCCGCTTTATCGCCGGCGGGTGGCAGGGTGAGGTCGTGGCCACCGGCTTGGCGGTACGCCGCCAGATCTTTTTCAGCCGCGGCGCGATCTTCAGCGAAGATGTCCAGCAGAACGAGGCGGCGTGCTACCGCCTGGCGCTCAGGCCCTTGCGCAACGGCGAGCAAGCGGTCGTAGGCTTGGCGCGTGGCGGGATCGTGATGGCGATCGAGAAATTCGGCGTTGGCTTGGAGCGCCGCAAAGGAAGGCGTGGCCGATTGCGCTTCCCGCTGGAGTAAAGCGCGGGCGCCGGCGGCGTCTCCTTTATTCTCCAGATCCCAGGCGCGTTGGGCCGTACCGGATCCTGCCGGCTGGGCTTCCATAGTACTTGCCAGAACGCAAAATGCGGCGACGGCAACGCCAAAATGTTTCATCTTCCCGCTCCTTCCCGTGGTTGGTTGTCCATTACTGTATCACTCAAGACAACAGGTGTGCAGGGGTGGCACGGAACCAGGCCACGGATAAACACAGATGAACCTGGATCAGATGGGATTTTCTAATTGGCCGCCGACGGCCAGGTATTTTTCTTTGTTGAAACCGGCGCGGCGCGCGATCCAGGCCTCATCCATGTGCCGTGAGCGGCGGCGGTACCCATCGATTTGCGCGTTTGACAAAACGAAGCCACGCTTATAGTTATTCCGTGCGGTTTTTCTGGTCCGGGGAATAGCGAGCGGGGGATAGGGGTGCAGCACTCCCTTAGAGAGAGGCGGCCGCTAGATACGGCCGACGCAGCTCCTGCTGCTGCAACCGACAAAGCGATTGCAAAATGTTTCAAACGGAGCCACAGTAAGATGAAGCAAACGCTGAAGATAAAGACCTTCGTGGGGACCAGCGCCAACGCCGTCCGTACCCAGGTGTGAACGGCTTTGATCGCGATGCTGGTGCTGAAGTACCTGCAGTTAAAATCCACGTTCTCCTGGTCATTATCGACGTTGGCAGCGCTGTTGAGGCAGCAAATCTTCTTCTATCGCGATCTGTATGAATGGCTGGATAATCCTTTCCAGGCTCCGCCAGCTCTGGCTGGGTTGCACGACGGTGCGCGGCAGCTTGCGATCGGTTGGTAGGTACAGTTGGACATCAGAGAAGCAGGTTCGATAGAGCGATGTTGATTTCAGGAGGTCTCTAATCGGGTAACTCGGACAGCAGTTCGATTAATCGCGCCAAACTACTTACTCCCGCTCCGGTTGAAACGCTAACACGCGTCCAGGTTCAGAGTTGGGCTATGCCCAATCGTTTCACTGCGCGGAAAGCGGGCAAACAGGCTAATTGGGAGGCGAGTGATCGTCGTTATGTTACGCCTTGGGAGGTATTTGAAAAGCTAAAAAGGCCTGGGCAGTATCTGAAGCAAGGAGAAACTTTGAAAGCTTTAGGTGAGCGACACCGATTCAGCGCGCAAGATGCAAGCGGCCAAACGGAAGTTGTTTAGCGTTATTCAGGAGAGGCGAAGTGCGTAGACCAAGAGGGCTCCGGAAAATGCCGGTCCGTTGGAAAACGAGGAAAACCAAGAGCAGGTTTCCCACTTTCCGCACCGCACGAGTCCTTACACCGAATCCAATAAGAAAGGAGCCACGCGGAGCTGGAGCCTTTCGGCTCCTTCAGGCTCATTCTTCGATTAGAAAATACTCTTTCTCGTTGACAACAAGTGTGACAATGACACTCCAATGATGCATACTAATGCATATGAGAACCACGATAGATTTACGGGAGGACTTGCTCGAAGAAGCGCGCGAGCTGACTGGCATCCAGGAGAAGACCGCCTTGCTGCACGCTGGCCTACAACTTCTTGTCGAGAGAGAGAACGCCCGGAGGCTCATAGCCTTGGGCGGCACTATGCCGAATTTGAAACCGGTTTCTCGCAGGCGCGCCGCTACAACATGATTTTGGCAGACACTTCTGTTTGGATCCATCACTTTCGTTCTTACAATTCCGGGATAGCGCGTCTGCTCGAACAAGATGAAGTACTAATTCACGATTTTGTCATCGGGGAATTGGCCAGCGGGAACATGAAAGATCGCGCAGTAACGCTCCATCGGCTACAGCGATTGCCGTCGATCAAAACGGCTCGGCATTCCGAGGTGTTGCACCTGCTCGAATTTCACAAGCTTCACGGTACTGGTTTGGGATGGGTTGATCTTCACCTGCTAGCCGCGGCGAAATTGAGCGGCTCCTCAATCTTTACGCTGGATCGAAGTTTAATGGAAGCCGCGAAACGGCTGCGGATAGACGTGAATTCCTGACCTAGTTGGACCGGGTCCGCGGGGGTTAGCAGGTAAAAGTCTGAGTGCGACAGGCGGTTTCGCCCAATGTCACTTACTTTGTCAGATCCGACTTATTTTCAGCAATTGCGAATTTCCAGAGTGGAGCAGGCGGGTTTCGCCTGCCCCTGTTTTTTTTGGAGAACAGGCGAAAGCGCCTATTCCACTCTGCCCTTCAGAGGGTGCGACTAAACGCCTCTTCGATCAGAATCAACCAGCTTCGTTGCGGCGCATCTTGCCGCAAGATTCGCAAATTCCTCGAAAGATGCGCAGCAAGTCTCCTGTGCAGGAGAAAATCCAACAACCGGCGACACCGATGCCGATCTGCTATAGTAGGGACGTACCGAAGTAAATCCGCTAGTCCTTCTCACCTTTCGTCGGCTCGCTGATTCTCGTTTCAACTTTTAAATGACAACTTTCTCACAACTCTCTTTGTCCAAAGTCTTGAGCGCTAACCTCGCCAAGCACGCCTTTGTCGAACCGACACAGGTGCAATCCGAAGCCATTCCTCCGGCGCTTTCCGGGCGCGATGTGATCGCCACGGCTCAAACCGGCACTGGTAAGACGCTCGCGTTTCTGATTCCGATTATCGAGTCTTTAACCAAAAGCCCCATTGCAAACGGGGCTGGCGCTCTCATTTTGACCCCGACGCGCGAACTGGCGCTGCAAATCCACGAAGCTTTCGTCCAGCTCGCTGCTGGCACCGGTCTCCGTGCGGCCACCGTCGTCGGCGGAATGAACGAGCAGACCCAGCTCCAGAACATTCGTAAGGGCGCTCCGGTGCTGATCGCGACGCCAGGACGGCTGTGCGACTTTCTGCAACGCAAACTGGTGAAGCTGGCGGCCCTGCGCATCCTCGTGCTGGACGAGGCCGACCGCATGCTCGATATGGGGTTCCTCCCATCCATTCGGGCCATCCTCTCCGAGATGCCCGCGCAACGGCAGACTCTGTTCTTCTCCGCCACAATCGAGAAGTCCGTCGCGCATCTGATCGCCTCTTATGTTAAAGATCCCGTACGCGTTTCAATCGGCTCGGCTACTAAGCCTGTAGAGAACGTCGATTTGCGAGTTTACGAAGTCGACAATGACCGCAAACTCGGTCTGCTGCAACAGATGCTGAAGGAGGACCAGGGCTCCTATCTGGTGTTTGCCCGAACCAAGCACGGGGCGGACCGGCTTGCGAAGAAGCTGACACGCGATGGAGTGAGCTGCGCCGTCATTCACGGCAATCGCTCGCAAAATCAGCGAAATGACGCCTTGCGCGGATTCCAGCAGGGCAAGTGCCGCGTTCTGGTGGCCACCGATGTGGCGTCGCGCGGAATCCACGTGGAAGGCATTGCGCACGTTGTGAATTACGATCTACCGAAAGCCCCGGAGGACTTCATTCACCGCGCCGGACGGACGGGCCGTGCCGGGGCGCTGGGAACAGCCTCTACCTTCGCAACGCCTGGCGAGCGCGCGGACATCCGGAAGATTGAGCGCGCATTGGATGTGCGTCTGACGTCTCAACCACTCCCGCCGGACCTGCCGCGTGAGGCGGCGGCGAAGCCGTCGGTAATCGTTTTCCCGGTCCGTAACGGCTCGCGTGGAGCGCGAGTCACCAAAGACAGGCGCGCGCCACAGTATCATCGATCGTAATGTACGGTCGATACTATGATGAGCTGGAAATCGGGCAGCAGTTCCGCCATGTCCTGGGCCGGACCCTAACCGAATTCGACGACACCCTGTTCAGTCTGATGGCCATGAACCAGCATCCGGTTCACATCGATGCCCATCACGCCAGTCAAACGCAGCACGGACAACGGTTGGTGGTTGGCCCTCTGGTAATCAGTATCGTGGTTGGCCTCACCCAGGCCGATGCCGGGGGCCGGTCGCTCGAGGTTCTGGAGTACAGCGATGTCCAGCATGCCGGACCAGTGTTTCACGGCGATACCCTTTACGCCGAATCCACCGTCATTGGTAAGGAGCCTGGCGGCGTAGTTACAGTTGAATCGCGCGGCCTGAATCAGAAAGGCGAAATTGTGCTTACTCTCAAACGCAAGTTCGTCGCTCCGGAGCGCCCGGCGTGAAAGACCTCACCGGTGAGCGCGAGCTGATCGTCAACACCGTTCGGCAGTTTGTCGATAAAGAAGTGATTCCGGTAGCGTCGGAGATGGAGCGCCGTGATGAATACCCCGATGCGCTAGTCGCTCAGATGGAGCAGATGGGTCTGTTCGGCCTGAATGTTCCCGAAGAGTATGGCGGCGCGGAAATGGATTACACCACCTTCGCCACTGTCTTCGAGGAACTGGCGCGTGGCTGGCTGGGGCTCGCCGGAGTGCTGGGCACGCATCTGGTGGTCTGCGACATCATCACGCGCTTCGCCACCTCCGATCAGAAGCGGCGCTACCTGCCGATACTCGCTCGCGCCGGGAAGCGCGCCGGCCTGTGCCTCTCGGAGCCGGGCGCCGGAACCGATCTACAGAGCATCACCACTTCGGCGGTGCGGAACGGCAACAGCTACGTCGTCAACGGATCGAAGATGTGGATCACCAATGCACGCCGCGCGCAGGTGTTCGTCCTGCTGGCGAAGACCGATCCTTTGGCCGAACCGGCCTTCAAAGGCATGAGCTCCTTCATCATCGAGAAGGGTCCGCCGGGGCTCACCGTGAGCCGCGATATCGACAAGCTCGGCTATAAAACTGTCGAAACCTGCGAGCTGCACTTCCATGATTTTCCGGTCACGGCGGAAAACCTGATCGGTGGCATCGAAGGGCGGGGTTTCAAGCAGGTGATGACTGGCCTCGAAGCCGAGCGCATCAACGTAGCGGCGCGCGGACTCGGAATTGCACGCGCGGCTTTTGAAGAAGCTATCCGCTACTCGCAGCATCGCAGGACTTTCGGCAAGCCGATCTGCGAGCACCAGGCCATTCAGTTAAAACTGGCGGACATGGCCACCCGGATCGAGGCCTCCCGCCTGCTGATCTATTCCGCCGCCGAGAAGAAGGACCGGGGCGAGCGTTGCGACCTCGAAGCCGGAATGGCCAAGCTATTCGCTACTGAGACCGCGGCGGAGGTCGCTTTCGACGCGATGCGCATACTGGGTGGCAACGGCTACTCGAAGGACTTTCCGGTAGAGCGGTATTACCGCGATGCTCCGCTGGTCGTGATTGGCGGCGGCACCAACGAACTGCAGCGTTTGATCATTGCCAAAAACTTGCTGAAGAAATACCGGGAGGACGTTCACTGAGCCGGTTTGGCCGCTACTGGGATGAGTTTGAGCCCGGCCAGGTTTTCTCGCATTGGCCCGGCCGAACGCTTACTGAGCATGACAACACCTGGTTCTGCCTGCTCTCAATGAACCAGCATCCGCTCTATATCGACCGGCACTTTGCCCAAGCGCAAGGCTTTGAGCGCCCGCCCATCGCCGATACGCTGATCTTCAGTTTGGTAGTCGGCTTAAGCGTCGCGGACACCAGCTGGCGAGCGATCGCGAATCTGGGTTTCGAGCGCGTAGTCTTCGAGCGGCCGGTGTTTGCAGGCGATACGCTGTACGCGGAGAGCGAAGTGCTCGATAAGCGCGAATCCGCGAGTAAACCAGATCGCGGAACTGTTTCGATCGAGACGCGCGCGTTCAATCAAAAGCGCCAGCGGGTGCTGTGGCTGCGCCGGCGGTTTTTGGTGGCGAAAATCGAAGGCCGTGAGCCGTTCGCTGGCGAGCTACTCAGGTCAGCAGGCCCTTAACCCGGGTCTCTAATGATGCCCTCGTTTTCGGAGTGAGCAGGTTTTCGAGGAACCCGAGATCCGCATCGATGGTGATATCTTTGTCGGTCACGAGTACCGTTCCGCGAATAGGCGCCGACATAAAACCCATTTTCGCTGTCATGCCGAAGGTCATGGTGGAGCCTTCCCAGGTCTTCTGTGGATTGACAATCTCCAGCGGGCCCACTGCGATACCCTTGAACAGATCGTCGAGGGACCGATCAACGGCCTTCTTCACCTCGGCTTGGGACTTGTTGTGAGAGATGGTGATCTTCATTCAGGTTCTACTTGAACTGCGTTTCCCAATCATATTGAATCTGTGGATCGTTGTGCGCGATGCGGCCTTCATCGGCCGGGTCATATAAACGGTTGGTAAGATACACCAGGACGACCGGATCAGGCCCGATCACTTTATAACCGTGAGCCACGCCGGGCGGAATCAGAAACTGCCAGGGCCGTAATGTACCAGCATAAAACGTGTTGCGTTCTCCGTAAGTCGGTGAGTGCCGCCGAAGATCGATCAGCGCCACCTGCAGCATGCCCTGCACGGGAACCCAGCAATCTGTCTGATATTTGTGGAAATGGAACGCCTTGATCGTTCCCGGATAACTGAGCGCCGCGGACACCTGTGTGGAAGCCGGAGGAAACTCCGCCGCAAGGCCCTTGCCAAATCGAGCCACTTCGAGAAAGTACCCGCGGTCGTCGGGCCAGACCCGCATCTCGGCGATCCGCACTCCCTCAATCAGGTCAGGCGAACCGAGGGACATAATTACCTTTCCTATTCCTTTCTGACACTTCGGAGTCAGGAGCTCATCCAATTGCTCAAGACTGAGGCTCATACCGTCGGAATCGCTGCCACTTGTGCCGCTGCATCTCTCGCGCGTGCTGTCTCCGCCACCAGATTATTAGCTCGTAGCAGAGAATCGAAGGTTCCCGCGTCGGTCCACCAGCCGTCCAGATGGGCGAAGGTCATCGTGCCCTCCCGGATGTAGGCATTGTTGACATCGGTGATCTCCAGTTCCCCGCGCCGGGATGGCACCAGGGCGCGAGTTTTGTCGAACACTGTCTCGTCATACATGTACATCCCAATCACGGCGTAGTCCGATTTTGGCTTTTTAGGCTTTTCCTCGATCCCCACGATGCTGCTGCCGTCAATCTCGGCGACTCCGAAGCGCTCGGCGTCGGGGACTTCCTTAAGCAGGATTTTGGCGCCACGTTCCTGCTCAAGGAACTGTTCGACAGCGCCGCGAATGCTTCCCTCGATGACGTTGTCACCGAGCACGACGCACAGCTTTTGCCCATCCGCAAAATGCTCGGCGAGAGCGAGCGCATCCGCGATTCCGCCTTCACCCTCTTGATAGGTGTAGTCCAGATGGCGCAGGCCGAACTCTTTCCCGTTCGCCAGCAGCCTGAGGAAATCGCCAGCATTCCGCCCGCCAGTGACGATCATGATGTCCCGAATGCCCGCCTCCACCAGGGTCTGAATGGGGTAATAGATCATGGGTTTGTCATAGACCGGAAGCAGGTGTTTGTTCGTTATTTTCGTGAGCGGGAACATACGGCTTCCCGTTCCTCCAGCCAGAACAACGCCTTTCATGAATTGACCTCCGCCACGCGGAATCCCATAGACAATTTATGATACACCGGGTGGGTTTTTTGTCAGCGACAGTACCAAAGCATTCGGTACTTAGACCTACCTAACCGCCAGTACGATTGAAGTAGGAAACTGCCGTGACGTATGCTTGAGATTTGGAGATGTCCCGCTATGGCGCGGGTGAGAAGGAGTTCGAATGGCCGGAGAGAGAGTCGCCCTTTCAGGTAGTGAGCGCAAGCCGCCGAAAGACGGGAGTGTCATAGGTACACCGAATTGGTCGGAGCGGGTCGAAGTTACAGTAATCCTGCGGCGCGCCAAGGCCCTTCCGCCCGGCGAAGCGGCCGCGCCACTGACTCGGGACCAGTTCGCAGCCGAGTTCGGCGCCAACCCGGCCGATGTAGACGCTGTCGAGGCGTTCGCACAGGCGCACGATCTGACCGTAGTGGGAGTCGATCTGGCTCGCCGCAGTGTCGCGCTTTCCGGCACCGTGGCAGCCATGAACGAAGCTTTCGGAACGAATCTCAGAATCTACCAGGGCCCGGAAGGCACTTTCCGCGGCCGCACTGGCGAACTGTTTATCCCGCTAGAACTCCAGGATGTGATTGTTGGCGTGTTTGGGCTTGACAACCGGCCCCAAGCCCGCTCGCATTGCATTCGGCGAAAAAATGTAGTGGGTCCGCGCGCCGCGGGCGATACTTCCTATACGCCGATTGATGTGGCCAAGCTTTACAACTTTCCCGCCGGGGCAACCGGCGCGGGCCAAACTGTGGCGATTATCGAATTGGGCGGTGGTTTCAAGACGGCGGACCTGCAGGCGTATTTCACCAAGCTCGGCGTCAAGCCCGCTCCTTCGGTAACAGCAGTCTCCGTGGATGCCGCTCACAACACCCCGGCCGGAGATCCGAACAGCGCGGATGGTGAGGTGCTGCTGGACATCGAAGTGATCGGCGCCATCGCGCCCGGCGCGAAGATCGCCGTGTATTTTGCGCCCAACACCGACAAAGGTTTCCTGGACGCGATCTCGACGGCAATCCACGACAGAGTCCGGAAGCCCTCCGTCGTCTCGATCAGTTGGGGCGGGCCCGAATCATCGTGGACGAATCAGTCCTTGACCGGCTTCGATCAGGCTTTTCAGGATGCGTCGGTTCTCGGGGTGAGCGTATGCGCCGCGTCGGGTGACGATGGCTCCGTGGACGGTACCACGGACGGGCAGTCGCACGTCGATTTTCCGTCGTCCAGCCCGCACGTGCTGGCCTGCGGAGGCACTCGTCTGGAATCCACGAGCGGAAGGAGAACGAACGAGGTTGTTTGGAATCACGGTCCAGGTAACGGAGCGTCCGGTGGAGGCGTGAGCGATTTTTTTCCCCTTCCCGATTTTCAGAAGAGCGCAAAGGTGCCCGTCTCGGTGAATTCCACGCATTTTAAGGGACGAGGGGTTCCGGATGTGTCCGGCGATGCCGATCCCGCAACCGGTTATCAGATCCACGTGGACGGGCAAGATGCGGTGTTTGGAGGTACCAGTGCGGTCGCGCCGCTATGGTCTGCTTTGATTGCATTGATGAATCAGCATCTGAAGACCCCTGCCGGTTATCTGAATCCAGTGATCTACGCCACCGGGATCAAAGGTTTTCACGATATTGTTTCCGGCACGAACGGTGCCTATTCGGCGGGGCCCGGCTGGGATCCTTGCACTGGTCTGGGATCTCCGGACGGAACAGCTCTCCAGGGGGCGCTCGGTGCCAGACGCCGCAGCCAGGGGTAGAGCATTTTCACCTGTGACCATCGCACTTCCGAAATGCCGGCCCAACGCCGCGTGCACGCAGGTGTACGAAATTTTCGATCCCCGGGTGCTGGGCCATCTTTGGTTCGTCGCGGTCTGCGATGGCGAATCCGTGCAGATGCTGGTTCCGACATTCCGGTCCGAGCGCGCCGCGCGAATCTTCGAATACTGCTACTCCAATCACCCCGCGGGCTTTCTGCTCTCGATCGACAGCCAACTCGAGTTGGGCCGCCGGATCGAAACCCGATTGGCGGCGGGAGCGCTATCGGGTGACGCCGCGCTGCGCACACTGTGCGAAGGATTGGCGTTTGAGACGGAATGTGGCACAGGCATTCTTGCGGGTGTTGCACGTACATCAGTCGCGAACCTCAGACCCACACAGGCTTGAAAGCCTGTGCCACACAATCTAGTGCATCTTGTCCCGCTGCACCGTCCGCATCTCGTCAATGATGCGCTCGAAAACGCGCTTCACAGCCTCGCCGGAGAGTGGCCCCGAATTATTCGAAATCACGTTGTGGAATACCTGGTCTTCGCGCTTAGGCTCGTAAATCGGCATCGCGAGCCGCTGCTTGATCCGTCCGATCTCTTCGACGATTTCAGTCCGTTGGTTCAGTAGCGCAAGGATCTTCAGGTCCACCGCGTCGATCCGAACGCGGCAATCGGCGAGCTGCTCCATGCTCATGTTTTCTTAGATGGTAGTCCACTCGCAAGCTGGCTGGCCAGATGCTCCAGCCGGCTCTCGAGCTGCGGGCCTGAGCCGTTCTGCTCGATTGCCCTGACGATCGCGCTCCCGACCACTACTGCATCGGCGAGTGCCCCCACCGCTCGCACTTGCTCGGGCGTCGAGATCCCAAACCCCACCGCCAGCGGCAGATCCGTGACTTCGCGCATGTTGCTCACCAGCGGCGCGACCGTTTCGGACACGGACTCCCGCTCCCCGGTGACGCCCGTCCGGGATACCAGATACACAAAGCCGGTCGAATACTTCGCGACCAGTTCCCGCCGCCGGCGTGTGCTGGTCGGCGCCGCCAGGAACACCGTATCCAGACCCGCCGCGCGCATCCCATCCACGTAAGCCTCGGCTTCTTCGACGCTGAGATCGGTGAGCAGGCAACCATCGATGCCCCGGGCGGCGGCCTCACGCGCCAGCGCTGCATGCCCATACCGAAGCACTGGATTCATGTACGTGAATAACAGCAACGGAATCTCCGACTGCTGGCGAATTTGCGCCGCGATATCGAGAACGGTATGTAGCGTCGTTCCGGCCCGCAGCGCCCGATCCGAACCGCGTTGAATCACAGGACCGTCGGCAATGGGGTCGGAGAAGGGAACTCCCAGCTCAACTAGATCCGCCCCACCGCGCTCCAGGGCCGCCACCAACGCGGGCGTGTGCTCCGGAGATGGATCGCCGGCTGTCAAATATGCGATCAGCCCGGGCCGGCCTTGCGCGCGCAGCCGTTCAAACAGACGGCTGATTCTGGTCTGGCTCATCCAGTTCCTTCAGGTTCTCGCGATAGATGTCGGTGTCTTTGTCGCCGCGGCCGGAGAGATTGACGATCCACAGCTCACCCTTCGCCGCAGGCGCCCGCCGGATTGCCTCCGCCACTGCATGCGCCGATTCCAGCGCCGGAATAATCCCTTCCGTTCTCGATAAAGTTTGCGCCGCTGCCAGCGCTTCTGCGTCCGTGACCGACACGTACTCCGCCCGGCCTTCGTCGCGTAGCCAGGCGTGCTCCGGCCCGATCAGCGCATAATCCAGTCCCGCCGATACGGAATGCGTGAGCGCTACTTGTCCGTTTTCATCCTGCAGCAGGTAACTGTAGGCCCCATGCAGCACGCCCGGAGCGCCGCCCGAAAATCGCGCCGCATGCTGTCCTAATTCGGCGCTACGCCCACCCGCCTCGACGCCCACCAGCTTCACGCCGGAATCACACACGAATGCGTGGAACATGCCGATCGCATTGCTGCCACCGCCGACGCAGGCGAACACGGAATCCGGCAAACGCTGCTCGCGATCTAAAATCTGCTGGCGGGCTTCGTCCCCAATGACGCGATGAAAGTCTCGCACCATCACCGGATAGGGATGCGGGCCCAGGGCCGATCCGAGCAGATAATGCGTGGTCCCGACATTGGTCACCCAATCGCGAATTGCCTCGCTGATCGCATCTTTCAACGTGCGGCTTCCATTCGCAACAGCCACCACTTTCGCGCCCAGCAATCGCATCCGGAACACATTCAGCCGCTGCCGCCGCATGTCTTCTTCGCCCATGTAGACGATGCATTCGAGGCCGAACAAAGCGCACACCGTGGCCGTGGCAACGCCATGCTGCCCGGCTCCGGTTTCCGCGATAATGCGCCGCTTTCCCATTCGCCGCGCCAGCAAGGCTTGGCCCAGGCAGTTATTGATTTTGTGAGCGCCTGTATGCAGCAGGTCTTCGCGCTTGATGTACAGCCGGGCGCCACCCAGCTTTTCGCTCAGCCGCCGCGCAAAATACAGCGGCGTCGGACGCCCGGCGTAGTTGGCCGATAACTCGTGCAGCTCCGCCTGAAATTCCGGGTCGGCCTGCGCGTCGCGGTAAGCGGTCTCCAGCTCCTCGAGAGGAGTCATCAGCACTTCGGGAACATAGCGCCCACCGTAGGGGCCAAAATGGCCTTTCGAATCGGGTTGTGAGGTCAGCATGGCATCAGCATGTCAAAGGGAGTTAGGCGGATAAAGCGGCACGGATGAACTTCGTCATTCGATCGTGATCTTTGCGTCCCAGCGAGCTCTCGATCCGGGAGCAGGTGTCCACGCCCCAAGGCTGCGCTTCGGCGATTGCCTGCCGCACATTGTTTTCATCCAGGCCGCCCGCCACGATCACTTTTTTGCCAGTGGCCCGCGCGGCCTCTTTCGCCAGGGTCCACCGGAATGTGAGGCCCGTGCCTCCTCGCAATTCCGTGGACGCTGTGTCCAAGAGAAAGGCTTCGGCGGCGGAATCGGCAAGGCAGTCGAACTCGAGGGATTCGCGGATCGGGCAGGCGCGCCACACCGGCATGGAAGAACACTCGGCCTCGCCATGCAGTTGCGCTACATTCAATCCGGCTTGCAAGGCGATCCTGGCAATCGTGTCGGGAGTCTCGTCTACAAAGACACCCACGCGTACGATGCTATCCGGCAGCTTTTCCGTAATCAACGAAGCTCCCGTGGGTGAGATGTAGCGCGGACTATCGCGCCAGAAGTTAAAGCCAAGGGCCGAAGCCCCTGCGTCCGTTGCCGCTTGAGCATCCTCCCGATTGGTGATGCCGCAGATCTTGACCATCATGACCGTAGCTCTTGGAGCGCTTGCGCCGGATCGGAGGAGCGCATCAGGTGCTCACCTACCAGGAATGCCTGATAACCGGCCGCGGCGAGCCGGTTCACATCGGCGGCGGAACGAATACCGCTTTCCGCCACGCGGATCGTGTTGGCGGGAATGTTTTCCGCGAGCCGCAGTGCGATCTCCAGATTCACCTCAAAAGTGCGCAGGTTGCGATTGTTCACGCCAATGACTTCGGCGCCGGAATCGGCGGCCAACTCTAACTCCTCTCGATCGTGAACTTCCACCAGCGCGGCCATTTCGTATTCCGCGGCCAGCTCGCGAAAGCGGCGAAGCTGCCCGGTGTTCAGGATTGCGGCAATCAGCAGGATCGCATCCGCGCCATGCGCCGCCGCCTCAATCACATGGTACTCGTCAATCGTAAAATCCTTGCGCAAGACCGGGAGACTCACAGCTTGGCGGGCCTGCCGTAGATGCGCGAGGCTGCCCTGAAAATGCTCCGCGTCGGTGAGCACCGAGAGAGCCGCCGCGCCTCCTCTCTGATACATGCCGGCGATCGAAGCAGGATCGAAAGAATCCGCCATGACGCCTTTGCTGGGCGAGGCTTTCTTGATCTCTCCGATAATCGCCGGAGCGTCACGAACGAGGGCAGGCGCAAATGGGCGGCGAGTAGCGACCGAATCCTCCGCCTTCCGCTCCACCCCAGGCGTCCGCGCCTTTAGCTCGGCTTTTTTTCGATCAACGATCTGCGCGAGAATATCCGGTAACACTCCAGCGCTGGTTATGACTGCTTCTCGTAAACGAACTTCTGATCCGCCTCGCCCATGGGACCCGACAGATGTGCGTTCACGGTCAACGTCTTGCCATCATCGGAAAGCGTCATTACATTTTTGATGGCGATGTCGTTTTCCTGGAACTTCAATTTCGTGTTGGTCACAAGCGCCGGGCCCTCCCAAGTCGATGCGCTCTTGATTTCGATGCCGGGGTTGTTGACGTTTTCTTTTCCATCGGTGGTCAGCACCATCACGTAGTCACGCTTGCCTTGAGGGCCGTCTTCTTTCGTCGCGATCTTGAGCGAGGGATCGTTATGATCGATGATATCGGTCCGGCTCTCCGGCCCTGGTATCACCCCAAAATCGCTCTTGGCGACGTTCAGCTTCCAGGTACCACTGAAGTTTGGTTTCGGACCGCCGGATATTTTGGCGGCGGTTGCGGTTGAGGCGGGCAGGGAAGCTGTACTAGACGCCGCGCTGGTTGCCGCGGCGCCATCCTGCTTTTCGAGAATCCATTTCTGATCGGCCTCGCCCATGGGGCTCGTAAGATGCACCATTTGGCTAATCGTCTTGCCGTCGGCGGATAGCGACCAAACGGATTTGATTGCAATGTCGTTCTCGTTGACGGTGGCCTTCGAGTTAACAACCAGATTGTTGCCTTCCCAGGTGAGCGTCGATTTGACCTGGAGCGGCCCCAACTTGTTCAACGCTTCCTTACCGTCCGTCGTGTAGTTGGCAATGTACTCCTGCTTGCCCTGGGCTGTGTCGGCGGTCACACTGTCTTTCAAGACCGGATCGGAATGCTGAATCACATCGATCCGGCTGGTAGGCGCCGGCAAAGGGCCGAAGTCGCTCTTCTCAACATTTAGCTTCCAGGTGCCGCTAAAATCCGGCTTCGATTGCGCGAAACTTGCGCCGGCTATTAGGACAGTGAGGCACGCCCCCACGATCAATCTGCGAACCATGTAAATCTCCTATTCGATCTGGTTGGATATAGCTACTATAAACCATTCGCGATTCCATTTTCCGAAGCGACGGGGCTATCAGGCCATGATCAGTTCTTCCCAAGCGAGCGCATATCCGATAGCTCTTTTGACATCAATATGGCGTGAACCGTGCAACGCTCCGATTCTTTTGCCAATAGTGGACCGAGCTATGGTGCGGAGGTTATCGCAGTTTGCCGCACAGCGCCTGGTTAGGCCCTCTCGCGGACCGAGCATCACCTCCACCGGAATGCTTCGAATGGTGGTTGTAATTTCCGCCACAATAAATTTGTTCAAATACTCGTAAGCATCGTTTCGACCGAGAAGCAGTACTGGTCGCTTGCCCGCCGGTGCAGGCAAGTTCGCCCACCAGATTTCGAACTGCTTCAAGCCTGGAACTCCTCACAGGTTGACCAATCATCCGCCTCGCTCTCCGAATCCGGCCGCAAGGCGTAGGCCTGGCGCATGAGCGCGAACTCCTGGTCACGGATCGCTTTGCGTATTGCCGACCTGATAAACTCCGTTCGCTTTCGTCCGACTGCTGGAGCGATTTCGTTCAAGGCATGAAAGGTAGTCTCATCAAGATGCACTAGCACTGCAGGCATATACAAATATTATATCAACTAAGTATATAACCAGCGGCTCTCAGCGTTGGGAACACCAGCTATCGCGTCGGCTCCACAATGGCCGACATCGACCCCTTGGACCGAGGCATGCGCGGGTCGGCGCCATAGGCCAGAATCTGATCGCGTCCGAACTCGGCTTGCGGCAGCTCACACGTAATCAGAATGGTGCGCCCGGTGGTGTCCACTTCGACGGCATGATTCATCGCGGCCGAATCCGAGCAGGCGAACAGCTTTTTCGCCATCTCAATCACGTATTCATACGTATGGTCGTCGTCATCCAGCAAGACGACGTTGTAAAGCGGAGCTTGGTTATCCAGACTGCCTTTTCGGACTTCAAGTTCCTGCCCGGTCCGGGGTGAAATCGTGCTAGGCATCCAATGTTATGATAATCAATGAGGGGGGCGAAACGGATTCGACGGGATTGAATCGTTGTGGAAAGGCGTGCCGGGTTCCGAGCTCCCGTAAAACGATCGGAAAACCATAACTGCCAATCAGCAGTTTGCATACGCTGCTTAATTAAT
>JBPCOQ010000156.1:0-15689 GCA_051000095.1 Bryobacteraceae bacterium | reverse complement strand
TAAACATCCGCATATCCGAGGTAAGAACCGTGTGCGTTAGGAGCGCCAGCACGGGTCTGTGCGGGGGGTGTCGGGTTAACCGGCATCCCTACCGCGACCGGGCCGATTGGCAATCGGCCCCGGCGCTAGACCAGACGAACGCTTCGGGGGGCAACCAACCCAGCCCATAATGAGCGATCTTTCCCGATGGTCGTAACTTTCATCTTGCCAAAAGGGCCGCCCCGTAAGCTTGAAAAGTTCATTGGCTTTCCTGGCAGTAAACCTCTTGAGCGAATGCATGACCTTGGAGACCGCGACGCTTGGCGTGATCAAAAGGTGTACCTGATTTGCCATTACGACATAGGCGTGGAGTTCATAGTGATTCAGCCCTTGCTGGTGATAGAGAATGGATTCAACCACCAGATTGGCGATCTCCCGACGTTGAAGGTACAGTGGGCCGGTGCGGGCGCTATCCAGAATACGATCCATGCTAACGAAGGCCTTTCCGGACGTCAGATGGCCGGGGAAAGGGCGGTTGGGCGGCAGGCTGCCGTGTAGACGCCAGGTGAAAAACATAGGCCGTCCGATCTCGTACAGATGCGGCAAACGTCGGTGAGTGAAGGTCGCCACGAAACGGCAATGGCTGCTCAGTATGAGAATTCTCCGTTTCTGGGAGGAGGCCGATTGCCAATCGGCCAGCAGGTTAGCAACCTGCCCCACTTGAGAATGTAGAAACTCCACACACAGGCAAGGGTGCCTGGGCTACTGATTCACTCCCGAAGCGAGAAAGCCGCCGTCCACCGCGAGGCACTGGCCCGTAATGAAGCTGGCGGCGCCGGAGGCCAGCAGCACGGCCGCGCCAACCAGCTCTTTCGCCTGCCCGAAGCGGCCCATCGGTGTACGCAGCCGGAGCTCACGTCCGCGCTCGGTGCCGTCCAGAAGTTGCGCGTTCAAATCCGTGCGAAACACGCCGGGCGCAATCGCGTTCACGTTAATCCCGGCTCGCGCCCATTCGATGGCGAGGCTCTTGGTCAGCATGAGTACCGCCCCTTTCGAGGTGGCGTAAGCGGCCACTTCTAGCAGCGCGACAAATGAGCTCAGCGAAGCGATGTTGATAATGCGGCCTCGCCCGTTAGCCGATAACGGCCCGTAAAAGGATTGGCAGGTGCGCAGCATCCCCGTGACATTGACGTCCATCAATCCGTTCCACTCTTCCTCAGTAATATTGGCGGTCGGCTTCCGGAAGATCCGCCCAGCGGCATTCAGCAGAATGTCTACCTGCCCGAATTCGCGGACCACCGCGTCGCGAAAGCTATCGATCGATTCACGGGACGCCACATCGCAGGCGTGCCGCAAGCTTCGCACGCCGGTCCGTTCGACCGCTACGCAAACCTCCTCCAGCAGCGTTTCGCGCCTCCCGGTCGGGACCACGTGCGCACCGGCTTCCGCCAGTCCGATGGCCAGTTCGCGCCCGAGACCCGAGGTTCCTCCAATGACGGCCGCAACAAGCCCCGTCAAGTCCATTAAGTTTTGCACGGGCAAAGAAGGTGTCTCCTTATTCAATTCACGATATTACCAGTGGGCGCCTGATACGAACCGGCCAGCCGCATCACTATTGTTATACTGACTGCAATCTACGCCGGAGGGAATTTCCATGAAGGCATTCTTCACAGTTCTTGTGGTGGCAGGGCTTGCGTTTCCCGCTCTCGCGGACGAAGCGAGCGACAAGCTGTTTGCCGCCATTCGCAATAGCGATCTCAAGGCGATCAATAGCCTGCTCGCTAGCGGCTCGGACGTGAACTCAAGAGACAAGCGCGGAACTACACCCGTAATGTACGCCGCGGCCTACGGCAGCTTCGACGCCATGAAGTTGCTGATTGACAAGGGCGCCGGCGTGAATGCGAAGAGCGACTTCGGCGTCACCGCGCTGATGTGGGCCGTGAACGACCTCAACAAGGTCCGGCTGCTACTCGACAAAGGCGCGGACGTGAATGCCAAATCAAAAATGGGCCGGGGCCCGCTGTTGATGGCGGCGAAGGATGATCGCGGTTTGCCTGTTGTGAAATTACTTATCGACAAAGGCGCTGATGTCAACGCTCGCGATTTCATGCAAACCACGCCGCTCATCGAGGCGGCCAATCGCGAGATCGCGCAGTTACTCCTGGCCAAAGGCGCAGGCCTGAACGCTAAGGACGCCGGTGGCTTTTCAGCTCTGATGGGGGCAACCAGCTCGGGTGATCTGGAATGGACAAAGATGCTTCTAGAAAAGGGAGCGGATGTCAACGCCATCTCCACGCCGGCCTTCGGCCCTCCCGTAAAGAATGGCCCCATTGCTCTTGGGTCCTTCACGCCGTTGCTGCTCGCAGTCGCGTATGGCAGTCCCGAGTTGGTGAAGACACTCATCGATGCCGGGGCTGACGTGAACGCGAAAGATGTGCGTGGAATGACTCCGCTGATGCTCGCCATTGGGTGCGATCACAACGATGCCCGGGTCGTGAAATTGCTACTAGATAAAGGCGCCGATCCCAAGATCAAGAGCAAAGCAGGGGAAGATGCACTGGCGTGGGCGAAGAAGGCTGGCGACGCGGAAGTACTGCGTGTATTTGGAATGAAAGAAACCGCGCACGCGATGACAAAGCCGGTCGTGATTCCCGCGGATTACGCTCAGCCCGATATTGAAAAGGCCGCCGGAAAAAGCATTGGGCTGTTGCAGACCAGCACGTCGAAATTCCTGGTCGAAGGCGGTTGCGCCTCTTGCCATGCTCACAGCATGACAGCGATGGCTGTAGCGTTGGCGCGCCGCAAGGGCATACACGTCGATGAAGCCGCGGCAGCCGCACAATTGAAGGCGGTTAAGTTCGGCTGGTCTACTTTCGAGCAGCCCATCTTGCAGCGTCTGGACCCGCCCGGCTCTTCCGATATGACCGCGTACGCACTGCTGGGCATGGAAGCCGGGAACCTCGCTCCCGAAGCCGTTACCGACGCGATGGTCTTTAATCTAGCCGCCGAGCAACTGGCGACAGGCCAATGGCACGTCGGAGGTATCGCACGTCCTCCCATGGAAGATGGCGATTTTACCCGGACAGCCATCTCCATCCGCTCGCTCCAAATTTACGGAATGCCCGGACGCAAGGCCGAGATCGACGACCGAATCGCGCGCGCACAGCAATGGCTGATTAGCGCGCAGCCCCGGACCACGGAGGATCGCAATATGCAAATGCTCGGTTTGAAATGGGCCGGCGCCGATCCATCGCTGGCCGGCGAATTATCAAAGAAGCTGCTCGAATTACAGCAACCAGACGGCGGCTGGGCACAGACCAGGGATTTGGCGAGCGATGCCTATGCAACGGGTCAGACCTTGTATGCGCTGAATGCCGCCGGAGTCTCCGCCACGGATCCCGCTTACCGGCGAGGGGTCGCGTATCTGCTGAAGACCCAGTTACCGGATGGATCGTGGCATGTTGCGAGCCGCGCTCCGAAGTTCCAGCCGTATTTCCAGAGCGGCTTTCCGCACGATCATGATCAGTGGATTTCGTCCGCGGCAACAGCCTGGGCGGCAATGGCTTTGACGGCCGCGGGGGCAGGGCATTCAGCCTATGCCGCTTATTTTGCAAATCCAATTTATTTCCAGCAAGTTGAGGTTCGCTGAGTGGAACAGGCGGTTCGCCTGTCCGTTTTTTTTGGAAACAGGCGAAAGCGCCTGTTCCACTCTGCCTCTGACACTGCAGCCTGCCCACTAATCAACGAACATACTTCGGGGCGCGGCCCTGGCTCCACGGATCGTATTCGAGCGCGAACCGGAGACGCTCCGCCGTGGGCGGGTGCGAGTACATCCAAAAGACAATGAACGGATTCGGGGTTGGCTCCTCGAGATCCGTCTCACCTTCGATCTGAAAAGCCCGTGCCGCGGCCTGGCCTGCATCCGGAACGACGCCGTGTGTGACCTCCAGCGAGTACACGTCCGCCTCATGCTCCTGGTAACGGCTGTACGCGTTCACTAGTGGCTCCGAAACCAATCCAGCTACTTCAATAAAGAGCAGGAATAGGGGCAGGGAAGCCAGATCGCTCACCTCCCGGATGCCGAGGCGGGCGCCCCATCCCGCGATCACAAACCGAATCGTCCTAGAGGCGAGGAAAATCCCGATCAGGAACAGCACCGAGCCGAACAGTAGTCCTTTCCCGATGTGATCGAGAGCGTAATGCCCCAGCTCATGCCCGAACGTCGTCAGCAGCGCCGGGCCGCTCTCTTTGCGGATGATCGTGTCATAGAGAACCACCCGGCGCGATGGCCCGAACCCGGACACATACGCATTCAACGAATTCGTCTTCGTGCTGGCGTCCATCTGGAAGAGACGCTCGCTGGGAATGGAAATGCCGGCCCGGTGGAGCAAACCTTCAATCGGCGCCACCAGCTCGGGATGAGCGCGCGCCAACGGCTCGAACTTATTGAACAGCGGCTCGAACAGCCAGGGATCGGCGTAAACGGACGCGATCGAAATTGGTATCGACGCGAGCCATGCGTAAATCCACCACCGCCTCGGGCTCCCGCGTAACAGGATGTAAAAAGGCCAGAGCGCAGAGATGCCGATGATTAACCCGGCCAGTTGCTCCTTGGTCCAGTCCCAAAACCAGGAAGGCCAGCTTTGTACGGAAATATCAAACCGCAGCCCTAGCGAGTGGCGAATCGCGTCCAACGGCAGGTCTGCCAACGCGGCCAGGATCAAGACGGCGCCAATCACAATAGCGGGGTGGTAACGGCGAAGACGGCTCGCCATTCGAAACCGGAGCATCGCCGCTAAAACCAGCACGGAGACGGCGAAGCTCGCAAAGTGCAGGGCATAGCGCGCGTGCGCATAAGCAATCGCTCGCGCATACTGATCGGGTGGCAGCGTGTAGCTCGCGACGGCCTGCATTCATCTCGACTGTACAATAGGGGTCAGTGGACAAGCGACGGATGTGCCCGAATTGCCGGGCTTTCATCACTACGGACGACAAAGTCTGTCCGTATTGCGATGTGAAAGTAGGCCCCAAAGCCGTGGATGCCCGGCCCGGCGGAGCCATTCTAGGCGGTCTGATTCCACAGGCGCGATTCACCACGGTCATGATCCTCGTGATCAATTTCGCGCTCTTCGGTGTGGATAAGCTCGCTCCCGGTTCGCCTCTCAAGGAGTATGGCGCCAGCGTTCCGTGGCCATATTTGCACGGCGAGTGGTGGCGGCTGGTGACCGCCGGGTTTCTGCACGGCAACCTCATCCACATCCTGATGAACTCCCTGGCTCTGTATTCCGTGGGAGCTGAAGTCGAGGCGCTCTGTGGCACTAGCCGCCTCATCGTGTTTTACTTTGTTTCCACAGTCACCGGATTTCTCTTGAGCTCGATAACAGGCCACTCCTCGGTCGGCTCTTCGGCCGCCATCTTCGGCCTTATCGGAGCCATGCTGGCCTTCGGATTTACGGACAAATCGTCGCTGGGATCAATGGTGAAAGCCCATTACGGTCAGTGGGTCATTTTCGCGCTGGTGCTGAGTTTCATCCCGGGAGTGGATATCTTTGCCCACATCGGAGGGTTGGCGGGCGGTTTCGTGACGTTCCTGATCCTGGGAATGCCCCGAGCGCGCCTGATGTGGAAGGAACCGGTAATCCGCTACTCGGCGTTCGTATGCCTTGGGTTGACTGCGTTGTGTCTCGGCCGGTTAGTCCTGGCCGTGCTGCGAACGCCAGCGTGACAAACCAGTGGGACGCGCGCTCATAGTTCTCGGTATCGCGCTGGTGCTGGCCGGCGTGCTGCTGACCTTCGGCGAGAAGTTGCCGATCCGTCTGGGGCGGCTACCGGGCGACATCGTCTACCGCGGCAAGAACACCAGCTTCTACTTCCCGTGGGTGACATGCCTGCTGCTGAGCGCGCTGCTGTCGGCATTATTCTGGCTCTTCGGGCGGCGGTAGCCCGAGCCTGTGGAAGTGGCACAGGCACGCAGCGTGCGCTAGCGCATTCTTGCCTGTGTTGCACTTAAACGAGGACCCGATGTTTTCAATCCGGTCTTTGCTCGGCCACCCGGCAAAGAAACACTCTTGTGGACTCTTGTGCTTCAACTCCGGTCGCTTCTCGAATTGTCCGAATCGCTACTGAGCAGGCACGAGAACGCCTCCGCCGTTCGTAAGGGGCTGCCGGGTGTCCCGCAGTTCAGGAAAAAAGCTTGCGGCCCCGCAACGCGCTCGAAGGCTCCCGTCGCGTCCCTCCGGTATATCGCCGATATCCGAAGGCAGGTTTAGCGCCGATTCGGATGCACGCCGCAAATTTGTGACTCTCGAAAACCCTCCCGTAGTGCGAGGTAGAGTCGAGCAGGCGAACCGCCTACTCCACTCACTGCTTTTCATCGCCTTTGGCGGGCGATCCCGCGCCCATAAAACAGGCAAGAATGCGCTTGCACACGCTGCGTGCCTGTGCTACTTACCGCGTTCCCGTAGTGACCGCCGCTCCACTCTTGTGGTAATTAGGGAACTCCGGCCTCTTATACACCGGCGGCGGATTCTTCTTCAGATCCGCCATCAACACCTCCACCGCTTTCTCGAGCTGCGGATCGTGCCCCGCCTTCACCGCCGCTGGATCGTACTCCACTTCAATGTCGGGCGTCACGCCGTGGTTCTCCACGTCCCACTCGCCCTTCAGGTTGTAAAAGGCCAGATTTGGCGCGGTAACGCCGCCGCCGTCCATCAATTGGGGAGTACCAAAGATTCCGACTAGTCCGCCCCAGGTCCGCTTGCCGATCAGCGGTCCCACATGCTCGTCGCGGAACAACCATGGCATTGCGTCGCCACCCGAGCCCGCGTACTCGTTGATGATCATCGCCTTGGGTCCGAAGATCGCGTTTTGCGGCGTCGTGAACGGCTCGCCCGCGCGCGTCATAAAGAAATTGGTTTGCGTGCGCTTCAGATTGTCGATCACGTAGTCCGCGATCTGGCCCCCGCCGTTGAACCGCTCATCGATCACCGCGCCCTGCCTGCCCACCTGCGCGAAATAGTATCGATTGAAGTTCGTGAATCCGCCCCCGCCCGTGTTCGGCAGATACACGTAAGCCAGGCGACCGCCGCTCAGCTTGTCCACTTTTCGCCGGTTCTCTTCGATCCAGGCCAGATTGCGCAATGCGTATTCGTTCGCCACCGGAACCGCCGTAACTTCGCGGGCTCCGCTGCCATCCGGATTCGGCCCGATCTTCAACACCACTGATTTGCCGGCCGTCTCTTCGAAAAAGCTATAGATATTTTCTGAAGACGGAACGTCCCGGCCATTCACCGCAAGCAGGTAGTCGCCCACCTTCACGTTCACGCCGGGCTGCGTCAGCGGAGCCTTCAATTGCGGATTCCAGTTCTCGCCGTTGTAGATCCGCGCAAACCTGTACCGGCCATTCTCGATCCGGTAGTCCGCGCCCAATAAGCCGCCCTGCAGCCGTTTCACATCCGGTTGCGTGCCTCCGCGCACAAACAGGTGGCCCACTGTCAGCTCGCCCAGCATGTCTTGGAAAAGATAATTCAAATCCGCGCGGCTCGAAATGTTGTCGAGGTATTTTTCATATTTCTTCCGATAGTCCGCCAGATTCATTCCGTGCAGACCCGGATCGTAGAAGAAGTCACGCTCGATGCGCCAGACCTCGTTGTACATCTGCTTCCATTCCTCGCGGGGATCGACGCGCACTTCCGCCGAATCCAGCTTCAGCGCGCCCTCGCCCGGTTTTGGGGCGGCCGCGGTACCGGCGATGGTCCAATTCCGGCCCTGGCGGTACAGCATCTTCTCGCCATTAAAAGAAATATTAAAAGCCCCGACTGCATCCAGCAGCTTGTCCGTCTTGCGCGTCTTCAGATCGAACTTGTAGGCAGTCGCGCCGCCAACGCCCGGCGGCGCCGCGGGATTGCGCACTCTTTCGAGCAGGAACAGAACACCTGTTTTGCCGGCCAGCATGCCTTCGTAGTCGCGATCGGGAATCGGAAGAGCCACGATCCTTTGGCCGATATTTTCGAAATCGATCTGAACCACCACGGGCTTCGGTTTCCCGGCGGCCGCGGCGGCAGGTTCCGTGGACTTGCTCCCCGCCTCGGATTTCTCCTCGCCAGCCGGTTGCTGGAGAGCGCTGTCTTGCGCGAGCACCTTCTTATCGGACGGCACTGGCGTCGCAGGCTTGGCTTCCTCATCGCTTTCAGGCGCCAGCGGAGACGCTTCGTCCTTATTCAGCACAACCATGTAAACGCTGCGCGACACCGGGTGCTCATCGCTCGACATGTCCAGCCAGGCGGTGGTCAGGCCCAGGTTCGTGCTGGCGGTGAAGTACAGATACTTTCCGTTCTTGTCGAAATTGGCGTATTCGGCGTCGCTCATTCCATCCGAGATCTGCTGGCTTTTGCCCGTTGCGAGCGAGTAGACGTACAACGCGCGCAGATGGTTCTTCAGCAGCTTGGTATAGGCGATCCACTTGCTGTCCGGAGACCACGCCGGATTCAGATTGCGGGTGGGCGTATCGTAGGTGTCCTGGTCGATCCGCACTGGCCGCTTTTTATCCAACGCCACGTTCCAAAGCTGCAGGTTGCTGTCGCGGTACGTGATGTTCTTGCTGTCCGGCGACCACACCGGTTCGTAATAGAAAGCTGGTTTTCCCAGGTCGATTTTTTCCACCGTCCCCATGCCGTTCTGCTGGCGTAGATGGAGCTGGTATTCGCCGGATTCATCCGAAAAATAGGCAATACGCGTGCCATCCGGAGACCAGGCCGGATCGCGCTCGCTCACTCCAGGAGTGTTGGTCAGATCGCGCACGTCGCCCTTTTCGGCGGGCACTGTCAGGATTTCCCCATGCGCTTCAAACACAGCCCGCAGACCCGAAGGTGAAAGTCTTGCACTCACGATCTTGTCGGCCACCTTCAGGAAGGTCGGACGGATCTGGGGAATGTCGCCCGAAACCCGAACATCCACACGGTGCTGCTGATGCGATTTGAGATCGAACAGGTGAATGTCGCCGAACTGCTCGTACACAATGCCGCCCGGTCCGGCGTTGGCCGACTTGATATCGAACCCGTCGCCAGGAATCATTTGAGATACGTTTTTCGCCCCGATGTCATAAGCGAACAGACTGACCGGGCCATTGCGGTCCGATAAGAAGTAGATACGATTCTCGACCCACATGGGATTGAAATCGTTCGAGTTCTCGCGCGGCAGTTTTTGAATGGAGTCGTCGCCCAGGTTGGCGATCCAGATCGGCGTGGTCCGTCCTCCCCGATAGCGCTTCCAGGACTCGGTCGCTGGCGCCAGAGGCATGTACGCGAGCCGACGGCCGTCCGGCGAATAGTTCCCGAATTCCGCCAATGGCAGATCCACTTCCGCCGGGAAGCCACCATCCGCGGCAACCGTGAACAGACGCCCGGATGAAGAATAACTGTCGCGGGTGGAGCGAAACAGTACACGCTTGCCATCTCGTGTCCAACCGACAGGAGTGTCCGGAGCCGGGTGATACGTGAGCCGCTTGGGCACGCCGCCATTGGCGGGAATGACATATACATCCGTGTTGCCGTCATACTCGCCTTGGAAAGCGACCAGAGAACCATCCGGAGAAAAGATCGGGTCGGTCTCTGTGCCAGTGCCGGCGGTCAATCGGATGGCATCCCCACCCTCCCGCGGCACGCTCCACAGATCGCCGGCATAAGCGAACACGATGTGAGTCTTACTCAGGGTAGGTTTCTGCAACAGCAGCGGTCCGTTCGCGGCCAGACAGATGCTGGCAATCACCGGAATCAAATACAGAATTCTCGTCGACATACGTTATCTCTAAGTATATTACGCAGAGGTGCCTTCTACTTTGTCGGAGGTGCGTGGAGCAGGTCCCCGACCTGCTCGCCGAAGGCAATGTTTTAGGGATTCGCCACTGAAACGCGAGCCGGTCGGAGACCTGCTCCACATTTTTGCAAAGACGTAAGTAAGTAGCACAGCGCGCCTTCGCCACAAACTGTGGGGCAGGCGGTCGGGCTTTGCCGCCTGCCGGGTGACCCGGTGTTTGGGTCGCCTGCAACCGCGGCTGGACGTAGACAGCAAGACTCTCTGCGCTACAGTTGCGAAATCGTCGCGCCGCGCAAAGAAACGAAGATTTAGTAATACAGGCACGCAGCGTGCGCAAGCACATTCTTGCCTGTTTTTATGGGCGCGGGATCGCCCACCAAAGGCGATGACTAGCAGTGAGTGGAGTAGGCGGTTTCGCCTGCTCGGCAGGCCAACGGCCTGCTCGACTCTACCTCGCACTACGGGAGGGTTTTCGAGAGTGTGTTGGGTTTAAAATCCGGCATCACGTCTTCCGGATATCCCGGTGTGTCTCCTTCGTTTTGTACCCGGCGCTCGCCAGCCGCTTCTTGATCTCTTCCGCGATCATGACGGAACGATGATGGCCGCCCGTGCAACCGAATGCGATCGTCAGGTAGCTCTTGCCCTCGCGCATATAGTGCGGGATCAGGTACAAAAGCAGGTCTGAAATGCGGTCGATAAACTCGGTGGTCTGGGGAAACGACCGGATGTAGCGCGCAACGCTGGGATGACGGCCGGTATGTTTTTTGAACGCCGGTATGTAATTCGGGTTGGGTAGAAACCGGACATCGAACACCAGATCGCTATCGGGCGGGACACCGTAGCGATATCCAAAGCTGGTGATGTCGATTCGGAGCTTGTCCTCGTGCAAATCGCCCTGGAATTTGGTCCCGATGGTTTCGCGCAGCTCATGCACGTTGAACTTGGACGTATTTAAAGTGAGATCGGCAAGGGCCTTGATGGGCGCCAGTTGCTCGCGCTCGGATTCAATACTCTTCGCAACGGAGAGTTCTGTTCCGAGCGGATGCGGCCGCCGTGTTTCGCTGAACCTCTGCATCAAGGTTGAGTCGTCGGCCTCCAGAAAAATCAGCCGCGCCGGAACTTGCCGGCGAATCTGCTTATAGATTTTCGGGAAGCTCTGCAAAGCTTCCCCTTCGCGAATGTCTACCACCAGAGCGGCGCGCCGGACGTTCGCGGAGCTCTTGGCAAGCTCGGCAAATTTGGGGATCAATCCGATCGGAAGGTTATCGACGGCGTAGTAGCCCAGATCCTCCAGCGCCTTGAGTACCGTGCCTTTACCGGACCCGCTCAGACCGGTGATGATGACCAGATCCGGGACTGTAGCCGAGCCACGACTAGCCCTGCCCGCAAGCGGGTCAGGGAGTGATCTGGGAGCGCTCCGGTTCACTAGCTTTCAATCAAGTCCAGGTGCCCGTCCCCGCGCCGCATCAACACAGATACCTTGTCTGTCACGGCGTCGCGGTAGACCAGATAATCCTGCGCGTTCCCCATCTCGAGCATCGCTTCTTCCAGCGTCATGGGCTTGCGGCCGTCCTGGTGATCTACCCGGAACACGCGCGATGGCTTCTTCAAAGAGCTGACGGCCAGCGCCGCTTTGGACTTCTTGCTGGCCGGCGCCTTCACGGGCTCAGGCGCGGGCGCGGCAGTTTTGTCAGTCTTGTGCCGGTGCGTATCGCGCCACTTAGCGCGCATGTTCACTACCTGCTTCTCCAGTTTCTCGATGGCGGCGCAGGCGGCCGTAAACTGGTCCCCGTCCGATCCGACGCCTACCAACCCGTGATCGTGAGCATTGACGGTGATTTCCGCTTTGTGCAGAAAGCGTTGTTGAGAAAGGATGACATGCGCCTCTTTCTCGCCCTTGCCGTCCAGAAATTTGCCAATCTTTTGCAGCTTTGCTTCCAGCTTGGCGCGCTGCTTGGAGGAGAAATCCTCTTGTCCTGTATAAGTGACTTTCATTATTTTCGACTCCGAGGAACGGAAATTCTAGGTACGAGCTCGCCGCTGATGAGTTGAGGGGATCTTCATGTCTTCCCGGTATTTTGCAACAGTCCGCCGGGTCACGTCGATACCCTCCGATTTCAGTCTAGCCGTAATCTGTTCATCTGTGAGCGGGTGTTCGGAGTCCTCTTCTTCGATCATCTTCTTCACCCTGCGCTTCAGAATCAGCAGCGGAGTGCCGCTGCCCGCAATGCCTTGCACCGCTTCTGAGAAAAAGTATCGCAGCTCAAAGACGCCTTGTGGAGTGTGGGCATATTTGCTGGCCACCGCCCGGCTGACCGTGGAGGGGTGAACGCCGATCTCCTCCGCCACTTCTTTGATCATCATCGGCTTTAGTTGATCGATGCCGTGCTCAAGACAGTCCAACTGGCGGCGCACAATCGATTGGCAAACTTTCAGGATGGTCTGTTTGCGCTGTTCGATATTCTTCATCAACTGGATCGCGGAAGCATAGCGCTCCTTGACATAGTTGCGGACCTCTTTGCTCGGCTCATGATCGCGGTCGAGCATGCGCTTGTACTGCGCATTCAACCGCAGTTGCGGAATGTCGTCGTCATTCAGTTGGATCAGATAGTCGTCGCCGTCTTTGAAGATGTAGACATCGGGCTCCACCTGGCGAGCGCCGGATGCGGAGAAGCGCAGTCCCGGCCGGGGATCGAGATGGTGAATGACGTCCATCGCGATCTGGATGTGTTCCATGGGGCGGCCGAGAACTTTGACCAGCTCCCGCATCTGGCGCAGTTCCACCATCTTGAGATGATTGGCCACGATCTGCCAGGCCACGCCGCCTTTTCCGTTGCCGCTCTCGAGCTGCAAAAGCAGGCACTCGCGAACATCTTTGGCCGCGATGCCCGCTGGCTCCAGCGACTGGACAATACGAAGAGCTTCGTGCACCTCTTCGAGCGAGTGCTCGCCGGTTTCGGCGATGTCCTCGGGAGTAGTGGTCAGATATCCGTTCTCGTCGAGGTTGCCAATGATATTAGCCGCGGCGTCGCGCACCGCGTCCGGCATCACCAGCACGCTCAATTGCGATTGCAGATGATCGGCGAGAGTAACGGGCGAGGATAGAAATGTTTCGAAGGAGGGCTTCTCTATGTTTTCCGACGATGGGTTCTTATACCCTGGATCCAGGTAATCGTCGAAGAAGGATCCGAAATCAATCTCATCGAACGGATCTTTGTCAGCCTTGGGCTCGGTCGGTTCGGGCTCGGCTATCTCAACCCCGGCCGCGGCGGTCAGGGCCTGCGCTTCGAATTCGATTTCGCCCGGCGCTTCGGGGCCATCCGCGCCCGTTTCGACATCCGAGCCTGCCGCGCCATTGGTTGCTTCGAGGATGTTCTGATCGGACGGCTCGGAAACGCGCTCGCTCTCGAGCAGCGCTTGCACCTCTTCGGGCGTCAGCTCTTCGATGCCGTCGGCCGATTCTTCGAGAACCGGATTCTCGGCAATCTCCTGGGTGATCATGTCCTTCAATTCCAAGCGGTTCAATTGAAGGACCGTCACCATTTGGACGAGCCCCGGAGTCAGAATCTGCTTCTGCGAGACTCTCAGTTGCAGTCTGGGCGAAAGCATAGACATTCTGGCTTACATGATAGCGTGAATGTGGGGCGGGGCTCCAGCCTGCCCGGATAGAAAATGTTCAATGAACCTCGCATTGCGCTGAATCGGATTTACACCCGCCGCGGCGATGGCGGCGAGACCAGTCTGGTGGGTGGTCAGCGGCTTTCCAAGGACGCCCTGCGAATTGAGTGTTATGGAACCGTCGACGAGCTCAATGCCTTTCTTGGTCTTGCCTGCCTTTCCGCTGAAGCGCTTCCAAAGCTCGCGACGATCCTCCGCCGGGTGCAGCACGAGTTGTTCAACCTCGGTTCCATTCTAGCCACTCAGTTTGAGGACATTCACCCGAAGCAGCCGCGGATCACGGCGGCCGAAATCGGTCGGCTCGAGACCGAAATCGATTCCGCGAACGAGCGCCTGCCGGCGCTGCGGTCGTTCGTATTGCCCGGCGGTTCCCGCCTGAGCGCCGAGCTGCACGTGTGCCGGACAGTCTGCCGGCGCGCCGAACGGATCGCCGTGGCGCTGGCTCGTGAGGAAGCAGTGCCGCCGGAAGCCGTACAATATCTGAATCGCCTGAGCGATGCCTTCTTTGTCTGGAGCCGATGGGTGAATTACGAGCAGGGATTGCCGGAGCTTTTGTGGGAACCGAATGAGTCCGCTTCCGGGCGCAGCTAAAGGCAACACAGGCTCGAAAGCCTGTGCCACATGACAGTTCTGTGCATCGCGGAGTGGCACAGACATTCTTGTCTGTGTCGCACTTCGGCGCTGTCTCCATCGCACACCAACACAGGCTCGAAAGCCTGTGCCACATGACCGTTCTTTGCATCGCCGAGTGGCACAGACATTCTTGTCTGTGTCGCACTTCGGCGCTCTCTCTAGCTCAAACCAACACAGGCTCGAGAGCCTGTGCCACATGACCGTTCTTTGCATCGCCAGCTATGAGAAAGGCCACGCTTTCCTGCGCGAGTGCAAACGGCAAGGCTGCCGCGTTTTCCTGGTCACGTCGCAAAGTCTGCAGCATACCGCCCGCTGGCCTGTGGAGAGCGTCGATGAGATATTCTACATGCCGGACCAGGACAAATCCTGGAACCGCGCCGATACGCTGCTGGC
Source organism: Bryobacteraceae bacterium (assembly GCA_051000095.1). Taxonomy (GTDB): domain Bacteria; phylum Acidobacteriota; class Terriglobia; order Bryobacterales; family Bryobacteraceae; genus JBBSHP01. The sequence continues at coordinate 1,193 of JBPCOQ010000156.1, read as the reverse complement.
GATCAGCCATCTGGCCCGCTCCCAGCAGATCGATCTGGTAGTCCCTCTCGACGATTTCGATCTGGAGATGGCGGCCACGCTGCGAGAGCACCTGCGCGTTCCGGGGATGGGCGAGACCACCACTCGCTATTTTCGCGACAAGCTGGCGATGCGAATGAAAGCGCTCGAGGCCGGCGTGAATGTGCCCGAGTTCGTCCATTTGCTGAACGACCACAAGATCCGGGAGTTCACGGAGTCGGTCCCCGGGCCGTGGGTTTTGAAGCCGCGGTTACTGGCTGGCGCCATTGGTATCAGCAAGGTAAGCAATGCGGCCGAGCTTCGATCCCTGGACGATGCGCTAGGCAATCAGCGATCGTTTTACCTGGTCGAGCGGTTCGTTCCAGGAGATGTCTTCCACGTCGATTCGATCGTCTATGAGGGCAAAGTGCTGTTTGCCGTCGCGAGCCAATATGGACGTCCGCCCATGGAGGTTTCGCACCAGGGCGGCATCTTTACCAGTCAGTTACTGGATCGCGAGTCCGAGGAGGCGCGATCGCTGGTGGCGTCGAATGCGCGCGTGCTGCAAGCGATGGGCCTGTTGCGCGGCGTGTCGCATACCGAGTTCATTCGAGGCACGGACGGCATCTTGTATTTTCTCGAAACATCCGCGCGCGTCGGTGGCGCACACATCGCCGAGCTGGTGGAAGCTGCGACCGGACTCAATATGTGGGCCGAGTGGGCCAAGATCGAGATTGCGGCGGGAAACAAGCCGTATGCGCCCGAGATCGCATCGTTGGACTACGCGGGACTGCTGGTATCGCTGGCACGCCAGGAGCGCCCCGATACTTCGGCGTATTCCGACCCGGAGATCGTCTGGCGCATGGACCGGCCGCATCACGTCGGGCTGATCGTCAAGTCCCCAAGCATCCAGCGCGTGCGCCACTTACTGGACGATTACACCGTCCGGGTGCGCCAGGAGTTTTACCATTCCGAGCCGCCCCGCGACAAGCCGGTGGACTGAGAAGCAGACTGGGCGCACCTTCGAAAACCTACCGCATCCGCTGTGTTGCACCGGGTGGCACAGCGCGGCTTTGCCGCCTGCCGGGCGACCCGGTGTTTGGGTCGCCTGCAACCGCGGCTGGACGTAGACAGCAAGACTCTCTGCGCTACAGTGGCGAAATCGTCGCGCCGCGCAAAGAAACGAAGATTTAGTA
>JBPCOQ010000141.1:0-3312 GCA_051000095.1 Bryobacteraceae bacterium | reverse complement strand
TCGCCAAGGGGCTCGGAATGTCAAGATTCCGGATCTCATACGGGATTGCCGTCCAACCCACCGAAAATTTTCATTGTTCCCGGGATTTTAAGCCTCCGGTAAAGTGCTCGTGAGAAATGCGGGCTAGCCGGAGTTTACAACACGCTGGTTTCGGTATAGCCGCCAAACACGGCTCGGAACGTATCGCAGATTTCGCCCAGGGTGGCGTAGGCGCGGACCGCGTTGAGGATATAAGGCATCGTGTTCTCCGTGCCTTCAGCCGCGCGACGGAGATCGTCTAACGACCGCTGCACCAGAGTTTGGTCGCGCCGCTTCTTCAGCCGGGCGAGCTTTTCCAACTGGCGGTCGCATGCGGACTCATCGATCTGCAGAATGTCGATCGCCTTCTCGTCTTTCTCAGTGAAAGCGTTGACCCCGACAATCCTGGTATCGCCGGTCTCAATCGAATGCTGGTATTCGTAGCTCGCGTTCGCGATCTCGGTTTGCGGAAAGCCGCGCTCGACAGCCGGTATCATCCCGCCCATCTCGTCGATGCGGCGAATGTAGTCGTTGGCGCGGCTCTCGACTTCAGCCGTCAGCGACTCGACGAAGTAGCTGCCGCCCAGCGGGTCGGCCACAGCGGTCACGGCACTCTCATAGGCGATCACTTGTTGGGTTCGAAGCGCGATCGTGACCGCGTGCTCACTGGGGAGAGCGTAGGCCTCATCGAGCGAATTGGTGTGCAGCGACTGCGTTCCGCCCAGCACCGCCGCCAAGCCTTGCAGGGCTGTTCGAACGATGTTGTTGTACGGCTGCTGCCAAGTGAGCGAGCAGCCGGCGGTTTGGGCGTGAGTGCGCAGCTTCCAACTGCGCTCGTCTTTGGCGCCGAAGCGGTCGCGCATGGTGTAGGCCCAGATCTTTCGCGCGGCCCGCAATTTGGCAATCTCCTCAAAGAAGTCGCTGTGCGAATTGAAGAAGAAGCTGAGGCGCGGAGCGAAGCTGTCCACTTCCAGGCCGCGCTCGAGCGCCCATTCCACATACTCGATGCCATCGCGGAGAGTGAAGGCAAGCTCCTGCACCGCGGTGGAGCCTGCTTCGCGAATATGATAGCCGCTGATCGAAATCGGATTGAAGCGCGGAACCTGCCGCGTCGAGAACTCAATCACGTCCGTGACCAGCCGCATGGATGGACGCGGTGGATAGATGTACTCTTTTTGAGCGATGTACTCTTTGAGAATATCGTTCTGGAGAGTGCCCGATACGTTTGACCAGGGAACACCCTGCTTTTCGGCGACGGCCAGGTACATGGCCCAGATCACCGGAGCGGGCGAGTTGATCGTCATCGAGACGGTCACGCCATCGAGCGGTATGCCCCGAAACAGGATCTCCATGTCCTCCAGCGAAGAGATCGATACGCCGCATTTTCCGACCTCGCCTTCCGAGGTAGCGTGGTCCGCATCGTAGCCCATCAACGTTGGTAAATCGAAAGCGACGGAAAGGCCCGTCTGACCCTGGCTCAGCAGGTACAGGTAGCGGCGATTGGTCTCCTCCGGTGTCGCGAATCCGGAGAACTGCCTCATGGTCCAGAGCTTGCCCTGGTACATGGTGCGATGGATCCCACGCGTGTAAGGAAACTCCCCTGGTTCGGGGACTTGCAATCCGGCGATGTCGTCAGGGCCGTAAACAGGTTCGACGGGGATCCCGCTGAGAGTGGCGCGAGAAGGTAAAGTGACTACGCCGGTTGGCTTTGTCATGCGGTCCCATTGTAGCGCCGGGCCGGCAATTGTTATCCTCTCAAGAGATCCGCAACCCTGGAGTATCCCGTTCGGAGGTGATCAGGGGTGGACCCGGGTGCGCCGTAGTGTCCGGCTTCCTTGTCCTCCGGTTCATTACAGAACGATGGTTGCTGCCTTGTCATCCTGCCCCAAGCTCGAAGTGAGCGGGAGGTTGTATTGGACTTCGCTGAGGCCGTCATGATCGGCTTCCCAAATCAGAACTTTTTCACGGATCTCGGGTAAACCGAGGCCGGGCGGGAGCGATCTGCACTCGTTCAGCGCGCGACCCGAGCTGGTTGAGGATCAATATCAGGCGATCGACGGGGAACCGCCCGAGATCCGCATTGCGGATACATCAGAAGGCCACCACAATCCCTATGCGGACCTGATCTGACGGTCCGTATGTTAGGTGGCTTCGTCCTGTCGTTATCCGTTATGCAACGGTGGCCAACCCGTTCTTCTCGACCAGCGACAACAACTTCAGAGAGGCGCCGGACGGCCGCTTTTCTCCCCGTTCCCACTTGCTGACAAGACTGCTGGTAACGTTCAAGTAATTGGCAAAAACGGTTTGGCTGACATGTTCCCTCTCTCGGATTGCTCTGATTTCTTCAGGCGTCAGCGGCCTGACCGGCGTGAGGCAGCCATTATCGAAACGACGCATCGTCTGTTTGTCGATAGCCCCAACATCGTGCAAGGCCTCCATGGTTTCATGGATAGCAGCCATCGCCTCACTTCGATACTTCTTGCTCATTTGCCTTTACCTCCACGAAATCGCCTCTCTTCAAAAGCTCCGCGAGTTGTTTCTCTGTCAACGCCAGGACGTGCTTCGCGGCTTCCTTGAATTGTTTTTCCTCATCGTCATCGATGTTCGCCCGCTGGCTCTTGAGGAACCCATATACGAAGAACGCTTTCGCACCCCGCCGGAAAAGGATGATCGTCCGGTAGCCTTTCGATTTTCCCTGCCCTGGTCTGGCGATCCGCTGTTTGATAACTTCACCACCAAGATCAGCGTCGATCTGGCCTTTGCCGGCACGATCCGCAGCATCACGCAAGGCCGTATCCGTAATTCCTTCCTTCTTGGCAAAGCGTTGAAACCACCTGGATTTGAAGATTCCCAAAGGGCGCGTACATCCATTCTATAGCACGCAGTGCCATAATTCGAGAAATCCACAACAGCACCGGACCGTCACGGCACGCCCACCCAGCGGCCGCCAAGATCCTCACGGGCCTGCTGAAACGAATACAGGACCGGCACCAGCACCGGACTGACGCCCTCGGTCGGTCCACGCAGCCACGGCTCAGAAGACATCGGAAGCCCGGCGCTCGGGCGGGTTGGCCGTCTTGACCCAACACCGCAACACCTCCGCAACTCCCCACGCCTGCGCGATACAGCCCCGTGGCGTGTACGGCGGCTCTGCATCAAAGACCTCGCTCACCGATCCGATACCAGCCTCGCCGAGATGCGGCACAAAGCCTTCAAGAAATGTTCTTGCGGTGTCGAGCTCTCCAGGATGGACCTTGAGCCAGGCATCGATGAAAGGCCCGATGAACCAGCTCC
>JBPCOQ010000122.1:0-11159 GCA_051000095.1 Bryobacteraceae bacterium | reverse complement strand
CGGGAGGACCACGCCCCGCTCATCGTCTCGATGAGTTCCGGCCGGCTAATCCTTGATCGGGTTGCTCGCCAGCATTGCCCGTCTCCGCTTCACCGGCAGACCCAGAATAAAACACTGGACGCGGCGGCCGGAAGGATTTATCATCGAACGGTAAGCAGTGTCTTAACTGTTTGTCTCAGCCGAGGGGGCCACCCCAACTTGTGCGGAACTCTCTTGATCAGGCCCGATAAAGGATCTTTGTTTCGGTAATGGTTAAAAGGGGTTTCGGGCCAACTATAGTGGTCATGGATGGATCGGGCGGCCCGTACACAAAACGTACGTGACCATTGTGTTGCAATAAGAATTGAAGATCGTCCAGGCTGATACAGCCCATCACGACCACGTTGGCGAGGTGGTGAGGCGAAAACTGCCCGAAGCCCCCCAGAACGCGAGCATCCGGGGGATGAGACGTGCCGGTGGGTTGCATCCCGATAAAGTAGTATTCGCCTGGCTTGATTTCCGGCATATTAGCGCTCACCCGCAGAGGAAAACCGGACATGTTGAGGTGCATCGCGGCATTCAAGGCGTCGCTGAGGAAGCTCAAAGGATCGCTAACAATATTCTGTAATAAATGAAGCAGTTGCGTGAGCGCTGCTACAGAAAAACTGACGGTCTCGCTAGCATTGTCGATGACTCCCATCACATTGAGAAACGGAAACAACTCCACGTTCGGCCAAGTGTCATATTGATATCCAAGGGCTTTCTCATCCAGAAGGTCCCTTACGCAAACATTGACCGGTTCGCCAGTCTCATCAAGGAGAACAAAGGTTTGCTTGAGCCAGTTTGGATCGTTTTGAAAGACGTAGGCGCGCGCCCAATACGACCAGAACCGGTCAACATTGGCGTGGTGCGCGTAAAAGAGAGGATCCGCGGCGGCCGTGCGCGGATTGGTGAGGAGGCCCTTGATATATGTATGAATGAACGAGTGCGGGCCACGCTGCGCATTGCCGGAATCGTCGCCGGCACCCACGAAGTCCGCAGGTTTATTGCTGAGCAGCCAAGCTTGCAAGGAGCACGATTTTATGAAACCCCGCAGATCATCGTGCACATGAGGACAACCGCATTGCGCCGACCATTCCGTGTAGAAGGACGGGACGGAATCGTGGCGGTCCCAATCCCATACGGGCAGCCGGAAGTCGCGTCCAAGAATCAATTGGAGCCTACGCTCGTGGAAGTAGAGGTACGCGCGATGCCACGGCAAGAATAGCCACGTGCCGTGGACATCGCGGTTTCCGCCGCAGTAGAGATCGTGGATCCAACCCTGGTAGGTAAGACTCCAATGATCGGAATCCGGCCGCGATTTGAGCTCTAGGTAAGCTTTCTTGAGATTGTCGCGAAGATGGCCGCTCTCGACTGGAGTCATTTCCGAAATGAGTGGCCGCGGCCGGACGGTTTGGCGATCTGGTTTAAAATTCCTGGCGGAAGAGAGCGGAGTGAGCTTATTTGGCGGGAGTTTGCATGGATCCGGAGATTGAGCCAGCAGGTTCGAAAACCCCGCCAGGTGAATCGCCTTCCGCAAGAACAGCCGCCGGTCGAACATGCTTTAACTTCCAGTCAACTGATTCCAGACGAGGGTTTGCTGGTTGTCATCCGGGCAAGGACCCGGAAAATAAGACAGGGGCGGCGAGAGCACGTCACCCAGCGTGGCCGCTGAGCTGTCTAACTCATCACGTTTCTGTCCTCCGGTCACCCATAGAGGCTGCAGAGTGGCTTTGTCGACGCTAGCGGCCGGTAAGTTGAACGGCGGCCCCTGCAACATTGGCTTGACTGCGTTATCGAAGAACTGATCCGCGCTCATGTGGGGGTCCTTCAGCTTTGCGTTGAGATCGTGGCGAAGTTTGGAATTGCTAGAGAGCAATAAAAAAAGACCGAAGGCCTGGCCTTGCGTAAACATGTCTATTGGATTCTCCTGTTCATCATGGAAATGCTCTGCTACTTGCGATAGCCTGAAACACCTCGAGATTATTCTTCAAATGCGGCCATCGATTCACGCGCCGAACCGTCTCAAGTGCATATCGTACGAAACCGGGTGTGTTCTTTTCCGCTTCGATCCAATATAGTCCGGGCGCCTCAAAAAGAGCGCTGAGGACCTCTCCCGCTGTCGCATAATCGCCAGCCGCCAGCGCGGACCGTACCACGAAGTCAGGCCAAATGCGTAAAGCCGGCGGTGGGATAGCGCCCTGAAACAAGACCAGGGCTTTATCGTACTCGCGCCTGGCGAAAGCTATCTCGCCAAGCAACCGGCGCAGCCATAGGTTGTACATTGGCCAATCGGGCATGCCTTTGGGGACGCAAGATTCTGCTTGTCGAAGTTGGCCAGCCTGCGCCAGCAGTGTGCCGAACTGCATTCGAACGATGTAGCCAAGCGAACCCTTGAGCATATCTTCGCAGACGCTAAGGGCTTCGGAAGCCGCATGCCGGGCCATAAGTATTTGGGCAAACAAGAATTGCTTTTCGTGCCGGGCGGTAACGGCTAGCCCCATCGTCCGGTCGAAAGCGAGCCCCTCCTGGAGCAGGACGGCGGCCGCGTGCCAGTCCAAGTGTTCGGCTCGTAAGCAAGCCTGGAGAGCGAACGCCCGGCTCTCAAACTCAGGGCTGCCGCCGAACCGAAGCTTTTCCAGGGTACGCTCCACTTCGGCAAAATCTGCCCGCGCAAATGCCAGTCCGGCACGAATCTGATCTGTCCAGTCGCTTGGCCTGAGCTTAGCCGCCTCTTTCCAATCTCGTTCGGCTTCGGACAAACGCCCCCGGCCGAGATAGTGAACGGCCCGGCCCATAATGAACGAGTAAGCCCGCTCCCGCTGCATGGAAAGTGACAACAAACGCAGTGCTTCGTCGTTTCTTCCAAGGCGTTCCACTGCGCTGGCCTTGTAAAAGTACGGCAGTCCATCGTTAGGATACTCGACGATATATCTGGAAAAAATCTGTTCCGCGCTTTGGTTTTGTCCCGTATCCAAGGCAAACTGGCCTTGGATTCTTAACGATTCCCGGTCGGTCAGGTTCCTGCTGGCAAGCGACTTTGCGGCCTTGCTCCAGTATGCGAATCCCTCATCGAACTGTCCGCTGGAGAGGAGAATGTCCGCCATTCTCGCCAATGCGAGCGCGAACTCCGGGTCGATCCGGAGCGCAGCATTGAGGCGAATGAGTGCGGTGTCCTGCTTTCCCGCCTTCAGCGCGACTGTTGCGGACACGAATTCTTGCAGCGCCGGCCAGGATGGAGTGGTAAGGTCTTCGGGGGGACGGTCATGGGATTCCAGCTCCGCCGCGGACTCGCCGATGGTTCGTCTCACCCAACGGGCCGCTTCGCCGGCTACTGAGGGCACGTCGGACTGCTGCCCGATCGAAAACTTGTCAAGCCATGCCTTTCGGGGACGACTGGGACTTTGGCCCAATAACTCGACTTCGATCAACAGAACCCGGCGATCCGCGATTTTTCCCACTTCGCCGAAGACCAAGAGATTAGCGCCTCCCCGCAGAGCAATTTCGCGCGCGAGCTTTGGCTCGAATGACAGCGGCGCGCGGACACGATCCGGATTTCCCGTGATTCTGCGCCATATTTCCTCAATCTGGCCCGAACTCAATAGCTTGAGCCGTGGCGATTGCGCCAATTGATTTGTCAATATCAGACCGAGCGCGTCCGGTTCGATCGATTGACCTTCGGGATGCGTGATCGGGCTGAGCATTGATAAGCGGAGCTGCCGGAAAACTCAGCCCCCACTTTGTAAAGCGGAGAAAAGCGAAAACAGAGGCCACTGAAAGGCTGGTCACGGCGACTTTCGCGAGGGATCGCCGGGACACGCCCGGCAACGGCGCCAAGGCGTCCTTGCCGGGCCATTCAGGTCTCGAATCAGTTCGACGGCGGACCGATATCTGTTTTGAGGATTGCGGTCAAGCGCTTTCGCAAGCACCCGCTCCCAATTCGCAGGGGCATCTGGAGCGAGTTGGCGCAGCGGGGCAGCCGGCTGAGTGACTCGACGGATGGCGGCCCGCATGAAGTCTTCGGAAGGATATGGGCGAACGCCGGAGATTAATTCGAAGAGGATAACGCCAAACGCAAAGATATCTACCGCAGGCGTTATGGCCGCGGTTTCGAATTGTTCCGGAGCCATATAGTCCGGTGAACCAATTATCTGGCCACCCTGTGTTTGCGCAGGATGGCCCGATACCGCCGCAAACGGCTTGGCCAACCCGAAGTCGGTTATGACAGGGCGTTCTGTGCCGTCCGGGTTGAGCGCGAGGAGGATATTTGCCGGCTTGAGGTCACGGTGAATGATTTCGGCACTGTGCGCGGCGTTAAGTCCAGCCGCGATTTGTTCCGCTAAATGTAATGTTTCCCGCTCCGTTAGCCGTCCGCGCTCGGAAAGGCGATCCCGAAGAGTCTCGCCGTCCAGGTACTCCATCGTGAAAAAGACGATACCTTCCTTCGGTGGCTGTCCATCTGTGAAGAAATCGAAGATTTTACAAACATTACGATGTCCAATCCTACGTGCAAGCCTGATCTCATCGCGGAATCTAGCCAGTATCGCAAGGTCGTTGCGCCATGCTGCCCGTATGGTCTTTAGCGCTATGATATCGGTTAGAATCAGATCTTCGGCGCGATAGACTTCACCCATTCCACCGCTGCCCAGGCGGTCGATGATCCGGAAGCGATCGCAGAGCACGTCTCCCGGCCGCGGCTCCTGTTGGCTCTCGCTATGCGATCCGAATGCGCCCTCTTCTAGGAATCCGGCCAGCCGGTCGAATTGCGAAAGCAGGCCCAACACGCTGTTGCCTAGTTCGGAATCCAAAGCGCACTTTTCCCGAACAAAGCCAGCCCTGAGTGGTCCGGGGAGGTTCAGCGCATCGGAGAAGACTTGGTTTGCAAGATCTATCCGGTCAGCCTGCTGCCGCGGCTCCATCAATTGCCCCCCGCAGGCGCGTTCTCGCTACTTGCCACTCGCGCCTGGCTGTGCGAGCTGAAATACCAAGTACCTCCGAGCATTCCTCCAATGTGTAACCTCCGAAATACCTCAATTCGACCAATTGTCCCTGGCGAGGGGATTGCAGCGCTAACGCCTTGAGCGCCCGATCGACAGCTATAAGCTCGTCGGCGTCCTCTTCCGTCCTCATAAGGATGTCCGAAAGTTCGATTCTAACTGCCTCTCCTCCACGTTTATCGCTTTTGCGGGTTCGTGCCTTATCGACCAGAATGCGGCGCATTACGCGCGCCGAGAGAGCTAGAAAGTGCTGCCGGTTTACGATATTGAGATGGTGTGCGACGCTGAATCTGATATACGCTTCGTGGATCAGCGCAGTTGCGCCGATCGTGCGGTCCGCCTTTTCCCTTCGTAAGCACTGCAGCGCTATGTTATGGAGGGCCTCATAAAGAGCTTCGAATAAAGCGCGTTCAGCGGGCCGGCTTCCCTTCTGCCACTCCTGGATCAATCGCGTGATTTCATTGTCTTTTCGCATTGGGAGCCAAAGCGTAGCCCATGATCCGAACCGATTATACCGTCCATGCGCAGATTGCCGGGCGAAAGCCAGAGTGTCTTACTAAAAAATCGCTCGCTTCACCGTCATCCTATGCCCATGTCCAATCGACCTATCAGAGGGCGCTACAATCTTCGTTTGAAGATCACGATCTCGAAAGAGAATTACCTGAAAACCATCGCTGAGGCGGAGAGCGAAGGGGAAACGGTGATTGCGGCTACCCTGGCGCGCTGGCTGAACGTTTCGGCTCCCGCCGTCACGATGGCGATCAAACGACTGAAGCGGGATCAACTGATCGATGTTGGCCTCGAAGGGCAGCTTTCGCTGACTCCCGCCGGGCGGGAGATCTCCAGCCGGATTCTGCAACGCCATCATCTGATCGAGCGCATGCTGACGGAAGTTTTTGATATGGAATGGTACAAGGTGCACGACGAGGCGGAACGTCTCGAGCACGCCGTTTCCGAGGACTTTGAGCGCAAGTTGATCGATAAACTCGGCACACAAGAAGCTTGTCCGCACGGGAACCGGGCGGCCGGCGATACACCCGATGAGCGCCGCCACCGAGGTCTGAGATTACTGGGAGAAATGCCGGGATCGAGCAGTGGGAGAGTGGTAAGTATGTTTGAAAGGGATCGTAAGTTGCTTGAGTTCTTGAACGGTTTGGGAATTTATCCTGGAGCAGCTGTTGAAATTCTGTCCAGTAATTACGATTCGACTTTGAGCTTGAAAACGGGAACCGGAACCGTCCAACTTGGTAGAAAGGCCGCCGACAAAGTCTGGATTGAACCGAGAGAGTGACGGAAGGCAGACGGCACCTGACTGTCTGCCCCGCCGCGGTCAGGCTCGTCTTGCTACGTTCATCACGAGGCTGACTACGAAAGCGATTAGAAATAGGAAGAACAGGATCTTCGCTATACCGACGAATGCTCCGGCAACACCGCCAAAGCCCAGAAAAGCGGCGATAATCGCAATCAGCAAAACAACCAACGCGTAGTGCAGCATGTGAAAGCCTCCTCAGCCTGTTATTAATGCCGGTGACGTTCCAAATTCCTGATAAGCTCGCACACATTGGTGGTAAATTATTGATTGCACGAGATTTCTGAGCGGAGGCCACAGGCTCGGCTTAATTGGCGGAGTTATGTCTTACAGCGGTAAAAACGACCTGCCTACGCTTCGTAAGTGTTGCATCCACTCACAAAACGTTGGACATAGGCGTGCTGTCTGGGTTTAGGAATGAATCGTTTCGTACGCTATAGTCTTGTTTTCCTCGCCGCTCTTGTCCTCGTGGCCTTCACTGCCATCGCGTTCCCGTACTGGAAATTATCTAAACATGTCGATGAACAATTGGACAAGGGCCCTTTCGCAGGTACGTATAGCTTCTATGCAGCCCCGGAAGTAATTGCACCGGGGGACGCGATGAGCGCGGACGATCTGACCGCGGCGTTGAAGCGCTCGGGATACCGGGATGCCACGGCGCCGGGCACGCCTGGAACGTATCGGAGGAATCAGCAAACAGTCGATATTTATCCTAAGGGAAGCGCGAGTTATTCCACTCCGGTTCGAATTCAATTCAGCAAGGACACGATAGCCAACATCGGCGATGCTTCCAGAAGGGTCAATCTGGAGAGTTATGAACTCGGTCCGCAACTGATCACTAACCAATCGGATGAAGGGCGCGAGAAGCGAACCATGGTGAGATTCTCAGACCTGCCGCCGGTGTTGGTAAAAGCCATTGTGTCCGCCGAGGACAAACGTTTTTTTCAGCATGCCGGTTTTGATCCGTATCGAATTGCGAAGGCCGCGTACGTGGATCTGAAAGACAAGCGAAAGGAACAAGGGGCGTCCACCATTACCATGCAGCTTGCCCGTAATTTGTGGCTGGACCGTGACAAGCGCTGGAAGCGTAAGGCCGCGGAGCTGCTGATTACAATGCATCTGGAGCGCAAGCTCTCCAAGGAGAAGATCTTCGAATATTACTGTAATCAGGTTTACCTGGGCGGTCGCGGGACATTTAGTATCCATGGATTCGGCGAAGCGGCGCATGCTTTCTTCGACAAAGATGTCCGCAAACTGAGTGTCTCCGAGGCAGCGTTGCTGGCCGGGCTGATTCAACGGCCCAGCTACTTCAATCCGGCGCGGAATCCGGAGCGCGCGCAAGAGCGGCGTAATCTCGTGCTTCGGATGATGCACGAGAACCGGTATATCAACGACGAACAATATGAGAGCGCCATCAACTCGCCCGTCAATTTGTCGCTTGGGAAAACCGAATTTTCGGAAGCTCAGTATTATTTAGATCTGGCGAGTGACGAAGCGCAGAGGCGGCTGGAAGGACACGAGGCGCACGGAGCCGCCGATGTGAATACTTCACTCGATCTGCGTCTTCAAAGGGCCGCGGAAAACGCGTTGCGCGATGGAATGCAAAAGGTAGACAAAGAGCTGCAACGGCGCCATCGCGGACGCAAGGGACCGGAGCCGCAAGCCCAGGCCGCGATGATCGTGCTCGATCCTCGAACCGGCGAAATCAAGGCGCTGTGTGGAGGCAGAAATTACTCGGTCAGCCAGCTAAACCGGATTTTGGCCAAGCGGCCGCCCGGGTCCGTTTTCAAGCCGTTTGTGTACGCTGCCGCGCTGAACACGGCGGTCGAATATTCGCCGAAAGTATTCACGCCGAGTTCTACTGTCCTGGATGCGCCGGCCACCTTCAAATACGAGAATCAGACCTACTCTCCCGGCAATTTCGAACATCAGTTCCATGGGCAGGTGACGTTCCGGCAGGCCCTTGCCAAATCCATGAATGTCGCGGCTGTCCGCGTAGGCCAGATGGTGGGTTATGACGCGGTGGTTGCGCTGGCCAAGCGGGCGGGCATGAATGAGGCGCTGCAACCTACTCCCGCGCTCGCTCTGGGAGCTTATGCCGTGACGCCGCTGGAGGTGGCCGGCGCATATACTGTGTTCGCCAACCAAGGTGTGCGTGAGCGGCCGGTCTTCGTCTCGAGTATTGTGGAGCGGGACGGTACCGGGATTTACCGGCATGAATCGGAGACTCGCAGAGTACTCGATCCGCGCGTATCCTTCTTAATGGTCGATATGCTGCAAGAGGTGATGCGCAGTGGGACCGCGGCGGGAGTACGATCGCTCGGATTCAAGCTTCCGGCGGCAGGTAAAACCGGGACATCGCACGATGGCTGGTTCGCGGGATTCACATCCGAGTTGTTGTGCATCGTATGGGTAGGTTTCGATGACTACCACGAGCTCGGGCTCGAAGGCGCGCATTCCGCGCTCCCAATCTGGGCCCAGTTCATGAACGAGGCCGCGCGTTATAAGACTTATCGCGATGCTAAGCCATTTGCACCGCCGCCAGGCGTAGTGCGGGCCACAGTTGATCCGGTAACGGGGCAACTAGCGGCCGATTATTGTCCTTGGAAAGACACGGAGTATTTTGTGGATGGGACGCAGCCTTCGGAAACCTGCACTCGCCATTCCGAGGTGGATTTGCCGGAATCGAATGCGGTAGCCGAGGGAAGCCCGGTGAGCGTGCTCCGCTCGGTAGTATCCCAAGAGCCTGTGACGGTCCAAGGTGTCCCGAATGGTCTCCCTAAAGTTCTTCCAATCCCCTGACGATTAGATCATCAGCGAGGAGAACACCATGCGCGCGATTCGCACGGCAAGCCTGTGCATTGCCTTAATTGCAGCCGGGGCCATTTACGGCGCAGATGCCGAATACCTGAGTGGTACGGTGAAATCGATTCCATCGAATATGACGGGTAAGCTGGATGTGAGTGACCCGAATGACCTGATTTTTGCGTACGGGAAGGGCGTGTACCGGCTGCCTTTCGAACGCATCAAGAGCTTCGAGTGGGAGCATGCAAAGGCGGCAACGCGGCGTGTTTTTGGGCGTGTACAGGTTCCACACCTGCCCTGGGGCAAGCAGGAAGACGTCCTCAACCTTAGCTTCCGCGGTGAGGATCACGCGATAGGAGTCCTGAGTTTCAAGGTGAACGGCAAGGATCTCTCGACTACCGAATGGGCGCTCAAATCCCGCATCGCAGATCCCCAAGGCGTAGCCACGGCCGGTCGAACGAAGTTACCTGAATCCTGGTGGGGCGATCGGTACTGGCGCACTAACCGGAACGCAGTGGCATGGCCTTCGAATGAACCCGAAGCCGCGGGTACAAAGTAGATGAAGTGGACATCGCAAATGCGTTTGAAGATTCCGTCGCGCAGGGCGAAAACCAACTGTCCATTCACGCTTTGCGTGCGGTAACGTTCAAGAAATTCCTCGTATCCGTACGCTGGGTGGAAGGTACAGGCGCGGACGAATGACGCATGTCGAACGCGGATATTTCAGTGGAATCGGGATTCTCAAATGGTTTCCCGAACTCGCTATACGCCGCGAGGTCTCGCGCTGTCTTCTGTGCCCAGAATGTCTTTCCGTGCCTGGTGGTCCGTAAAGAACGACCTGCCCTTTCGCATCAGGGTCGCTTGTATTCGGCCTGGAATACCGGAGAGTAGCGGAATGGCCTTTGTGGTTGTCCGTACGACGGCAGCGGTTTCCTTAGGCGGGGTGCACCCTCCTGCTCGCTTGCAGCTATAATCCTTTTTCAATCGCAACGAGGTTCCAGGCTCCGATGTCGAGGCATGTCACGGCACGGCGATGGGGAAAATTGTCCGTCGCCTCGTATTTATACTGACTTTTCTGTTCAACACGCCATCGGCCAGGACGGTGCAGGCTCCACATTGCCCCGGGTCACAGCCCTTCTTTGTTCCCGTCAGATTGAGGCGCTCCCGCAACACATCGAGCAATTTCGATTGCATTACCGGGCTTCATCATCGATTCGAATACAACATCGTGCGCTGTAAAGTATTTCTTGAAGTTTTCGTAGCGCTGTTCAAGAAAGAAATCCTTGGCATAGCCATCGTGTACAGGGATAATCCGCCGGGCGACATGCGGCGCGCGAATTCCGCGACTCCCAATTCGGTTGTCCAGGGAGCCATGATAGGCAGCGCCAGCACTGGCGTCTTCTCTTTCACAAAGAGGCTCTCGGAAACGAGTCGCCCGGGTTCAAGAAGACTCCGTCCACTAGATAAGCGGTGTTTTGAAGGGCGGCTGCGTCGAGAAGAGGCGCATGCGGCGCATTCAGGGCCGCCAACGCAAAGCCGGCAACCGAGCGATTGCACTCTTCGAAAACCTCCGAAGCAACTCCCTTTTTTGCGAGCTGTTCATGAGCCTCTGTGTTGGTGAGGACGGTGGCTGAACCGTTGTTGCCGAGAATTGTCTGGAGAGCGCCGACATCAATGTGGTCGGGATGATAATGCGTCAGGATAATGGCCGAAAGGCTCTGGAACTGGCCGTTTTGACCAATCCCTCCGCGAAGGAAAACTTGCCGGGATCGAAGAGGATCTTACCTCCGTCGTTTTCGATCAGTAGGCACGAGTGAAGATACTTGGAGACGCGCATTCATTCCTTTCATCGTAGACCCGACAGCCTCTAAGGGACGAGCACGATTTTTCCATCGACTCGGCCGGGTGCGCGACCTGAAAGTGAAAGGTTGGCTGTTTTCTTTTTTTTGTGCCTATGATCCGGAGTATGATATACGCTAGGATCAAGAGGCGTCAAAATGTCGAAGTCCCTGGAATCCCTGGAACAGCAG
>JBPCOQ010000055.1:0-7797 GCA_051000095.1 Bryobacteraceae bacterium | reverse complement strand
TGAACATCGGTATTCCGTCCATCATCGTGAAGATGCTTCGGCACAAATTCGATCAGCAGTGGTCGGTGCGGCGGTCTGAATCCACGGAAAAAGAGCATGCGCGGGTCTTACGTCTGATTAAAGCGGCGGAGATATCACTCGATGGGCGGCTAGAAGGCCCGAAACTCACGGTCGAAGACCTGATGGAGTTAGCGGAAGGAGACGTACTGGCTTTTGATTTCCCAGTGGAGAAGCCGCTGAATCTAATGGTGAATGGAAGTTTGAAATTCCGCGGTAATGTTGTCACCACCGGGCGCAAACGTGCGTTCCAGATTGAGCAGGTTTACCGGCCTTTGGACTAGCCGGCCAACGCCGGTTCAACTACTTCGCTCGCGGTGAAGTAGACGCAGTCCGGGTGGTGGAAAACCAGCGCGCTTATGCTAGCCTCCGGGTCCATCATCATCTCTTCGGTGAGCCGCACGCCTATATCATCCGGATTCAGCAACTTCCATAAACCTTGTTGATCATTGAGATTTGGACACGCGGGATAGCCGAAGCTGTAGCGCTTGCCGCGATATCGGGACGTGAACCGCTCCTGCATTGTCATCGTCGGCGGATCGGGAAAGCCCCAATCTTCCCGAATGCGGCGGTGTAGCCACTCGGCGCAGCCTTCCGCCGTTTCAAGCGCCAGCGCCTGCATAGCGTGCATCTTGAAAAACTCGCCGGCCTCCTTCGCGCGTTCGGCCTCCTGACGGATTCCCGATCCGGCGGTAACAACGAATAATACCAGGTGGTCGCGACGCCCTTCTTCAGCGTCCAGGATGTAGTCGCTCAAACACAAGCCATCCGGCCGCGGCTGGCGTCCGAATTGAAAGGTATGCGTGGGCGATTCGGCCCCGGGAGCAAACAGGTGAACGTCGTTTCCGTCCCGTTCAGCCTCGAAAAACTGCCACGCTGCCTTCACTCTCATGAATGCCGCGGTTTCCAGCTTTACTTGCTCGACGTCATGGAAGAGCTTGAGTGCCTTAGGATCGCGTTCGCCCAGCAGCTTCTCAAAATTGCCCTTGAATCCCAGGTGCCGGCCAAACAGCATATACGGGTTGATATAACTCCAGACCTCCCCCAGGTTGGGAACGTCCCGCAGCTTGCGATCGAGGTAAGGAGCCTCGGGAATCGGAATATCCGGTCGCACCTTGGAACTGCGCGCCTGGCCAATCGGGGCAGTTTCCTCGACGTGGAGAATGGCCTCGACGCCTGGCTCCGAGTAGGTATGGTCGCTTAGCATTTGAGCGCGTTGCGCCGGGTCCATAATTTCATTCAGCAATCGCAGACCGGTCATTGCATCTTTGGCATAAAACGTCGGTGCGCCGTAGCTGGGCGCGATCTTCGTTTTCGTGAATTTCTCCGAAAGCGCCGCCCCGCCCACCAGCAATGGGACGCCGATGCCGTGATCCTTCAAATCCCCCGCCGTGATCACCATCTGATGAGCGCTCTTGACCAGCAACCCCGAAAGCCCGATCGCATCCGGCTGGTGTTCCTGGAAGGCATGGATCAGGTCTTCAGGCGGCACCTTGATCCCGAGATTGACGACATCGTAGCCGTTATTCGAAAGGATGATCTCGACCAGGTTCTTGCCAATGTCGTGAACATCGCCCTTTACAGTAGCCAGGACGATCTTGCCGCGGGCGGCGGTCTCCGCCTTTTCCATGAACTTTTCAAGATGGCTGACGCCGGTTTTCATCGCTTCGGCCGACTGCAGGACCTCGGCCACGATCAGCTCGTTGTTATTGAACAAACGGCCCACTTCGGCCATGCCCTTCATCAGCGGACCGTTGATGATATCGAGCGGCCCGAAACCCTCGGCGCGCTTGCGGTCGAGATCGGGGATCAGTCCGTCTTTCGTACCTTCGATGATGTAGTTGGCCAACCGCTCATCCAAGGGCAGGTCGGCGGCTTTCTTCTTCTCCTTCTTGCCAGCCTTCCGGAAATGCTCGGCGATCGCCGCGATATGAAACTGGTTGACCGCTGCCTTCTGTTCGCGCGTCTGCTTGCGCCAATCTTCCGGCGCCGTTTTGAGATGGTCGAGTTGAGGGTGGTCCGGCGGGACTTCCGCGGGAGGCGTGCTGAACAGCAGGCTTTCCGCCAGCCGCCGTTCTTCCACCGGAATCGATGCGAACCGCTCCAGCTTCTCGGCGTTCACAATCGCGAGATCCAGGCCGGCCTTGGTGCAGTAGTACAGGAAAACCGAGTTGACCACCTCGCGCGCCGAAGCGGGCAGGCCGAAAGAGATGTTGGAGATTCCGAGGATGGTCTTGACGAATGGGATCTTTTCCTTGATCAGCCGGATCGCCTCGATAGTTTCAACCGCGCCCCCGATGTAGTTTTCATCGCCGGTAGCGCAAGGAAACACCAGCGGGTCGATGATGATGTCCTCCGGTTCGATCCCATACTTAGTCGTGAGTAACGCCACTGAGCGCTCGGCCACCGCCAGCTTCCGTTCCCGCGTGAAAGCCTGGGCCTGGAGTTTGTCCTCGTCGATGGCGCCGACCACTAAAGCGGCTCCATACCGCTTCGCCAGCGGGCACATTCGCTCAAACTTCTCTTCGCCGTCCTCCAGATTGATCGAGTTGATGATCGACTTGCCCTGGCAGTAGGTGAGCGATTGTTCCACCGCATTCGGATCGGTGGTGTCGATCATGATCGGCGCTTTGATCTTGCGAATCAGGCGCTCGTAAAAAAGCGGAATATCGTTGATCTCATCGCGATCGCTCGACTGCAGGCAGACGTCCACGACATGCGCTCCATTGCGGATCTGCCACCGTGCGATTTCGCTGGACTCTTCCCACTTCTCTTGCGCGATCAGATTTTTGAACAGCCGCGAGCCGATCACGTTGGTGCGCTCGCCCACGATTAAAGGCCGGTTGCTCTCCTCCGCCTCGACCAGTTCCTTGTTGGAGTAATAGGCGCGATGCGGGGAAGGCTTCGGCATGCGCGGCGGACGGCTCGCAGCCATCTCCGCAATTGCACGAATGTGCGCCGGAGTGGTCCCGCAACATCCGCCCACGATGTTCAACCATCCGTGATCGGCGAACTTTTCGAGCTGCGCAGCCAGCGACTCCGGCGTCTCACCAAATTTGCCGTCGGAATTGGGCAGCCCTGCGTTGGGGTAACAGGAAATGCGAGTGGTGCAGATTTCGTGCAAGGTCCGGATGTGGTCAGTCATCAGGTCCGGACCGGTCGCGCAGTTCATCCCGATGCTGAGGAGGTCGTGGTTGGCAATCGACGCGTAGAGCGCGTCAATCGGCTGGCCGCCTAACATCGTTCCGTTTCGTTCAATGGTGACGGATGCCATCACCGGGATTGGGAAGCCCAGCTCACGGCGCAGGCGCTCGATCGCGATCAGACCGGCCTTGAGACTCCCGGTATCGAACGCCGTCTCGAGCAGCAGGATATCAACGCCGCCCTCGAGCAGCGCTTTGGCTTGCTCGTAATAGTTGTCGCGGATCTTTTCGAAAGTGATCGTTGACGTGATGTTCAGGTCTTTGGTAGTGGGCCCCATGGACCCGGCCACAAAGCGCGGCTTGCCTGGAGTTGACAACTCGTCCGCCGCCTGCCGGGCCAACCGGGCCGCCGCGACATTCAACTCGTGCGTACGGTCCTGCAGGTTGAACTCGGCGAGGACGACGCTGGTGCCGCCGAAGGTATCGGTCTCAACGATGTCGGCGCCCGCTTCAAGATAGGCGCGATGGATTCCTTTGATGAGATCGGGCCGTGTAATCGCCAGGATTTCGGGACAATTCTCGCGCCCCAGGAAATCCGTCTCAATCGACAGGGGCTCCTGATGAATCATGGTCCCCATGGCGCCATCGACGACCAGAATGCGCGATTCGAGGGCGTCGAGAAGGACTTGTCTACGGGCCGAAGTAATCACTACTTCTCTATTGTAACTAGCCAGTTTTGCCGCGCTTGCGATGCGGGTTCGTTCCGGGTTCGTTCCAAACTCGATTTTCGGTTGAAGGCAACTGAGCGCATTGGAGTTCAGCACTTGGACGCGAAAAGGGGGTGACACATGTCCATCTGGGAGCCCTTGCAGCAGCGCCACTATACCCAGTTGTGGCGCTGCGTTTCTGCCTTGATATTCAGTTGTCAAATAACTGCCGGGTACGAATCTTCGCAGTCTACCCGGAATGGAAAGCCCTGGTCTTCCGTTTCCGATTGTAGGGGAGCGAGTTCAGCGGCAACGTGTTCACGTGTCGTAAGTGGCTAAGGGCGAAAGAAATAGAGATGGAAAATTTTTGTGACTACCCGGACTTTGCATTCTCCTGTAGCATTGGTAACAGCCAATAGCAAACATGAAAACTGTTAAAACCCTCTGCGATCCCGTCGCAAGCGTGTTCGAATCGTCGAGAGCGAACACAGTCGCCAATATTGCGGATTTGAATTCCGGCCAGATCGACGTCGGTAGGTTCTTTCAGGAGAACCACGTCACAGACGGTATGCGAACTTTGCTGACGCAAGTCTACGACCGGTTGTTGGGCAGCAGTCCACAAGGTGTCTTCCGCTTGAAGCAGGCGATGGGCGGCGGCAAGACCCACAATCTGATTGCCGCGGGACTGCTGGCGCGGCACCCCGATTGGCGTCAGAAAGTGCTGCGCGAGCTGGGGCGCACCGTCTCCTCCGATCCGGTGCGGCTGGCCGCCTTCGATGGGCGCGAGACGGATACCAAGGATTACATCTGGGTCGAGATATTCCGCAAGCTGGATGTACTGAACAAATGGACTGGCGGCGCGACGGACGTTCCCGGACCCACCACCTGGGCAAATGTGATCGGACCTGGGCCGGCGCTGATCGTGCTCGATGAGATGCCGCCTTATCTCGAATATCTCTCGATGCGCAAGGCTGGGGTGGACCAGACGGAAGCGGATCGAGTCACGCTTGGTCTGGCGAACTTGATGAACGCCATCATGACCAATCAGTTGCCGCATTGCTGCCTGGTGATCACCGACCTGATCTCGAGCTGGGAGAAAGGAAGCGCGGCTATCAACGAAGCAGTGGAGAAAACCTTAAAGCAGTTGAATCAGGAGGCGACGCGCGTAAGCCTGGATATCACACCGGTTCGTCCGGACGGAACCGAAGTGTATGCGATTCTGCGGAAGCGGCTTTTCTCAAAACTGCCCGGGGATGCAGAAGTCGCCGAGGTCTCCAAGGGCTATGCGAAAGCCTACCGAACCGCCATTCAGCAAAAGGTAATGCCGGAGTCGCTCGACCGCTGGGCGCATGAGGTGTCCCGGACCTATCCTTTCCATCCGGGGATGGAGGACCTGTTTGCCCGGTTTCGCGAGAATCCGGGGTTTCAGCAAACTCGGGAGATCATCCGAATTGCCCGCAAGATGGTCGGCTCCGTGTGGCAACGCGAAGGATACGATCCCGTGCTGATCCATCCGCATGAGCTTGATTTTCAACGACCCGGACGTGGACAATCTTTTGGACGGGATCAACGCGAGCCTTCAAAATGCGCGCAGCCGCGATGTTTCGAAGAACGGCGGCGCCACAGCCGAGGAACTATCGCGTCGAGATAACTCGACGACGCCGCTGGATGCCGCAAGAGCAGAGGAAAGGGCGAATCAACAGGATAGGTCAAACGGCGGATACGGTCTTCCTGCTGAATTTACGATACGCGGGGTCCGTGGAGGACGATGTTCACAACCGGCTTTCCAGCCGTTTGGAGCAGATCCATCGGGTTTTTGGGACGCTGCCGGACATGCTGGAAGATGTGTGGGTCAGGACGGCGCTGGATGACGTGGAACGAGCCGAATCGGTGATCGATGCGATTCCGAAACAGCACCCGTTCGATATCCGGTATAGCGCTTCGTACGACGACAGCGGGTGGGACGAGTGCTCCCAGGTGTTGAATCGCGTGGAACTGGTGAGCCGGCTGCAGGAGGGTTGGAGTTAGGGAGTGTGAAGTTGAACAAGCTCTTCAGAAACCCAGGCTGAGTGGTTGATTCTAGTGGCGTAGGCTTTGAGCCTGCGTTTCAGAGGGCGGGCTGAAGCCCACCCCACTCAGGCATGTCCCACTTACTCGCTGCGGAACGTGGTCCAGGGATGCGATGGCAAATCCCGGAGAATGTCTTTCTCCCACGCGAATTCAGGATGCTTCTTCAGGAATTCCGCCGCATGGAAATCGATACCACACGAGTGACCCATGGCCGCCGTGAACGACATTTGCTTTACAAGGGTCGCGTCCGCCGCCTTATTCTGAACGGCGCCAGCCAGTCCGTAAGGCGGCTGCCATGGCTTCGATCCGCGGCGCGACAGATCGATGTGCCCGCACAGAGTCCGCTCGCTCGGCTCAGTCTTTTTTGAGAAGGTATCGTAATGGTCGGCCAGAAAATGCTGTGCGGCGGCGACGTCGATCTTACCTTTGTTCCCGGCCATCAAGGTCTCCCAACGGAGGTGCCGTGCATTGGCGCTGATGCCCATGTCTTTCACCGGAAAGTCCGTTTCAGCGGCGATCAGCTTCCGATCAACGGGGAAGTTCGAGCCCACAAAGAAGCCGTCCGTACTACGCTGTAGCGTCACGTTTCGCAAGCCTAACTCCAGACTGCCGATCTCGTTGGTCTTTTGGTCCACGACCAGCCAAGTATTGGCATAGCCGCCATTATCCCCGTCTTTCATGATCGCGGCGAACTCGTCTATTGAAGCTGCGTATTGCATGGCCTTGCGGGCACGCACGAATTCGGGAATCCCGTTCGGATCGAAGCCGGCGAAATATCCGATCGTGGTTTCCGTGATCGCGATGCCAGCATCGTTCACGCCGAAATCGTCTCCGCTATGGATCAATCCGGCCATGCCATCCATCAGGAGACGGTGGCCCTGGGCCGGTGCGATATCGAAGATCAGGTTCCAGCGGGAGCCTTCTTTGTATTCGGTCCAGTTGTTGTGAGCGATGATGATTTTGCCATCGCGAGTGTAACTGCCAGTCGCGACAAAAGCGCTGCAATGTTCAGGAGTGGGCCGCTTGGCGGAGACAAGCTTGTGCTGCTTGTCGTACCAGCTCGTGTAATACGGCGACAGCTCCAGCCAAGCGTTTAAGGCTACGACATCCCACACATCCAGCTTTACGTTCTTGGCCTTTAGACCTTCGACCATGCCGGTCAGCTCATCTCGGTACTGCCGCTCGATGTGAGGCCAGAGCACTGTTTGAGCGGCGCTCCGGAAGAACGCCCAATCCTTCTTGGAATCGTGCATCAGGCCTGCCGAGATCACTTTGAACGTATCGTCAATCTCAGGCGCGAGCAGGTACCCATGTTGGAACCCGATCTCGGAAGGCGCTCCTTCGAGATGCGCGTAGATCCAGCCATTCTGCTCGGCCCGGCGGAACGATTTCTTCAGCCGGGGGTCGCTTTGGGAGTCACGGGCGGGCGTCGCGGCACACAGGCCGAAGGCCGCCAGGAGCAAGCTTGCAGCAAACTTGAACATGATTTTGAGCATAGCAGGATTGCTGGAAGGCCGCGTGAATTCTTAACGGCAGCGGCTGGCTCCGATGTTCGACCGCTGGCGCTCACTTCCAAGCGTGTTTCTTTGCCCCGCGGCCGGCAATGCCAGGATTGAAAACATAAGGGTCTTCGGCTAAGTGCAACACAGGCAAGAATGCCTGTGTCTGGAGTTTCTACATTTCTCCATCGAATTGTTTTATCCGAACTGAGATCCGCCAGCGAACGGGGTCCTCTTAAGAAGTCGGTCTGTAACGGTTTTCTATTGACAGACCGACGTAAGTAGGTCATGCTTATCCTGAGCCCATGCTCAGGAGCCCTC
>JBPCOQ010000026.1:0-4284 GCA_051000095.1 Bryobacteraceae bacterium | reverse complement strand
TAAAGCGCGAGGCCTGCTCGCTGAGGATTGGCCGCACTGGTGGGGGAAGCAGTGCGGGACAAGCCAAACGGGGCTCTGCCATGCGAGCGGCTATCGGGGTAATCCGCGACCGCGCTGACTATCATCTCTCAAAACAAACAAGCTGGATATTGTTTGATCCATGCCCAATCATAAATGGTTTTGACCGCCGTTTGCCTTGTTAGGCTAATCGACGACGCCTCTCCGGGAATCCCACGGCACCTTCCCCCAATCCGGTTAAGCACCCCAAAGCTGCGGCTACGTGAATTTCGGCCCCGTGCTCCCAATTCTGGAAAAGGCGCACCCAAGGCTTCCTGCAACGTTTGTGCAGCTTTTCTTGAACGGGATCAACCGCTGGTTCCGAACCTACGATCATCGGGATGCCGACGAGCGCCTCGACAACATGGAAGGTATGTACGATCCGAGGGATGAATCCGACGCAGAAGCCATGGCCGCGCTGCCGAGCCGGGAAGACGTTCTTCCTCCGTGCCTCAAACGAAAGCCACTTGGACGGAGAGCGCTGCCTTCGTTATTGGCTCGTCTGGCGCCGCAATCAAACATTGCGCGCCTCATGCGGGCCGTTCAGGATTTGGATAATGTTTCTCAGCGCGTTGATCGAATAATCATTCCGCCTCACATTGTAGAAATCTTCAGTGACATGAATCCACCGGTGCCGGCGTTGCTCGCAATCTTCCATGAGGGGGATGCGATTGAAGCCTGTTTCGATGAAGAGCGGCAGTACATGCTGGAACTCCAACCTGAGCCCTGGCCCTTGCTCCCGTTCGGTGCAACCGACCCGAGCAGCACTCGAACCGCTTTCGACTGCCTCGGCACGGCACTCGATACGTTGGCAGCCGCCCGGCAGGTTCTTGAACTGATACCGGGGTGGAAGCAACTCGATGCGCCGCAGGAGCAAAGCGATGAACATTAGTGCCGATTTTGGAATGAACCAGGATTTTGTTCTGGCGAAAATACTGTTGGTATACAGCTCAGGACATCGGGCGTTTGCCACCCTGCATGACCCAAAGAACTCTCCCGACGGCGGGCCTCCTTACCTCGACGAAGGACGGCCAATCACCATGGAGTTTCTGAAAGAGCTGGGCCGCCAATTGGGGGCGAGTTTGCCGAAAGAGATTCTGCCCGCCAGCGTTCTCGTCCGAACTGTCGACATGCTGGTGTGGTGGACATCCCGCCAGAAGCGCCTGATGTTCTACGGGGATGCGAGTGACGGGCGGACGTTGAACGGGAAAGCCTTTCCGGTGCCTCCGCTCGTGTTCAAGGTTTTCGGATCTGAGCTCTCTGTACGTGCCCTGGCAAGCGCAGAGCGACCCTCTGCCAATACCAAGCTAATGTTCGCTCCGTTTCGGAATACCGATTCCAGAGGCACTGTTTGTCAGGGGAGCATGCGCGCGCCCGCGCGGTTAACGCTCGATGCGATCTCGCAATGGGAGCGGGCTTTTTTCGAGAGCGAGTTCACGCACGCAGGTCTCGGCGTGAAGCTAACGAAACATCCGCAAGGATTTCTGGGATTGTGGAGCGAGCTTGCGGGCGCGAGGGAGTTTCCCTTCAGATACCTCGTCGGCGGCGGCGAGACGCTTCAAGAATTCATCCATTCCGGGAGGAGTTGAATGCATAGGATTTGCCCCAGTTTGCTGAAACGTCCCGTCCAGATCGTTGTGGTGGGCTGTGGAAGAACGGACAGCACAATTGCAAGCGGGCTTCCGTATCTTCATCAGTCGATGCTGGCCACCGGACACCCTGGCGGGCTCGATGTAACGCTGATCGATGGCGACCGGATTTCGGCCACGAACTGCGTGCGGCAGCCGTTCTCGGAAAGCGAGATCGGATTATTCAAGTCGGTGGTTCTTGTACGCCGCCTGAACCTATTCTGGAATCTCGAGTGGAAAGCTGTGCCGAAACACCTGGATCGCGCGACAGGCCTATCACATCCCATCGATTTCATCATCGGTTGCGTGGACTCGCGCGGCGCTCGGGCGGTGATCAATGAACTGATTGGACAGCGCTGGAGCGACGTGCGGTATTGGCTCGACATCGGCAATAATGCGGAGTCCGGCCAGTTCGTTCTCGGGCAGCCGCTGAATAGCCGAAAACCGGAGGGAAGGCCCACCGCCTGCGTACGGTTGCGGAACTCTTCCCGGAGATCGTGGATCCGTCTCTCGACGATGATTCACAACCCAGCTGCAGTGCAGCGCAGCCGAGGCGCTTGATCGCCAGCATCCGTTCATCAACCAGACGCTTGCCAACCATGCATTGGCTCTGCTCAGCCGGTTGTTCCGTTGCGGCAGCGTTGGCTATCACGGCGGATTCGTTAACCTCTTAACGGGATCCAGCTTTGGACTTCGCGCAGATCCGCGCATCTGGAAGCGGATGATTGCGAGACATCGAAAAGCCGTGAACGCGCCGGCTGAAATTCTCTGATCGGCCTCGGTCCCCTTCGATTTCCTCTGTTTACCGCACCCGTGCTCACGCGCCAGTGTTCGCTGCAGGTGTGGCTTCCTGGTTCTTGCCCCAGCGATTCATCGCGTCGATGATTGGCAGCAAGCTCTTGGCGCGAGGCGTCGGGGAATACTCAACCCGCGTTGGGACTTCGGCATAGATCTTGCGTGAAACGAGGCCGGAATGTTCCAGTGCTCTTAAGTCATTCGTGAGCATGCGCTGCGTAATGCGCGGAATCGAGCGGCGCACCTCGGAAAACCGCATCTTGCCTGTTTTGAGTAGGTGGTACATGATGACAGCTCTCCACCTCCCCCCAATGATGTTCATCGTGGTCTCAACCGGACAAGATGATACATTCTTCTTCACGGGCAGCTCCCTCCTACAGTGGTATACAGTAAGTACCTAGATATTACAAATGTGCCTCATTTACAAAGTATACCAAACATGGTAACTATGAAACGGGCCATTGGCACCCAACGATTAGAAGCAACCAAAGGAATGCACCGATAATCATGAATGATGCAGAACTCTTGAAACAGGTTGCCCAAAGCGGCCCAGCCGAGTCTTACGACGCTCCGCAATACGACTATCGGGGCAAGGTGGCCATTGTTACCGGAGCCAGCCAGGGCGTCGGGCGACATGCCGCCTTCGGATTGGCGCGCTGCGGCTGCAAAGTCGTCCTGGCTGGACGCAGTGACGAAGGTCAGGAAACTGTCGAAATGATCGGGAAGGATCACCTGGCCCGAGACGCCGGAGGCGAGGCCCTCTTCTTGCGCACCGACGTGACCAACGAGACCGAGATCAAGGCTGCGATCAGCGAAACTGTTTCGCGCTATGGTGCGCTGCATTTTGCTCTCAACAACGCCGGTTACAGCGGTGTCAATAATCCGATCGAAGATCAGACGGCGGCCAACTATGACGCGGTCTTCGCCGTAAATGTTCGCGGTCTGCTCTTATGCATGAAGCATGAAATCCGGGCTATGCGGAGAAATGAGCCGCCGAAAAAACGAAAGGAAGGCTGGCACACCGATCCCGACAAAGGCGAAACGAAAGTGCGCAGCGGTTATGGGCGGATCGTCAATGTAGGCAGCGCTGCCGCCTTCATAGGGTTCCCGCGTGCCGGTATCTACATCGCCAGCAAGCACGCCGTGCATGGGCTCACCCAGACCGCCGCCATAGAACTCGCCGCCGACACCGATATTCGCGTCAATATGGTCGTTCCCGGAAGCATCAAGACGCATAATTACGAGCTGTTCAGCGAGAGCCAGGACGAGATCAAGAAACTGCTCATTGGAGCGCATGCGACTAAACAGATCCTCCTGCCGGAGGACTGTGTTCCGGCCATTCTGTTTCTGTGCAGCGATGGAGCCTTCTTTAGCGTCGGGCAGCCGCTATTCATAGATGGCGGTTATACGGCCCAATGATCAGCGCTGCAAGAAGAACGATGCGATGACAGATCCCCGTTTTCGAGCGATCGTACACCTGAAGGCGAAACCCGGCCAAGAGCGGGCGGTGCTCGACCTCAGCCTTGAGATGGCGCCGGAAATCCGCAGGGTGGACGGTCTCCATCGGCTGGAGATTAATCGCGTGCTTGGCGATCCGTCGCGGCTTGTCCTCTACTACTGGTGGAAGACCCCGGCGCACTCAGATCGGTACGTGGCAGGACCGGTGTACGCTTCGTTTGGGGTGGCCCCCTCGGCTGAGACAAACAGTTAAGACACTGCTTACCGTTCGATGATAAATCCTTCCGCCCGCCGCGTCCAGTGTTTTATTCTGGGTCTGCCGGTGAAGCGGAGACGGGCAATGCTG
>JBPCOQ010000239.1:0-16079 GCA_051000095.1 Bryobacteraceae bacterium | reverse complement strand
CCAGATGCCTTTGAAACTGCTCTGGAAAGGTGCCAAGGGGATCGCGGATCGTCGTGTTGTTCGGCGTTGCTGGTTTCATGTGTAGTGCTCCTTCTGTTGAGTTTGCAGAAGCGAGCATAGAGGCGCGGGACGGACGAACCAACGGAGTTGTCAGTATTATGCCGACTGCGGTGATCCAGTTCGGCTTGTTTGAGCCGAGAATCGAGATCGACGCCGCATAATCCGGGAGTCGGCATTATGCGCCAACTCATGCAGTGCGGTGGCGTAGTATGCGGCGGCGTCTTTGAAGGCATCCTTAGGTGGCAAGTGGATGCTGTCCTGAGAGCGGCTATAGAATGCGCGATCCGCCTGGTCATGCGCGATATTCGCGCCCGAGTTCTTCAGGATCTGCTCGCCCGCCTGAACAGCTTCAAAAGATGTCGCCGGTTTGGAAATGCGCGGCGGAATATGGTCAATCTGCTGAGCGTTGAAGACTGTGTAAACACGGTGGATGAACCGCGATTTTTCAGCCTCTGTGTTTCCCTGGGCGGTACTGCCATCGCCATCCCCGTTGGAGCGATTAGGTTGCTTCACTTCCCAGTATTCGATCTGGGTCCCTTTCTCTCCTCTTCGCACCTGCCAGCCGTTCTCCGCAGCCTGTTTGTAAGTCATCCAGCGTGGATCTTCGTATCCACGCTGGAGGCCAGTGGCCATCAAGTGAATTGCATTCCCACCCCGGTATGCCCGTTCGCTGGTGGGATTAACCGGGATGCCCAACGAACCCGCTCCAGGCTCCCAAGGTTTTTGCCACGGCGCGACGCCGCGCTCCAGCATGCGTACGATGTTGTCGGTCACCTCCTGGCGGAAGTCTCGAAGAGCCGGTTTGTCCGCGCCCTGATGTTGGATGAGCGGAAGAGTGGTAGCCGCCATGGTCGCTACTCCTCCCCTTCCAACTCGGCGGCAGTGAACGCGGGATCGGGTTCTTCGGCCTCAAAGCCCGATCCGGCCAACGGTTCCCCGCCGATGGCGTCAATCGACGCGACTGACAGATCGCGCTGAAAATTCTGTGGATTCTGCATTTTGCCTCCTCTCCGGCACGATGGAATGCGAGTTCCATCAACTATTAAGGGAATGGGAGGGGCCGACCGGGACGCGGAAATTGATGACCGAGAATCCCGAGGTGATCATTTCGCGGTTACAAAGTTTGATAAGGTTCTGGTAGGTTGGTAACGAGCCCACACTTGGCGGAAACGTTCCGGGATTATCTTCGCATCAAAGAAGCCGCACGTGTGATTGGCGTGTCAGAGGCGACGCTTCGGAACTGGGGCAAACAAGGCAAAATCAAGGTCCATCGAAATCCGGTGAATGGGTACCGGCTGTTCAAGAGGAGCGATCTCGAAGCGGTTCTCATCGCGCTGAAGCGTTCAGCCGACCACGGTTAAATGTCGGCTTCGCGATCAGAAAAAAGGTAACGACTACAGAAATCATCATGGCGAAACTTGAGGATCTTACGCGCGGAGCAAGCGTTCGAGGCATCTTGCCCGATTGCCTTGTCACGGTGATCGATGTCAAATGGTACGGCTCCGCTGCGGTCGAACTTACGTACAAAGATCCGTCCGGGAAACCCAGCGTCGTACTACTCTACCGGGATCGGGAACCGACGCTCGAAGTTGGCGAAACCGGGCGGCCATGGAGTTTCGACGGAGACGGCGCGTTGTTTCGGCTCGTCTCTGAAGCGCACCGAATCAACCTTGCCCACCTCTTTGATCCGCTACTCGCCATCCACACGTCGATGGTCGATCCGCTGCCGCATCAGATTACCGCCGTTTACGGAGAGATGCTGCCCCGTCAACCGCTGCGTTTCCTTCTGGCCGATGATCCCGGCGCCGGCAAGACAATCATGGCTGGCCTGCTCATCAAAGAATTGTTGATCCGTGGAGACCTGCACCGCTGCATGATCGTGTGCCCTGGAAATCTCGCGGAGCAGTGGCAGGACGAACTCTATCAACGATTTCAGCTTCCCTTCGAGATTCTGACGAACGACAAGCTTGAATCTGCTCGTACCGGCAATTGGTTCGCGGAGAATCCAATGGCCATCTGCCGCCTGGACAAGTTGAGTCGCAATGAGGATGTCCAGACAAAACTGGCCAATACCGATTGGGACCTCGTCGTTTGCGATGAAGCCCACAAGATGTCTGCCACGTTCTTTGGCAGCGAGGTGAAATACACCAAACGCTACCGGCTCGGCCGACTTCTCGGCCAGCTTACGCGCCATCTGCTGCTGATGACGGCGACGCCACACAACGGCAAGCCGGAAGACTTCCAACTCTTTATGGCTCTGCTCGACAGCGACCGTTTTGAAGGCCGCTCTCGCGATGGCGTGCATACCACCGATGTCTCTGACCTGATGCGACGGCTAGTCAAGGAGCAATTGCTCAAATTCGACGGCAAGCCGTTGTTCCCGGAGCGGCGAGCATACACGGTCGGCTATAAACTCTCCGACGCAGAAGCATCTCTCTATAAGAGCGTCACCGATTACGTCCGCGAGGAATTCAGTCGCGCGGACTCGCTGGAGAGTGAAGGACGCAAGGGGACGGTCGGATTTGCACTAACGATCCTGCAACGGCGACTGGCATCTTCCCCCGAGGCGATTCTGCAATCACTCCGGCGTCGGCGAGAACGTCTCGAACGCCGTCTAAGCGAAGAGCAGATCTTAAAGCGCGGAGCACTTCTTCAGGAACACGACCTTGAGAGATTGCCTAGCCTTACTGAAGAGGACATCGACGATCTGGACGACGCGCCGGACGCAGAGGTAGAGCAAACAGAAGAGACCGTCGTTGATCAGGCGACGGCGGCCCGAACCATCGCAGAACTCCAGACGGAAATCGAAATCTTGAGGAACCTGGAAGCGTTGGCGCTCAAAGTCCGCCGCAGTGGCACGGACAAGAAATGGGAGGAGCTTTCCGCGCTTCTTCAAAACCATGCTGAGATGTTCGATGCTCAGGGGCACAGGCGCAAGATGGTGATCTTTACGGAACACCGCGATACCTTGAACTATCTAAGCGAGCGGCTCCGCGCTCTCCTTGGCGCTCCCGAGGCTCTTGTGACCGTGCATGGCGGCATGGGCCGCGAAGAACGTACCAAAGCCCAGGAGGGATTCAAGCAGGATGAGGATGTTCTGATTCTGCTTGCCACGGATGCCGCAGGAGAGGGCATCAACCTACAGCGCGCGCACTTGATGGTCAATTACGATCTACCGTGGAACCCGAACCGTCTCGAACAGCGCTTCGGCCGTATCCACCGCATTGGCCAGACCGAGGTTTGCCACTTGTGGAACCTGCTGGCCGAAGAGACGCGAGAAGGCGACGTTTACAAACGTCTTCTTGAAAAAATCGAGCTTGAGCGGCAGGCACTAGGCGGTGGCGTCTTCGATATTCTGGGTCAGCTTTTCCGGGAGCAGCGGCTCCGCGATCTGCTGATTGAAGCGATCCGGTACGGCGACCGGCCCGAGGTGAAGGTCCGTCTGCATCAGATTGTGGATAACCTGACCGACCGGAAACACTGCCAGGAACTCCTTGAAGAACGCGCCCTGGCCCATGACAGCATGGATGCCACGGAGGTCATGAAGATCCGGGAGGACATGGAGCGCGCGGAAGCCAGGCGTCTCCAGCCACACTTCATCGAATCGTTTTTCCTGGAAGCGTTTCGGGTAGTCGGCGGCTCCATCAAGGAACGTGAGCCACGCCGCTTCGAGATCACCCATGTCCCCGCCTTGATTCGACAGCGGGATCGTTTGATCGGTACTGGCGAGCCGGTTTTGGGAAAGTACGAACGCATCACCTTCGAAAAATCGCTCCGCGCCGTTCCCGGCCAACCGCTGGCTACCTTCGTGTGTCCGGGCCAGCCCCTTCTCGGAGCGACCATCGACCTGATTCTTGAGCGCAATCGAGATCTGTTGAAGCGCGGAACGGTTTTGGTTGACCCAGACGATCCTGGCGAATCAATCCGAGCGCTCTTCTATTTGGAACACACCATTCAAGACGGGAGAACAGACAAGGCTGGCAACCGCCGCGTTGTTTCGCAGCAATTGCAGTTCGTCGAGACCGACTCCAGCGGAACTACCAGAAACGCCGGCTATGCCCCTTATCTGGATTACCGGCCCGCACGCACTGACGAGCGGAGCTGTCTTTTGGAAACGCTGGAATCTCAAGCGTGGCTGAAGGGAGATCTGGAGTCCATCGTGATCGGCCACGCGATCGCGGACCTCGTTCCAAAGCATCTGGGAGAAGTGCGGAAACGACGCGAAGACCTGGTGACGCGGACCATGGCTGCCGTTAAGGACCGGCTGACCAAGGAAATCACATATTGGGACCATCGCGCCAACCAGCTGAAGGACCAGGAATTGGCTGGCAAGGTGAATGCGAAGATCAACTCCGGTAAGGCTCGGCAGCGTGCGGATGAATTGCAGGTCCGTCTGCAAAAAAGAATGCTGGACCTGGAGATGGAACGTCAGATTTCTCCGTTGCCGCCCGTCGCTATCGGCGGTTCGATTGTCGTGCCCATTGGGCTTCTGAACAAGCTGATGCCATCGTCGGCATTGACCGGCGATGGGGCGAACGACGCTGCCTCGGCGGCAGCGCGGAAGCAAATGGAATTGTTTGCCATGCAGATGGTAATGGATGTCGAGAGGCTGCTTGGCCATCAACCACGAGACGTCAGCAACGAGAAGTGCGGATACGACATCGAATCGAGGGTTCAGGCAGACGGTAGGCTCCGGTTCATCGAGGTGAAAGGCCGGGTTGGCGACGCCGTTACGGTGACGGTAACGCGAAATGAAATTCTCACGGCGCTGAACAAGCCGGATGACTTTATTCTGGCCATTGCTCAACCTGATGGCGATCCGTTCGAAGCTGGGCAGCACAAGCTCACCTATGTCCGTCAGCCATTTCAGGCAGAGCCGGAGTTCGCGGTCGAGAGTGTCAACTACAAACTGTCGGAGTTGCTCAGCCGAGGACAGGCTCCGTCATGACCATGGCTTCAACGATCACACCCTTAGAACGTCTCGAAGCGTGGATGGCCGAACCGGAGGCCGAGCGCCTTGAGTTCAAAGAGGCGAAGGCCAATTACGACTTCGACAAACTGGCGAAATATTGCTCTGCGCTTGCGAACGAAGGCGGCGGCAGGATCATTCTTGGCGTCACCGATAAACGACCTCGCCGGGTTGTAGGCTCCCAAGCTTTCCCGGACCCCGGCCACACGGTCGCCCGCCTGACGCGAGCTCTTCAGTTTAGGATCGAGTTCGAGGAGATTCAGCACCCTCACGGTCGAGTTCTGGTGTTCAATGCGCCTCCTCACATGTTGGGTGTGCCGGTCCAGCATGAAGGGATTTACTGGGCACGAGCCGGTGACGAGTTGAAGCCCATGCCACCGGACCAACTGCGGCGCATCTTCGATGAAGCTGCCCCGGACTTCTCCGCCGAGCTTCATCCGAAGGCGGTCCTTTCCGATCTCGACCCCGCGCTTGTCGAGCGGTTTCGTGCAATGTGGCGGCGGAAGTCGGCAAATCCGGCGTTGGATGCGGTGAGCCCACAACAACTTTTGGAAGATGCCGAACTCATGCAGGATGGCAAGCTGACATTAGCGGCGCTCATCCTGGCTGGCACGAAGGCGGCGCTGGGACGCTATTTGGCCCAGGCTGAAGTAGTTTTCGAATACCGTTCCAGCGAGTCGTCGCTGGCCCACCAGCAGCGAGTTGAATACCGGCAGGGGTTTCTTGAAGTACTCGATAACATCTGGACCACGATCAATCTCCGCAATGAAACTCTTCACTTTCAGGAGGGCTTTTTCATTGGCGACATTCCCGCCTTCAATGAAGCCGTGGTTCGGGAAGCAATCCTCAATGCGGTGACCCATCGCGATTACCGCAGACCGGAATCAGTTTTCGTACGGCAATACCCACGGAAGCTGGAGATCGTCAGTCCGGGCGGTTTTCCCGACGGCATCACCGCAGAAAACCTACTTTGGAAGCAGTCTCCAAGGAACCGGCGAATCGCCGAGTCGTGCGCCAGATGTGGGCTCGTCGAACGTTCCGGCCAGGGCGCGAACCGCATGTTCGAGGAATCTATAAAGGAGGGCAAACCCAAGCCGGACTTCACTGGCACGGATGCTCACCAGGTAGTGGTCACGCTACGGGGTGAGATACAGAATCCCAATTTCCTTCGTTTCCTGGAAAAGATCGGCAAAGAGCGGCTGGCAACGTTTTCCACGCAGGACCTTTTGATTCTGGATTCCATCCAGCGCGAGGAGCCTCTCGGCGGCGATCTGAAAGATCGCGTTCCGCACTTGCTGGAGCAGGGTGTAATTGAGCGAATTGGCCGGGGACGTGGCGTCCGTTTTATCCTGTCCCGCAAGTTCCGGAGCTTTCAAGGAAAGCCGGGCAGTTATACGCGCGACGCGGGTTTGGACCGGGAGACCAACAAGTCTCTCCTCGCGAAGCATATTAAGCAGAGCGGTCCGGAGGGTGCACGGTTCCCGGAACTACTCGGAGTTCTTCCACACCTTTCCCGTGACCAGGTCCAGGGTCTACTGAGAGAGCTGAAGCAGGAGAAGCGAATCCGGGTTGTGGGTGCCACCAAAGCCGCCCGTTGGCTGCCCGATGAGGGAGGCCCGATTGCGTAATCGATCGCTTCAAAACGCAATTCGACGCAATAAAAACGCAATCCCTACCGCCAGCGACTTTATTTTCAATGACATGACTACGTCAGGAATTGAGGGTAATCATCGCCGGTGGCGCAATCCAGGAACACAATGGGGGCCTTCTACCTCATGACGCGTCTCGCCAGCACTCCGCCAAATCTCGCGATTGGGCGGGCCGATCTCACTCACGCCCTGAAGATCGTCGCCCGTGGAATCGGCAAGTATGCAGGGCAGGCTAGCCTTCGATTTGAGAATGGCCTTCTCTATGTTGAAGCCCACGCAACTGTAGCAAGCGCACCCGCCAGCGGTGCCTGGCCGATCCCGATTTTTGTGCCGGCTTCCTGGGTCCGACGGCTGGCGCGGAGAATGCCTCCCGGCGACCCTCTCCGCTTGCAAATAAAGGAAAATCGGATCTACCTGGAGCGGTACTCCGAGCCATGCGCCTTGACGCCGACAACGATTCCAGTTAACGCGGATCTTCCTCAGATTGACGAGACTGGACTGATTGAGGAGGCTGCCAAGGTTCTCAAGCCTTTGCTCATCAAGAGGTCGGATCTGGAAGAATTGGTCGCCAAAGCACGGACCAAAGGGGCCGCGCCCTGGTCCACCGACGAGAAGAGAATGACCTCAATCGTAGCGAAGGCCTGGGTCCTCCTTGCACCGCTAGGCGTCGAGACTACCGACATTCGTACATTGGTGGACAAGGCTGTACGCAACGCGTGGAAGTAGACGAAAACAGACATGAAGAAGAAACTCATCGAAGTCGCGTTGCCGCTGGAAGCGATTAATAAGGAATCGGCGCGAGAGAAATCGATCCGGCATGGGCATCCATCAACACTGCATCTCTGGTGGGCGCGCCGTCCTTTGGCAGCGTGCCGCGCGGTCCTGTTCGCTTCGCTGGTTGACGATCCTTCGAGCCTTCCCGAACAGTTCCCGACCGAAGCCGATCAGGACAAGGAGCGGCAGCGGCTGTTCCGCTTGATCGAGAAACTTGTGCTGTGGGAGAACTCGAATAACAGCACCGTGCTGGATGAGGCGCACGCGGAGATCCTCAAGTCTACAAGTGGCAATCCGCCGCCGATTTACGATCCCTTCTGCGGTGGCGGGTCGATTCCCCTCGAAGCACAGCGGCTGGGACTGGAGGCCCACGGCAGCGATCTGAACCCGGTCGCAGTCCTTATCACGAAGGCCCTAATCGAGATCCCTCCGAAGTTTGTAGGTCAACCACCTGTGAATCCGGCGGCGAAACAGAAGATGAGTGGGAAGGGTATGTGGACTGGATCTCGCGGACTGGCAGACGACGTACGCTACTACGGCCAGTGGATTGGCGAGCAGGCGTGGGAGCGGATAGGGCAGCTTTACCCCAAGGCAAAGCTGCCAAAGGAGCATGGTGGAGGCGAAGGCACCGTTATCGCATGGCTCTGGACCCGAACCGCTAAGTGTCCAAACCCCGCATGCGGGGCGCAGATGCCATTGGTTCGCTCGTTTGCGCTCTCTGTAAAGCCAGGAAAGAAGGTTTCCGTCATCCCAAAGATCGACCATGCTGCGAAAACTGTTCGATTTGAAGTAAGTCTCAGTTCCGATGAGCCCGGCGTTCCGCCCAAGTCTGGCCGGGGAGCAAAATTTCGGTGCTTGCTCTGCCAGCAGGTTGCGCCGGAGCAACACATCAAGGACGAAGGCGCTGCTGGTCGCATGGGACAACAATTAATGGCGATGGTGGCAGAGGGACGCAATGGCAGGATCTATCTTTCGCCTTCGGAAGAACAGCCTTCAATAGCGCAAGCTGCTCAACCGGCGTCGGGGCCAGAGCAAGAACTTGCCAACGATCCGCGTAACCTTTGGTGTATTCCATATGGACTCCGCCGTTTTCGTGATCTGTTCACGCCTCGCCAACTCGTAGCCATGACAACATTCAGCAACCTCGTCAAGGAGGCTCGTCAACAGGGTATGGCTGACGGTAACACCTCCGACCGCGCAGACGCGATTGCGATGTATTTGGCATTCGCCGTTGATAAGGCGTCGGACCGCAACACTTCGTTGTGTGCGTGGGAACCCAACATGGATCGAATGAGAGGCACCTTCGGACGACAGGCGCTACCGATGGTCTGGGACTACGGTGAAACGAATCCGTTTGCTGGCGCTAGCGGAGACTTCCTCGGTTGCGTCAAGTCGCTCTGTGAAGCGCTCGAAGTGTTGAACTCCCCCTTACGTGGAATAGTGCGACAGCTGGATGCGACGTCATTGCCCATTGATGGTCCTCGAATGGTTTTTTCGACAGATCCACCCTACTACGACAATATCGGTTACGCGGACCTTTCCGATTTCTTCTATGTTTGGTTGCGACAAAGCATCGGCAACATCTTCCCTGACATATGCAGCACGCTGCTCGTGCCCAAGAAACAGGAATTGGTAGCCACGCCATACAGATTCGACGGCAGCAAAGAGAGAGCCCAGGAGTTCTTTCAGGATGGCTTCGCAAAAGCCTTCGCCCGAATGCGCCAGGCTCAGCACCCAGATTATCCTCTTACCATCTTCTATGCATTTAAGCAGTCCGAATCAGACCGGAACAAAGAAGATGACACCCCCTCGCTGGCATCAACTGGTTGGGAGACAATGCTGGAGGGTTTGATCAGGGCCGAGTTCCATGTGACCCGGAACGTGGCCTATGCGTAGTGAATTGCAAACGAGGAACATTAGCAGAGGAACCAACGCGTTGGCCTCGTCGATAGTCCTTGTTTGTCATCCGCGTTCAGAGACTGCTCCAATCACAACCCGCAAAGATCTTCTTGCCTCATTGAAGAAAGAACTCCCGCACGCATTGCGCAATCTACAAAAGGGCAACATCGCCCCAGTCGATCTCGCGCAGGCCGCGATTGGTCCCGGCATGGCGGTCTTCTCCCGGTACAAGAGAGTCCTCGAAACGGACGGATCACCGATGCGGGTCAGGACAGCCTTGGCGCTCATCAATCAAGGTCTTGATGAGGTTCTCTCCGAGTTGGAGAGTGAATTCGACGCTGACACCCGCTGGGCCTTAGCTTGGTTCGAGCAACATCAATTCGAAGAGGGTGCCTATGGTGAAGCCGAGGTGCTGGCGACGGCGAAAGCGCTCAGCATCTCGCATCTAGCGGAGACAGATATTCTCCACTCTCGCGCCGGCAAGGTTCGCCTGCTTCGTCGGGAGGAGCTTTCAGAAGACTGGGACCCGTCTGCCATTGGCCGCCTGACGGTGTGGGAAGTTACACAGCATCTGATCCGGAGCCTCGATCAGAAGGGCGAGAAGGAAACGGCGAACCTGAAAGCGAAGATCGGCGGCATGGCGGAGATCGCTCGCGACCTCGCCTACCGGTTATACACGCTTTGTGAGCGTAAAGGCTGGGCAGAAGAGGCCGGTTACTACAACAGTCTGGTAGTAGCCTGGCCATCGATGGCTTCCGAAGCATTTGAACTGAAATGAGCAGTGCGACCCGAGAAGAACCAATGAGTGATGCGACGCGACACCAATTAGAAGAAATTCCACCGAGCGAGATTTTTGAAGATCCAGCTCGGTTTCAGTCGCGGGCAGCGTATCCACGGGACTGGATGGATCAGGATCTCGATGAAGCCGAGTTGTATAACCCAGACTTCGCCGGGGTGATTTCGGTTTGGCGCGATCCTGACGACGAGAAGCGCTATGTGATTGATGGCCACCGCCGCTTGCGCCTCGCGAAGCGGGTCCAGTCTCCCGTGGTTCTGGTGCAGTTCCTCGAAGCCTCGACCGACGCTGACGCTTTCGCGAAAGGCGTTGAACTGAGTTTGGCCCAGTGGGTTTTCCAGCGCGGGGACAAACTGCGTTGGGCAATCGAAAGTCGCCGTGCGAAGGTTGACCGTGCGCTACACACGCGGTGGCTTGATCCGGACGGCGAATCGGCAAATCGGCTGTACAAGTTTTACCCAGACTTGGGACGGCGCTATTCCTCCTTCCCAGAGGGTCATAAAGAGGCGGAAACAACATAATGGCCATCACGAATAGCGAACGAGTTGGTAAAGCCCTGGACATTCTGAAAGACGGCCTGCGCCCCTACGTTGAGCGCGAATTAAAAGCCACGTATAAGGACCGCTGGATTGAAACAGCCAAACCGAGTTTCCCCGACTGGCAGCAGGCGGGCAAAGACGGCAAGGGGTTGAATTGGGACACGCAGGCTCTCCTGCAAGTGATGTGCGAGCTCTGGAACGACTGCTTCAAGAGAATCCTTGGCCCATCGGACCGGAATCTCGCATTCGAACTCCGCGACGTGCGGAACAAGTGGGCTCATCAGAAAGCCTTCTCAACCGATGACGCGTATCGCGCGATTGACAGCGTTTCCCGCCTGCTTGCCGCGGTATCAGCGGAGCAGGTCGAGGCGGTCGAACTGATGAAATCCGAGATCCTTCGCGTCAAGTTCGACGAGCAGCTGAGAACTCAGAAGCGGAAGGAATCGAGCATTGCAGTGGAGGGTAAACCGGCAACCGGGTTGCGACCGTGGCGCGAGATCGTGACTCCACATCCCGATGTCGCTTCTGGCCGCTACCAGCAGGCCGAGTTCGCGGCCGATCTCTGGCAGGTCTACCTAGGCGAGGGATCTGACGAATACAAAGATCCGATTGAATTCTTTCGGAGGACTTTCATCACAGAAGGCTTGCAGAAACTCCTCGCAAACTCCTTGCAACGCCTCGCGGGTAACGGTGGCGACCCGGTCGTGGAGTTGCAAACCAATTTCGGCGGCGGCAAAACGCACTCGATGCTTGCGCTGTGGCACTTGTTTGGTGGGGTGCCCGCCGGTCAATTGCCTGGACTTGAGACGGTGACCAAGATGGCTGGAGTATCCCAGCCGCCGAAAGTGCGCCGCGCCGTGCTGGTGGGTAACCGGATGTCTCCAGCCGATCTTCACAAGAAACGAGACGGAACCGTCGTCCGGACGTTGTGGGGAGAACTGGCGTGGCAACTCGGAGGTAAAGAGGGATACGCGATGGTGCGGAGCGCAGACGAGAAGGCCGTCAGCCCCGGCGATTCCCTACGGTTACTCTTCAATAAGTTCTCACCATGCCTGATTCTGATTGACGAGTGGGTCGCATACGCGCGTCAGCTCTATAACAAGTTTGATTTGCCAGCGGGCGATTTCGACGCGCATTTTACTTTTGCGCAGACGCTAAGCGAGTCCGCAAAACTGGCGGACAAGACTCTGTTGGTAGTCAGCATTCCTTCATCGCAGAACGAGATAGGTGGTGAGGGTGGTTTAGCCGCGCTGGAGCGTTTGAAAAATGTAATTGAGCGGGTGGAAACCTCATGGCGTCCGGCGAGCGCCGAGGAAGGGTTTGAAATTGTTCGACGCCGCCTGTTCCAGCCGATCACCGATCCGGACCTGTTCACCGCCCGAGATGCTGTCGTCAAAGCATTCGCGGACGAGTACCGGAAGTTCGCGCAGGAATTTCCGTCCGACGCTGGCAAGTCGGAATATGAACGCCGCATGAGAGCTGCATATCCGGTCCATCCGGAATTGTTCGAGCGGCTGTACAACGACTGGTCTACTCTCGACAAGTTCCAGCGGACCCGCGGCGTGCTTCGCTTAATGTCGGCGGTGATTCATGCGCTGTGGGAGCGCGAAGACAAAGGGCTCATGATCCTACCGGCGAGTGTTCCCGTGGACGCCCCTGCCGTGCAGAGCGAACTCACCCGATACCTGCCGCCCGTTTGGGACCCTATCATCGAGAAGGATATCGATGGACCGAACTCGCTTCCGCTGAAGATCGATCGCGAGAACCCCATGCTCGGGCGCTATTCGGCGGCGCGCCGGGTTGCGCGCACACTCTACATCGGTTCCGCGCCGACTCAGGACGCAACGAAGAAGGGCCTGGAAGACCGCCAAATCAAGTTGGGTTGCGTTCAGCCGGGTGAAACCTCCGGCACCTTCGGTGACGCGTTGCGAAAGCTGGCTGATCAGGCCACGTACCTATATGTGGACGGAAGCCGTTATTGGTACGCGACACAGCCGAGCGTAAATCGGCTCGCCGAGGAGCGCGCCGAGCGGTATCACCCCGAGGACGTTACCGAGGAAATCCGGCGCAGGCTCGCGGAAGAGGCGAAGCACCGTGGCGACTTTTCGAAGGTTCATGTTTGTCCGGCCAGCGCCAGCGATGTGGTCGATGAACCGGAGGCCAAGTTGGTCATCCTCAGCCCGGACTACGCGCACAGTGCAAAGGCGGATGCGAGCGCTGGTCGACAAGCGGCTGCAGAGATCCTTAATCGCGGTTCGGCGGGTAGGAATTGCGGGAACATGCTCGTATTCTTGGCTGCCGACAAGACCCGCTTCACGGATCTGGATAAGGCGGTCCGCTCATTTCTGGCGTGGCAATCGATTGAGAACGAAACAGTCTCGCTCAACCTTACGCCATTTCAGGCCAATCAGGTGGAGCAACGCTTAACGAGTTCCGATCAGGCGGTGAAGGGACGAATTCCCGAGACGTATGTATGGCTACTCGTCGCGGGGCAAAAGCGGCCCGAAACTGGGCAGCCCTTCCCGCCTGTCGAGTGGCAGGAGTTCCGGCTTCAGGGTCAGGAGTGGCTCGCTGAGCGGGCGTCGAAGAAACTGAAGAACGACGGCCTGCTGATCGTCAGCATGGCGGGCGCAGTCTTGCGGTTCGAGATCGACCAAGTTCCGTTGTGGCGCGGCAATCACGTCGCCGTGAAGCAACTGGTGGATGACTTTGCAAAATACCTCTACCTGCCCCGCGTCAAAAACGCTCCGGTGATTCTCGACGCGATACAGGATGGCGTGAGTCGGCTCACCTGGTCGCAGGACACCTTCGCATACGCGGACTATTTCGATGCGGCAACCGAACGCTATCGTGGCCTCGAAGCTGGCCGCCGCCCTACTGTTCAGTTGACCGCCGACAGCGTTGTTGTTAAACCGGATGTTGCGGCGGCGCAGATACAAAAGGATTCCGCTCCGCCGCCCACGACGACCGCCACCGACGATGGCTCTCCGGCGACCGGAACACATTCGGCCAGTTCCAGTGGAACTGCGCCTTCCTCGATGGCAGGCGGGACAACACCTGCCGCTCCGGGTCCAACGCTCAAGGCGCCTGTCCTTCGCCGGTTCCACGGTTCTGCCAAGATTGACGCAACGCGGTTGTCCCGCGATGTCGATGTCATCGCTAGCTCGGTGGTTCAGCACTTGACGGGGCTGCTGGACGCAAAAGTGAAAATCACAATCGAGATCGAGGCGGAGATCCCGTCTGGGGCTCCGGAAAACGTCGTTCGAACGGTAACGGAGAATTGCAGGACACTGAAATTTGAGAATCAGGGATTCGAGGAGTCGTGATCCTCTTGGAACCTGAGTAGCGGACCGAGCTCCGCAATCTTTGAGACGTTTCTGATTGCTGATCTAAACGGCAGCGAATGCGCTTTAATGAGGCCGCAAGTGATCTCTCGCGGAAGTCAGTGAGCTTCCGGCAAGCCTGCCGAGAAGCGAGGGCGATGCAGAATGGCTAAGCCTGGGCACGCGCAAGGCGATCACCGATTGCCCTCAGCGCGTCGATGATGAACATTTGAGAGAGGATACCGCCAGCTTTAGACTCGGTAAAACCAGCCCTATGGCGCTATTCGGGCCCGAACGTGTCCACCGTGGCCTCCTTGTGGATTCGGTCCTCCCGCTCGGGATCGTTCCGGCCTTTCTTCATGGTTCTGACCTTAGGGTACCGCGCACGGGGTTCGACCCGATCCGGCAACTAGCCTAGGCTAGTTGCCGGTTGTGAAACTCGACTGAAAGGAGGTAAGACCCTGACCCGCCAGGTCGGTAATGCCGCTGTTTGTCTGGATATTATACGCCGTAGCAGGAACCAAGGCGATGCTTGGAGTAAATGTAGCACTCCTTGCGTCCGGCGCGACCGCAATCGTACCGGCGAGCGGGGTTCCACTCTTGGACACAGTGAAACTGGAGTTTGTAATCGTCAGGGGATTCATGGGCTTATTAAATTGAATTTGTACAGTTGCGTTAGTGGTGGTTACCGCGGTTGCTCCATTCGCTGGGAACACAGCAACCACTTGGGGCACAGAGAAGTCCACACTAGAACCGGTCGTGAATGTACTGGTTACTGGCGGGTTTATCGGCTTGACACCGCTCAGATCCGTAACTCCAATGATGTTTAGAGTGTAGGTAGTGTTCGGAGACAGTGCCGTCAGGGGAACCAAGATCATCATCTGGTTCCCGTTTGCTAAGCTGCTGGTTACCTTAACCGCAACTCCACCCCTGCTCAGCGTCACCTGCCCAAGCGTCTGGCTGTCTACGGGCTCATTAAACTGGATCATCACCCGCGCGTTGATCGGCACCTGAGTCAGACCGCTCGCCGGACTTACTCCCGTTACAGTCGGCCCCGTCGTACTCGATGCAACTCCTGTCGTGAATGAGAAATCATTAGCGCCACAACAGGCTGTGAGCAAGTTGCCAAGTAGGTCCGTCATGCCCCGCTGGTTGAATGACACCGTGTAGGTCCGCCCCGTTGCCAGTGGCCCGCTGGGCACGAAATAGGCGATCTGACCGTCTGCGCTAATCGAGTAATTGCCCGCAACATTCTGGTTCAACACGGTGTCGAAGACGCTGAATGTGCCGGTGCTGACCGTAGTGATGTCGACGGGCGCGTTGGTCTGGAGACTGACGGCCACGTTCAGCGGAACATTGGTGGCGTTGGCCGGGGGATTGGTGCTCACCACCGAAGCCCCGAACGTCTGCGGTCCGGTCCCGGTCGTAAAGTGCGTGGTCGAAGTCGGCACCACGTTGCCCGCCAGATCCTTCACTCCCGCTACCGTCAGAGTCAGCACCGTGGAAGGCGGCAGCGGATTCTCCGGCGTAATCACCACCGCCTGGTTGCCGCTGCCAAAGCTGATGACGGGAGCCAATGCGCCGCTCTGCGGGGCTGCGGCCGTGAAGCTGACCGCCGAGGTGATCGCCACGCCTCCGGCGCTCAGCTGGACGGTTGTGCCGTTCACCGTCAGCGGATCGATCGGCCCGCTGAACAACACCCGGATGTTGGTGTTCACCGGCACATTGGCCAGCTGGTCGGCCGGACTCACCCCCGCTACCGTGGGAGCCGTGGTCTGCGCAGTCGTTCCCGTCGTGAAGCAGGCGTTGAAGGTCGAAGCGGGCTTGCCGTTAGTCCCCTTTACACCGGTCTGGATAAAGAAGCAGTAACCGGTGCTGGCCGACAGCGCCGCCGTTGGTGTCAAGCGGATCACCGTGCCCGTGCTGTCCAGGCTCGGCGTCATGGCGATGGTCGCGTTGTCGCTGTTGCGCCGCAGCAAGGTCGTCGTCGCAGTCACCGTCGCGGGGTCCAGCGCTCCGCTGTAACTCACTTCGATAACCGCGTTCAGCGGCACTCCCGTAGCACTGTTC
>JBPCOQ010000111.1:0-22229 GCA_051000095.1 Bryobacteraceae bacterium | reverse complement strand
CGGTTCCCGCCTGAAACAATCGGGCATGTTCTGGACCGTCCGTGGCGCTAACTCGATCATCGCCCTCCGATGTTGTCATCTCAACGGCCGCTTCGAGGACTATTGGGAATCTCGCCGCGCCGCTTGATTTCCACTTCTATGTCGCACACCCAGCGCTGATCCTAATACAGAATCATCCCAAGACAGTTATACACCAGACAAGCAAGAACGCCGAGCTCGCCGATTTTGAGAAAGGTGGTGAAGCCGCCGCTCATGAATTCGAAGCGTAGCAGAAGCGCGAAGCCGAAGCCCAGGTACACCCATGGCGGCATTTCCCCCTGGAGAGCATTGGTGTACACGATCATCGCAAGGTAGAACAGAATAGGGATGTTGCTCTCCAGCCAACCCTTCAACCGCGTGTAGATTACCAGACATGCGAACGCGACCAGTAGGGCCGTCGTGATACTGAAGGTGGTCGCGTGGAAATGCATAAATCAAAATGACCAAAGAACGCTGGTGTAGCCGGTATGGGCCCGGTAGTTTTGTCGAGAGCTGTGGAGCACTGTGGGGGTACCGAAGAAGTACATTGGCACGGTCG
Organism: Bryobacteraceae bacterium; assembly: GCA_051000095.1. Taxonomy (GTDB): domain Bacteria; phylum Acidobacteriota; class Terriglobia; order Bryobacterales; family Bryobacteraceae; genus JBBSHP01. The sequence continues at coordinate 21,652 of JBPCOQ010000111.1, read as the reverse complement.
TGTAATCGAAGTCCTCTTTGTATCCGTAATACTGATAGCCGGCATTCCAGCGGATTTTTTCCGTAATACGGAGCGAGAAACGGGCCAGCGGCGACTGGAACGATAGCGGAAAAGTTTGCGCGGCCTGGAAAGCGGACAGGCTAGAGCCGATTTTGGCGCCGAATGGATCACTTCTACCATCGCCGGTGTCCTGGACCCGTGTGTACCCGGCGTAGAGATCGGCTCGCTTGGTGAGCGCGAAACGAACGCCCAGGTTTCCGGAATGAATGTTGCTGAAATATAGCGATTTCTCGCCTTCAATGAAATTTCCATTTGCGAAATAAGCGATCCCGCCGACGGTATTCAAGTGGAGTTTCGAATAGCCTGCATCGAACGATAACCATCCTCGAGGCGACCAGGAAAGGTCCGCGGCATAGGCGCGGGCGCGCGAGTTGTAATTCGCAAGCGAGACCGAGTTGAAGTTGTAATTGGCGCGTGTGTAGGCGGAGAATTGCAGAGATTTGAACCGGTATTGCACGCGGGCGCCGAGGGCTTGGTAATTGCGCTCGGCGGTTGGTGTGAAGGGCCGGTCGGCTCTGCCGGCTTCGCCGTCAAATGTGATGGTGAGCGGTTTCACCGGTCGAAGGCGGAAACCGAGAATGCCGGAATGTAGTTGATTGGTCTGCTCAGCCGGCGTAAGGCTGGGCGGCCCTACGGGAAACGCCAGCTCCTCGATGGATCGTATCCGGCGATTGGAATAGTGATATCCGGCGTAGGCGCCAAACCAATTTGCCGCCTGATAATTGAGATCCGTCTCGTTTGCGATGGTTCGAATTCCGAGATAGTTGAAATACAGTAAATCGCTGTTCAGCGTGGAATTATTGAACTGTAGAAAGGCGGAGTCGCCTTCCGTACGCACGTTGTAGACGGACGTGTGGTTCACGATGGTCAGCTTGGAAGTTGGCGAGAGGCTCAAGGTGAGATTGCCGGTAGCGACGGGACGGCGTCCATTCCCGGTGGTGACGATCTGTTGATTGGTCAGGCCAAAGCGAGCGGTCCCGATTACGCTCTCGTCCACCACAAACGCGCGTTGGCCACCGGTATATGTAAACCGGCCATTGACGCCGAACCACCTTCTGTTACTGAACAGCGCAACCCGCCAGTAAGGACTGGAGCCGTGAGCCGGCTCATTGCGATGGAACTGCGTCAGTGTTGTCGTGCTGTTCGGGTTGTTTCCTTGGCCTGAGCCGGTTAGGTCGTAGGGGGTATCCTCTTTGAAATCCTCCCAGCCGTGCAGCCAGTTGATTCGGATTCCAAAGAATGAAAACTCATTGCCCACGCGGTATTCGTTCCGGCTGCGCTGGATATTGGCGAATAATGGGAACTCGTTCCCGCGCGAATCAAACAGTTGGATCGTAGAGATACCCGCGCCAGTTTGCGCGCTGTGCGTATAGCCCAGGAAGAACTTGAATCGGGACTGTGGGAACAGGGCGAAGTCGTGGTCCTGAAGCTGGTAGTTGGTATCGAGCAAATGCTGGCCGGTTGAGTTGTCGGTGGTCAGCCCCGGATTGAAGAAGGCGTTCTCGCGCCAGAGCAGATCGTAGCGGTACAAACCATTCTTTTGCACGCGGAAAGTGGCAGACTCGTAAGGATCGTTCCCTAGCCCCTGCGTATTGAGGATGACTTCGTCGAAGAAGCGTCCGTGGCCGTCCTTAGAATTGATCGTCAGCGAGCCGCCGAGGAGCCGGACGCCATTGCCGAAGTTGATATCGCTGCGGTATTTCGAGAGATTTCCTCCGACTGTGTGGAACCGGTATCCAGTCTCGAACGAGTCGACGATGTTGTAGGCGTTCCAATCGTCGCCGCGCGTTTTTCCAACCGGTTCCGGCGTGGGAGCGACGACCTGTTGTGCGGTTGCGACCGCGCTTACGAGTAAGATGCCGAGGCAGACATGTGTCGTGATCATGGGTTGCCTCACCGGAAGAAGAAAGCGTCCGCGTTCGACCCGTGTATCCGAACGTGGCAGGTCGTGCAGTTCTGATATCGGGGATCGGCCATATTGTGTGTAGCGGTTTGAGTCAAGACGCCACCGCCTTGGCGGCCGAAGTTGCCGGCGCCATTATGGCACTCCAGACACAGGGTGAACACGACGGGGCGGCGCAGAAGTCTGGAGTTCATGGAGCCGTGCGGGTAGTGGCAAGTCTCGCAGCCGTCTACCCGCACCGGAGCGTGCTCGAAGACGAATGGGCCACGCTTTTCCGAGTGGCACTTGAGGCATGGCTCTTCATTCGCTATGGCCTGATCCACCATGCGCGGGCGAGCGGCCATCCGCCAGGTGGGCGCGAAGGCGCCATGCGGATTATGGCAATCCGTGCAAGCCATAAAGCCCTCGTTCACGCGATGCTTAAATGGCATCGAGAACTGGGTGCGGACGCTGACATGGCAACCGTAGCACAGGTCCGTTTGATTGCGAGCCAGCAGAAACTTAGCGACGGGCGATTTGTGGATTGAATGGCAGTTCGAGCACACCACGTCATTCAAACTGTGGGACGAGCGGCGAATGTTGGCCCGCGACAGCGTCTCGTTATGGCAGCGCAGGCAATTGTCGAGAACCTGCTTGGGCTTCAACTCCGAAAAAGCGATGATGGCTTTCTTATCGCCCCGTCCCTCCACGTGTGCTTTCCCAGGCCCATGACAACCCTCGCATCCGGTCTTATCCGGCGACTCTTTGCCGGAAGCAATGCTCTTGAAATGCGGGTTCTTGTAGAACTTGAGCCAGACATCCGGATGGCAAGTTTTGCACACGTTGCTGCCGACATATCCGGACGGCAAAGCCGCTTGGGCTGGAGCTGGTTGCTGAGCCTGCAGTAAGGATCCGGTCAAAAAGAGTACGGCGGCTGCCCACCCAGTTGCCCTCATTTTTTCAATGATAGCTTCGATTTGAGCGAATAGATCGTGCATAGGCCATAAAGCGGAGCCTCTTTCGTAAAATGTTTGCGTACGCTTTGTAAAATGTTAAGCGCTGTTCCGGCCTCGGCTAAAACGTGATACTCAGGCCAGCCATCGCGACGAAATCCTGCAGCCAACCGCTGGTGCTTGCGCCGAGCGCCGGCGCAATGACTTTCGTTGGAAAGGGGGTGACATAATCATGCGCATCCAGACGCAACTGCAACCCGTGAGTGATCGCGACTTTGATACCGGCACCGACCGACAGGAGCCCTTTAGTGTCGTTGGTCTTCGTCAGAAGCGCGAAGCTAGAGAGGGGCTGAAAGGCTGCCTCCGTTCCGGTTCCGCGATAGAGTTTTACGCCACCCCCGGCGGCAACGAAGGGGCGGACTCGCGAGGCCCTTGGCGTGAAATGCAGTAAAAGATCATAGTGAAAAGCGTGAGTTTGCGCCCCGAAGCTGGCGCTGCTGGCTCCCGATGACAGGTGAAGATCGGTGGCTTCGTAGTCGTAACGGAGCTCGCCGCCAACCAGTCTGCTTGAGTTGTTTCCGAGCCAGACACTGGCGGCCAATCCATCCGAGAGACCGGCTTTGGCGGACGCCGCTGCATTTTTATAATCCTGTGTAGTGTAAAAGCTGCCACCCACGCCAGCGCCTACTTCCCACTTCTGGCCGAAAGCCGTGCAAGCGGTGACGAGTACGCTGAAAAACACGATTGGGAGAATTTTTTTCATGATTCCAGAGATCCTTATTCGACGACTCTCACGGGCACGGAAGTCGATCCTCCGCCCTCGTTGATTAGCAGGGGTACGGACAACCCTAATGGCACGTTGAACGGTACCTTCACGTTGATTTGGTAGACACCAACTTCGCCGGGTGTCAGGCCCGCATAAATAACCGGTAGGTTGCTGCCGCCTAGACTAACCTGCGGCATGGTGAGAGCGGTCGCCAAGGGAGCCGAAGGACCGGGGAGTCCGGTTGCGACTGCCGGTGAAGTCTGGCCAAGTCCAGTGAGGTAAATCACCAGTACATCGTTTTTGTGTACGGGGTTGGAAGGCGTGACCAGCTCTCCATTGCCGTTTCGGAGGACGGTCGGAATATCGGTTACCGGGCCGGCCACTCCGCTCCGGAATACCCCAGGCGCTCCGGGCGAAACAACGGTGTTGTAGTTGTCGCTTACACCGCCTGGCGTACGTAGTACGAACGTCACATTTCCGATCGTCTCGAATGGCATTTGCGCGTTAATCTGGTTTGGCGAAATGAACAGCATCGGCACGGGAAGTCCATTGACTGTGAGACAACTGTCTCCGAGTGCGGTCGGTACGGGGATCTCTTTGGTGGCGAGATTCACCGGGCTCATCTGTTGACCGAACAGAGTGATGAGTCCGCCGGGTGCGATGGCGGGCGACAGGTCGGCCGCATTGACCACCTTATCGATGTGAGGAGCCGGCACCGATGCATCGTAGTTCCAAGCCAGAACTGTGAAGCCCGAAACCGTTAGATTGACGATCGCGTTCCGGCTGTAGAGAGGAGCTAAAGTCCGCGAGAACGGCGAACTGTCGATACCGGTGGATCCAAGTAGAGGCGCTTCCGCGATCCGGGTTGCCCGGCTGATGCTTCCGTCACTGCTCGATAAGTCGAGACGCTGAATCACTCCCGCGGCGGAGGTGGCGCCCAGAGGAGCAGTGGGAGCAGTTGGCGTCCCTCCGGTGGTTCCACCCGTGGGCGGGGCTGCACTGGCCGGCACAGGGACAGTGGTTCGGAACGCGAACTGGTCCACAAAGGCGAACCCGGACGACATCCCGGTACCCGATTCTAATTGCTTTACTGGTACCAGCGACGAATTGAGCAAATTGTTCCCAGCGACGTACTGGCTGAAAACAGACGCGGCATAGGCGCCGGACAGTGACGTGAAATCCTTGCGCGAGATGGTAAAGGTGTCCTGAACGGCGTCGTAGAGCAGAACGCTGCCGTCCCCTTCGACCGCCATAATGGACGAACCGTTGGGGGACGCCACCAAAGCGACGTTCTTATCCGTCTTGTTCTGGAAAACCCCGAGCGTATCGGGCTGATACCCGGACCGGCTGTTCAAATCCAATCGCACGATGTGATGGGTCCCATCGAAAAACTGCGTCGCGGCCAGAATCGCGTTGGCCGAAGAGGCAATCGAGAGCGCGGTATGACCACTGGGCATCCGGATGGGAGCAGTGGCTTGGAGGGTTTCCAGGTCGAACACATTGACGATCTGGGCGCCGGAGTTTCCCACCATTAGGTAACGCCGGTCGAAGGTGATCGCCATCGCGGAGGGGAGATTGCCGGTGCGGAGGGTGGCAATCTGCGTATAGTTGCTACCGTCAAATACCAGAACCTGATTCCTGTCCTGCCGGAGAACGTAAAAGCGGTCCCGGGTGGGATCGGCCAGGAGGTCCACCAGGTTGCCGGGTACATCGACGACCGTGCCGCGCTGATCCGGCTGCTTGGAGTTGATCAGAACCCGCACCGAAGGCGGCAGGTTCACGGCTTTGGCAGACTGGATTGTCAGATTGGCGGTGGACGTCCCGTTCTGATTTTGAAACGCATTGGGATCGACTGACACTGCGATCGTGGCGGGTGTGACCCCGGAGGAAGGCGAAACTGTTACGCCTGGTGTAGAGCTACTGATAGAAAAAGGGGTCTTACCGCCGCCTGGATCGGTGATGGTGAGAGCTTGACTGGTCACGCGCCGATCGCAAAAGCTACCGCGAAATACCAGGTCGGCCTGGGACACGCCCAGCCTCGGAACCTGATTGAGCGATCCCACCGGGACCACGAGAACACCGCTGTCCGACACGCCATACATCGTACTGGCATCTCCGGACAGAACACTCTTGCCCGCGAAGTTCTCCGGTAACTGAATGCGTTCCCGAAGTGTGAGATTGTCCATGTCTGAAATCTTCAGTACCGGCAACTCGCCGATCTTCTCAGGAAGTTGGCTATAGAGCAGGCCGCGGCTGGAGTCGAACAACGTGGTGCCTACATTGAATTGGTTGGTAGTCGCGGGGAAAGCGTTTACAAAGGTGCCAGAGGAAGCCACCATGACCCACCCCGCCATGAATAACGTTCCGTCCCGATTGGCACTGACCACGCGAGGCCCCAAAACGCCGGTACTCAAGACGACACCGCCCGGGCGGACCGTGCGGGAGGTCACGTCGTACTTGAAGGTGAAGGTAGTCGTGGAGCCTCCCAGGCCGAAAATAGTCAGACCATCGGCGGATGCGGTTACCGACGCTGTCGTAATTTGTGGCGGAAAATTGGCAGGCGGAACGGGAAGCGTCTTTGCCACGACGCCGCTGATCGTGTCGATCTGCTGGGTGGTACCCAATACCGGATCGAACAGCAGATAATCGGTGGTGGTGACCACCAGCGCCCGTCCGTCAATGCCGAAAGCCACGCCGAGGGGCGGATTGCCCAGGGCGAAGGTCTGTTTTCCGTTGGTTGTAAGATCAATGACTGTGAGCGAGTTGCTGGGCGTGCCGGGCGCCGCGAAGTTGCCAAAGTGTGTGATCACCAAGTAGCGGCTGTCGGGCGAAAGCGCCAGGGAGCTCGGTTGCGGCGCAACATTGATGGAGGTCTGAATCGCGTTGTTCTCGAGCGACATGACTTCGATCCGGTTGGCCGTAAAGTTGGCCACATATAGCACTCCCCGGCTTTCATCGAGTACCACATCCGAGGCCTGTCCCCCGATTGGTACGACTTTGCCCAAAGTTCCGCCCCAGACAGAACCGGTTAGGCAGATAGCGGCACAGAGCGCTCCGCAAAGAGTGCGCCGGACCCTCCTAAACAACGACTCGCTTCCCATTACACTTAACTCCTCGCTTAGTTTCCTGAACATCCTGACCTGCATTGAGAGGGCGCGGAGCTTGCGGCCCGGCGCCCGTTTTCCTCGCGACTACTCTGGGCTCTTCTTGCGGCGTAGGACGATCAGTCCCAGAAATAGAATCGCCAGTACCGCGCAAATGATGCGAACCATGGAGCTATCCATTGCTTCTCTCCTTTCTCCAAAAATAAATCTCGCGCTCTTACATGTTGTTCATCATCGGGAGCAAATCCCGCATGATACGCATAACGACCGGCCCGACCGTTACAACGAACAGCGAGGGCAAGATGCAAAAAAAGATCGGGAAAACCAGCTTGACACCCAGCTTGGCCGCTTTCTCCTCGGCCACTTGGCGCGCCTGAACGCGCATGTAGTCGGCGTGTTGCCGCAGGCTCTGCGCCACTCCGGTCCCAAACCGGTCAGCTTGGATCAGCACGGCGACCAACTTCTTGAGATCCTCCACTGCGGTCCGGTCAGCTAAATTGCGCAGCGCTTCTACTCGGCGCTTGCCTGCCTTTAGCTCGAGACTGACCATCGTAAATTCGTCAGTGACCTCGGGATGAGCATGTTCCAGTTCTTTTGCCACTTGAACAATCGCCTGATCGAGGCCTAATCCCGATTCCACACAGACCACCAGGAGATCGAGGGCGTTCGCCAAGCCCCGATGAATCTGCTTCTGGCGGCGCTTTCCCACCCTCCTGACCCATTCGTTCGGGCCGAAGAACCCAATCACAACGGCAGCGAGAATCGCTATCGTCTTATTACTCATATCGGCAGAAAATTGCGAGACCGCCAGAGCTACGAAGACCGGAAGTAGGATCGTCATCAAAGCTTTTGCCCCATACAAAGCTTTTAGAGCGCTGTGGCCCCGGTACCCGGCGCGAATCAGCCGGCGCTGCATGACAGTCACGTCCTTAGGCGAAGCCGGAATCATGGAGCCCAGCCGCTTTACCAGATCGTGGAAAACCAGGCTGGGGTGCACGGGCGGTAACTCGTGTTGGTCCGGGACGGTGCCGGTGACCCGCTCCATGGCCTCCTTAGGGCGGACATACAGCCGCATTCCGGCTAGAGAAACCAGAATGGCTATCGACAGAAAAATCAAACAACTCATCAAAATTGCCATAGATCAAACCTCGATTTTGACGATTTTCCGGATCACTCCATACCCGATGAGCTGGAGTGCCACGGCGGCGCCGAGCATAATGTTGCCGGTATCGTCCAAGAAGAAGAACCTGACATAATCCGGGTTGACATAGAACATCAACACGCCGACACCCACCGGAATCAGCGTTAGGGCGAGACCGGTCATGCGGCCGTGAGCGCTGATAGCCCGGATTTTGCCTCGCAATTTGAACCGCTCGCGGATGATATAGGCGAGCTTGTCGAGAATCTCCGCCAGATTTCCGCCGGTTCTTTTTTGCAGCAGCACTGCGGAAACGAAGAAATGGACGTCCAGCGAAGGAACTCGCTTAGCGAGCTTCTGCAGGGAGACATCCAGAGGCAAACCCAGGTTGTGCTCTTCAAAGGTGCGTCGAAACTCGCCCGCCAGGGGCTCCTGGAATTCCTTGTGAATCATTTCCAGGGATACCGAAAAGGCGTGTCCTGCCCGCATCGACCGGGCAACAAACTCCAGGCTTTCCGGGAACAACTCTTCAAACCGGAACAGGCGCGCTTTGCGCTTCCGCATCAGATACAGAACGGGAAAGCAGCCGGCAATCAGCCCGGCAACGAAGCTGAACCTGTGAAGGCCTGCCGGGAGCATCAACCAGGCTGCGAAAAATCCGGCCGCGGATAAGAACAGGCACGTGTTGAGCAACTTGGCAACTGTCCACTTGAGACCGGTTTGTTCCAGAAGCTCCTGCACCCGCGTCTGCAAACGCAGCCGGTGCATCAGTTTAATCAGCAGACCTCCCTGATTTTCGTGAATCAGCGCAGGTCCCGATTGCGTTTTCGGTTTCTTTGGCTTGGTGGAGCCGAGCAGACGGCTCTTGAAGCGATCGACATCCGCGTGGCGAAAAGCGTTAGAGCACAGCCACCAGATCCCCATGGCGACCGCCCAGATCAAAATGACGATTACGATGAACATGAGCGGTTAAATCTCCACTGCCTCATCGAAGATATCCGGACCTAAGCGAATGCCCGCCGAAAGCAGCTTCTCATAGAATTTCGGGCGGATTCCGGTCGCTGCAAAGCGGCCGACCACCTGGCCTTCCTGGTTAATTCCACGCTTTTCGAAAACAAAGATGTCCTGCAGAGTAACCACTTCACCCTCCATGCCGGTCACCTCGGTCACGTTCACCACGCGCCGTGATCCATCACTCAAGCGGGCGGCCTGAACCAGAAGATGGACCGCGCTCGCGATCTGCTGCCTGACCGAGACGAGTTGCATGTTCGAATTGGCGAGAGACACCATCACTTCCAAACGCGAGATCGCGTCACGCGGAGTGTTGGCGTGAACGGTGGTCAGAGATCCGTCATGACCCGTGTTCATGGCTTGAAGCATGTCCAGCGCCTCCTCGCCACGAACCTCGCCAACCACGATCCGGTCGGGCCGCATACGCAAGCTATTCACGAGCAGCTCTCGCTGGCGAACGGCGCCGTTACCTTCGAGATTGGGCGGCCGGGTTTCGAGCCGGGCCACATGGGGCTGCTTCAACTGAAGCTCAGCCGCATCTTCGATTGTGACGATTCGCTCTTTGGGTGAGATGAACGCGGACAGGGCGTTCAGAAGAGTTGTCTTTCCGGCGCCGGTTCCTCCCGCGATGATGATATTGAGCTTTGCTTTCACGGCGGCTTCCAGCAGCTCCATCATGCCGGGGGTCATCGCGCGGCGTTCGACCAGATCGTTCGGCATTAGTTTGTCGGTGCTGAATCTGCGTATCGATAGCAGCGGCCCATCTACAGCCAGCGGCGGAATGATGGCGTTTACGCGAGATCCATCACTGAGCCGCGCGTCGACCATGGGCGTAGACTCATCCACGCGCCTTCCCACTTGCGAAACAATCTTGTCGATGATCCGCAGCAGATGCGCGTTATCGCGAAACGAGACGTTGGTCAAATCGAGCAGCCCGCGGCGCTCTACGTACACCTGCTTATACGTGTTTACGAGAATGTCCGAAATGGTGGGGTCCTGGAGCAAAGGCTCGAGTGGCCCCAGCCCGAACACTTCATCCAGGACTTCGTCGGTGATCTGTTGCTTTTCTACCGAACTGAGAAGGGTCGGCTCGTTATCGATTAACGCAATCAGCGCCTGGCGTACCTCGCTTCTGACCCTCTGATTGTCGATCGAGGCCAGCGCCTCGAGATTGATTTTATCGACCAGCTTGCGATGCAGGGTGAACTTGAGTTCCTGGTACTCTGGCTTTAAGGTGGTTTTGCCGCGCACTGAATTCTTCAGCAGGCGCTGTTCCCAGGTCATCTGTTGCTGTGATTTCGAATCGAGGTTTGGAAACATAAGCGTCCTTTAAATCAAACTTGGGCAAGTACTGCCCGTGATTCCGGCACGGCAGCTTTGAGCTTGGATCCCACGGCATTCCCCGAGAGTCTGGTGGCTAACGCATCAATTGCCTTGCCCAATTCGCATTTCGGATCCACTGGCTCGCCATTAGTAATTGCGCGGTTAACGGCGGAGAAGTCATTTGGGAGTTTCGAATGCACTTTACAGTTAAATAGTTTTTCGATTTCCGAGGCGCCGATCCCGGATTTCTTGCCGGTGCGGTTCAACAGCATCTGGACGCGCTCTTTCGGAAAACCTAATTGATCGAGCAGCCGGATCGCTTTCCTCGCCAGATGCAAGCTAGGCAACTCCGCCGTAGTTACAAGGAAAGCTCCGTCGGAATTTGACAGCGTCATCAAGCTGAAGCGTTGAAAAATTGTGGGAAGGTCAATAATCACCCAATCATAGTGGAGCCGCGCATAACCCATGAGTGCATGCAACCGGGCGGAATCAACCGGACCGAGATAAGGGATCTCGGGAGCGCATAGCACGTCCACGCCTCCCCGTTCGGCGACGAACGTGGACCAGAGCGCGGGCGTCAACTGATCCGCATGGATCAAGGCTTCAATAACTGTGGAAGATTGCCCCATTTTGAGAAGAAACCCAATCATTCCCCGGCACAGATCGAAATCCGCCAGCAAAACTCGTTGGCCGGTCGTCCGGCTCAGTGCAAAAGCAGTTTGTGTGGCGAGAGTGGAGGCTCCCGAGCCTGGCTTGGCACTCGAGAACACCGCTATCGAGCCCGGTTGCGTGCTTGCCCGTGACTCAGGCTGCCGAAGCCGCCGCAGACGCGCCACAGCGTCGTGCTGCGTCGCTACTTCGAACGGACTATGCAGGAATTCGCTCGCTCCGGCTCGCAGCGCATTCAGCAGCACCTCGGAATCGTTCTTGCGATCCAGACATACAACGTGAACCGCCTGCCCAAAGCGAGCGACCATGCTGATTATCTCGCTTGCCGCTTCCATGTTCGATGCAACGTCCAGAAGAACCAGGTCGGGCCGAACCTGCCGAAGACGAATCTCTAGCGTCTGCTGTGAGGGATAAGTCTTCAGTTCCGAGATGATCTGAAACGCGCGCGAAAGCTTCAGCGCACTTGTAAATTCCGCGGCTAGTTCACGGTCCGGCGCTATCAGTAGGGCCGTCAGCTCGGGTTCGTTCATGTTTGGGCGCACGTCGATTCTCGGCTCTCCCTCGAGAGCATTCCTCGTCAAAACTACCGCTCTTCTACCTGTGCCTTCCGCTCTGCTTCGTCCTGCTTTGCGAAGTGTCCAGTTGCTCCGATTTCGGAGTAATCGCCGTCAAAAACTCCTTAGGCATCGCAATCATTGGTTTTGGATCACCCGCTTGGATCGGCAGAGTGATTTCGGGCGTCACCATTACAATTAATTCCGTATTGCTTTTACTCTGATCCCGGCTTTTAAACAGGTTCCCCAGAATTGGCAGACTGGATAGCCCTGGGATCCTGGACATCGATTCGGTTACCCGATTGTCCAACAATCCGGCAATCACGAAGCTTTGGCCCTCACCGAGCTCGATATTCGTTTCCATCTTGCGCGTCCCGATGGCCGGAATCGTGAAGCCATTGAAACTCAGCGCATTGGCGTAATCCAAGGTGGAGACCTCCGGCTTCACATGCATTCGAATGGTCTTGTTTTCGGTAATCTGCGGAGTAAAGGTAAGCCTCACGCCAAATTCCCGAAATTGAATTGTCACTGCGCCAGCGTTAGCTCCGCCCTGCACCACCGGAATCGGGAATTCGCCGCCGACGACGAAACTCGCTTCTTTACCATCGGTCGTAATCAAATTCGGCTCAGCCAGGATCTGGAGCAAGCTCCGGGTCTGGAGAGCTTTAAGAAATGTGGACAAATTCAGATCGGGCCGAAACGCGAATATATTTAGCGCATCACTGATAGTGAACGTGGTCGCCTGGCCGTCCAGTTGAGCCGCATTGGGCGCGGGGAATTGGCCCGTGGTCACTCGGCCTATCGTATTCCCGGCCCCCGTCGAGACTACATTGACGGCAAACTGGCTGGCAGCATTGCGATTGAGCTCGGCGAATTTCACGCGCAGCAAGATCTGCTTATCGATGCCAGGCGGATTGGTTTGGAGATTGTTCACCACCGTCTTCCCAAACGGTACAGCCAGGGCCGTGGCACGATCGCCTATGTCTTTTGTAGTGACGCGACCGGTCAAGGAAAGAGAGTCCCGGGACGACTGGACCTGTATGTCCTCTTTCGGGAACGTCTCTTTGAGCAGCTTGCGAAGCGGTTCCAGATTCTGTTCCACCGTGATGTTATAGAAATTCCGCTGGCCCGTCTTGCTCCACACCACTAGACTCACAGTTCCAAATGCCTTGCCATGGATCAGGATTTCCCGCATCGTTACGGGTGACGCGTCGACAATGTCCGGATTGCTTGTCGAGATCCTGGCGATGTCCGCCGGATAGTCGATCACAATGCTCTTCCCCACAGTCAGGCGAAGGTCCTCGGGCCCGGTTTGGGCCTGTAGGGTCCCGAATGCTACCACTAGGGCCCCCGTGAAAGCTGAAAAAATTCGAATGATTCCTGTCATGGGTAACCTGTTACCGGCCCTGTTCGGCAGGCCGCCTTCCAACTGTCTCGACGCTCTTCTGTGTTCCGCGAATCACCACAATCTGATCCGGTGGCGATTGCGGCGGGGGAGCCGGCGCCGTGAGACGTTCGGCCGGGCGCGCCTGCATTCGGGGCCTCGGAGCTCCAGAGTTTTGTAGCGGCTTGCTTGGCCGGACTCCATAAAGTTCAGCCAGTTGGCGCCCTGGCGTCTTCTCGATGCCTTGATCGCTCCCGTTGCGGAGCACGAGTTGGATGTGGCCCTCGCTGTTCGCCAGCGTTAAGGTTTCGGCTTGATCGGGTGTAACTAGCAGCGTGACCGTAGGAGCCTGGATCGCTTGTCCTCTGGCGTCCGGCTGGATCGTCGTACCCGCCGAGAGGACCAGAATATTCTGCAAGCACGTGGTGGTTACAGTTCCGGCATCCGGCGGACGCCCGGTGACGAGAACGTCTACCCGCATTCCTGGCAGAACGAATCCAGCGACACCAGCAACGTCATTCACCCGCACAGCGACCGCTCGCATGCCCACTGGGATGATGGGAGCCAGGCCGAGCCCGCTACCGCGCGCAGCCAGGCGTCCTTCAAGAATCGGTTCGTCCATCAGGATGTTGCTCGTCACTGGGCGGTCAATCACTTCTTCCGCCTTTGTAAAGGCACCTTTAGGGAATGCCGTGACGGGTAATTTCCCGAGCTTCACGTCCGAAGTCTTTACCGTCATTCCGACTCCCATCGGCTTGGCCGCGAGTACGACATCTTTCAGGTCGGTCGCTTCTACTTTCCTGGGACCGCCCGAGCGGGAAGTCATCTGATAGAACACGCTTGAAATGACCAGTGCAAACAGGAGGCTCACGCCCAATACCGTCAGAAATCTTCGATCCATTTTCTGTGTTTTACCTCTTTAGTACAGCCCGGCCCATGTCCCCGTGACCAATTTAACCAGCGATGCCCGAAGCCTTTGAAGCTAAGCTCAGCCAAGCGCCCAAAGCAATCGCGGGAGCGTACGGGATACTATCGATCTGTTTTAGCGGCTTTGGACCGCTGTCCGTAATGTTATTTCGATGATTTCTCCAGCAGCGACGCATCGCAGACACTCCCATTACCGCGGCCGCAATGATCCCGCCGCACGCGGCCGCCCACAAAGCGGCGACCAATACTTGGGACGGGCCAAGGACTGCGCCGAACCCGGAGATCAACTTGATGTCTCCGCCGCCCAATCCTCCCATTAGGTAAAAAATCAGAAAGGCCGCGGCGCCGGTACAAGCACCGAGGAACGCGTAAACAGTACCTTGCCATCCCTTTTCAACGCTTTGTAGCGCCAGCCCGGAAACTAAGGCTGCCAGGGGAATCCAGTTTGAAACTCTCCTCCGCGCCAGATCATCCACGATCGCCGCACAACCGACGACCACGGCAATCCATATCTGAGCGGTCATGGCCGCACCGGTCCTTGCTTGACCAGACATGGCTTGACCCGGCATGGCTGTCCTGCTTTGTTCGGTTGTTTGGCCGTTTGAATCGATTTCGAAACGGCCGCTTCTGTTTTCAACAGAAGCGGCGCCAGAAAGCCGGCCTGAAGCGCGAATTCCGCCAGAGCTTTCCCGGAGGGAAGCCGCCAGCAATCGCTTCCGTACCACTCAATGGGTATGTGCGAAACACGTATGTGCGGAGCAGGGACACTCTGGGTATTCGTTTCAGCCAAACACTTCCGGCCGTTCACCGTTATGCCTTTGGTCACGTGTCCATCTCCTGCATATAATTCGGTTCCTGCATATGATTCGGCAGAATCAGGTCTCTTCATTAGTTTGGCCCGCAGTTTCATTCGTCAAGATCCCGCGAGAACCCGAGGCATTCTGGCTACGCTTGGATCCGCCCTGAACAGAATCGCGTGTCCGTCATCTTCCACCAGATTCCATCCCGGCCGATGCTTCAACATCTCCGCCAACGGCCATTCGACGGGCAGCAGCATGACATCAAAACGCTGTTGTCTTAGAACCTCGAGCGCACGATAAGACCCTTCCAACATCGCGAGATAGTCCCTACCGAGAGCTTCTCCGTAGAAATCGCTTCGGCCGTCGATAAAGACCTTTTGCCTTGGATAGAAGGAGTAGATCAAATAATCCCCCCACTGATCGGTAGTAAACACACGCCCCTGGGAGAGTATCTTCTGGTTTCGATGGATCAGATTGGCCGGAAACGCCTCGGAAGGAAAGTCACGCGGCCATACTACGGGGCCGTTGAGAAACGCGAGCACCAGTACAGTGACGGCCGCCCAGACGCTCGTCCGCATGAAGGCCGGTCTAAGGTCCTCGCCCAACTGAAAGAGTATCCGCCCGACCGACCCGCTGGGTCCGCTCGCTGTTTCCTGCCTCCACCACTCAGCAAGCTGAATTGCGAGAATCGGGGCCGCGACGAGTGCGTACAACGGAGCGTGGCGAAGACTGGTCAACGAGGAATGGGCGAGAAAGATCAGCCAGAGCGCCTCGGTGATTCTCTTCTGACGGATGAGACAGCCCGCCGTCAGGAGGCCCAGTATCAAGAGCAGCTCAAACTGCATCTGACCTTCATTACGGAACGTGGGCGCCTGAAACTCCTGGACTAGATTCCGAATCCAGTCTGAGCGTAAATACCGCCAAATATGGACATGCAACTGAATACCGTAGGGATTTAATAGCGTCGCCGAGCAACAACCCATGAATACGGCGGAGTAGCGCCTCACCGCGACCCGTCTTGACGGGTAGAACCTACTCTCTACAGCACAACCCACGATCAACAGAGCGAGACAGGCGAGGAACACCACGAAGCCGCCGTGCAGATTCGTCCATATCGCCACCAGCGGTATCAGCAGCCAAACGCCGCGATCGCGTTCACCTTGATTCAATGCAGCCCGGTCGCGCTGCAGCAGCCAGAGCGAAACCGGGAGCAAAAGAAGCGTGAACAAGTGCGGCCGGGCCAGGAAATGCATCGTCGAACTCCCGATAGCAAGCAGTGTCGTCCCCAGCGCAATCAAGCTGTTCGTACCCCGCCAAAGCGTATACCTCAGCAGAATGGTGGATACACCCGCGATTGTAACGCCCGCAAAGAGTACTATTCCCTTCAGCCCTGCTGCGGCGAACAGGATCGCGAAGATCACATCCGACAACCACTCCCACGCAAACCAAGGCTCGCCCGCTTTTGAGTACGAGAACAAGTCCTGGCGGGGAATTTGGCCATGCGCCAGAATGTATTGCCCGGTCCGGATGTGCCAGCCGGTATCGCCGTCCATCAAGAGGGCCTTCCAGCCGCTCGCGCCCGCCAGGAACAGCCAGATCAGCACCGCCAGGAAGAAGCAATCGGCGAAAGAAGGGATCAGCAGCCGGGATAATTTTTTTCTGGCTGTGCCGAGGACTGGATGAAAGGGCTCGAGCACAGGCGATGTAAAAAACGGAGGCTCGGCCGCGATCACTTATACCTGATCGGCGCTATTGCCTACGACTTTAGTCTAGGTAGCGGAGGACGCTGCTATAATCAAGGCATTAGTGGGCCTGATTCATCCATCTTTTAGCGTGGTCCGTGTATTTCCTCAGAGGGGCACAGTTTCATGAGCACATCCAAGATTCAGATCGTCGAAACCGACCGGGACGCGGAGCCAGCGATTGCCCAGCCGTCCTCATCGGCCGGATATAAGGTCTTCAATCGAATCATCGACTGGATTACCAACGACCGTCTACAACTGCTCAACATTACCGAGCGGATTAATGAGATCGTGCGCAAAAGCGGCGTTCGGGACGGCATTGTCCATCTGCAGTCGTTGCACACCACCTCGTCGGTTTTCATCAACGAGTGGCAGGACGCGCTCATCCAGGATGTGAAGAATTTCTTCGAGCAGATCGTGCAAAGAGAGCAATACTACCGCCACAACGACCCCGCTTACTCGGATTGCGAGCGCCGCAATGCCGATTCTCACATGCGCGGGATGTTGATGGGCCAAACTCTGTGCCTGCAGGTGCGCAATGCAAGCGTACTGCTAGGCACCTGGCAAAGCATTATCTTCGCCGAATTCGATGGACCTCGGAGCCGCTCGCTGGCGGTGCAGGTCTCAGGCGTCTGATTCACTGGATGCCGAAGCTCTTCACGTTACTCGAAGCGGAGCGGATTCTCCCCAGCGTGGAAACGGCGATTCGCGAAGCTATCGCCCTGCGATCCGAATACGAAGAGGCCGAATCGGATCTGCAAGCCTACTCACAGCGGATCATGATGTTGGGCGGCGCTCTGGTGGACCGGGAGCGATTCTCAATGCGGAAGACACGCCGCGAGACCGGCGCCACGCGGCTCAAAGAATCGATCGATAAGATTCAATCGTACGGCTGCCTGATCAAAGATCTCGATGCCGGACTGATCGACTTTCCGACGCTTTACCGCGGCGATGAAGTATATCTGTGCTGGAAGCTGGGCGAAAACGGCATCGGCTTCTGGCACGGCATCGAAGAGGGATTTCGCGGACGGAAAGAAATCGACGAGGATTTCCTCGATAATCACAAAGGCGAATCGGCCCATTGAGCGCGCAATTCCAACCGCCGGAAAACAATTTCCATACAGTACAATTTAGGAGCCCCTCGCTTTAGGATGCTGCTCGCCAGAGAATTTATCGGCTATTTGTCGCGGCAACTCATCAGAAAGCTCACGCCCCAGGTATTTGAAGTCACCGATCCGCAACTCGCTTCGGAACTGGTGGCCAGTGTCATTCAAGAAGAGTTGGCGGTGGAAGACCGCCTGAACGACGAAGTTCGCGAGCTTTTAGAACAATACAGCGAGTATATGCGCCGCGAAGGCGTCAGTTATCAGGACATGTTCCGGCGCATCAAGAATACTCTGATCTCGCAGCGCAAAGTGATTCGAGCATCGGGGCGCGATACCGGAGACAGCATGAAGCTGTCGCGGGATAAGATCAACGACATCGCGCACAAACTGGTGACCGCTTTTCGAAAAGAGCGGACTTTTCGCGTAAAAAAAGATCCGAATGATGTGCGTTTGGAAGTGGTTCGCACCATGACGGAGCTGTTGGCGATCGAAGACAAGGTCGACCGCGCGGCGCGAACCAAGGTCCGGTCGCAGAAGAAAGATATCCCGGAAGGCAGCGAGGAATGGGACCTGCTGCAGAAGCGTTATTACGCCGAAGAGCTGAAGAGGTTCGGCATCGACTTGGCTCGCTAGTTTCCTTCCACTCATCGCCATGCCGCAGATCACCGTGGTCGGCAGTCTGAACATGGACTTCGTCGTCTCCGTGGATCGTCTGCCATCACCGGGCGAGACGGTTCTGGGGCGGGATTTCCGGATGTTTCCCGGCGGGAAAGGCGCCAACCAGGCATGCGCGGCGGGCCGGCTGGGAGGCAGATCGGTGAATACACGGATGATCGGCCGAGTTGGACACGACATTTTCGCCGATCACCTGAAGGCCAGTCTCGCGGCGGCGGGTGTCGATGTGGGACACGTCCATGCAACCCGCTCTCAGTCGACTGGTGTTGCGTTGATCTGGGTGGATCGCTCCGGGCAGAACTCCATCGTGGTTGCCTCCGGCGCGAATCACGCATTGTTTGCCTCTGAAGTGCCAGCTATGCGAAGTGCGCTTCGAGGCTCCCAGTTTGCTCTGTTTCAACTGGAATCGCCGCTCGATACCGTGAGTGCCGCGCTGCAGCTCGCAAGGGCGGAAGGCGTACAGACTATTCTCGATCCGGCACCCGCCCAGCCGCTCACGCTGGAGCTGCTAAAGAGCGTAGACATACTGACGCCCAACGAGACGGAAGCTTCGATACTGCTCGGATTGAAACCAGGGGCGATAGCGGTTGCGGATGCTCCCGCGATTGCCGGCCGCTTGCGTGAGATGGGGCCCAAGCGCATTGTGCTCAAGCTCGGTGAGCAGGGCTGCTTTTATCTGGATGGCGAGAGGGAGATTCAGAGTCCCGGGTTTTCCGTGAAGGCGCGGGACACTACCGGGGCGGGCGACACGTTCAACGCGGCGTTGGCTGTTGCGCTGGCCCAAGAGTACCCGCTCGAAGCAGCCCTTCGGTTCGCGAACGCCGCGGCGGCCATCTCGGTGACTCGCGTGGGCGCGCAGGCATCGATTCCCACGCGGGAAGAGGTTGCGGCCTTTCTGGCTTCGCGGTGGGGCGAGGAGCGGGCGCTTATATAGCCAAACTGAACACAGGAATGTGAAATGCCCGGTCTCACGCCTCGCTCGCCCTTCGAGAAAGCCGGGGAGTTTAACTGGCAAAGAGCAGCCAGGACGTATCCGAGTGGCTCAGCTACACGCCCGAACTTCCGATTTCCGGCACTTTACCTTCGGTGATGCGCGAGTTGGAACGAAGTAACGGGAAAGCAACAAGGTAGGGTTCTTAGCGGCTGGCATAACTAGGGATCGCGCTCAGTGGACTATGTAATAGAGCGCGATCCGCTGTTATCCAATTCTTAATTTAGCCGTTGTGCGGGAGGGCAGTTTACGATGAAGTCGCCAGTGCCGAATTTCGCGCCGCCTGGACCCGTCAAAATCCCATCTTGAACGAGCGTCAGGATCTGAAACTCCTCCCTCAGTTGGCCTCGATAACCCTTGAAAACCGCATCAGGCGTCCATTCGTAAGGCTGCGCGTCCCACAGAGGGCTGTAGTCTAGTCGGGCGCGATGGTCGGGATACCCCCGAGCACGTTATTCGGCCGGAAACCATCCGAGAGAGCCGCGTTCAGGCCCTGGCGTTGGGGGTTGGCGCAGCCTCCATCCGGTCCGTTAATGGCGAGAAAGAGCCGCTCCACCGGACTGGAAAAGCTGTCGTCTTTGCCCAGGGGAACTCTTTGTAACCCCGGCGCGAAGGTGGTTGCTTCAATCGCCGCGGGCACTGACGTGCTGGCTTCCAGCGTCAAATACCAGACCGGGCGGCCGAAGCTGAACCCATTGACTACGTTCAGAGTGACGGTCGCTTTGTATGGATCGATGGCAGTCACCTGGTCGTGGACTTTGCTGTAATCCGCGCTTCCTGGAATTGTAGCTCCGGCGGAACCTCATCTCCATCCTTTGGCCATGCATCGGAGTGGCGGAGCTGGGCTCGATAATGATCCTCGACCTTGTGCCGGGCAATCCCCAGCAACCAATTTCTCAACGTGGACTCGCCACGGAAGACGGGTAACTGCTGCCAGGCAGCCAGGAAGACCTCCTGAACCAGATCCTCGATAAGATCGCCCCGTGGAAACAGCCGATGGCGCACATAGCCGTAAAGCGCCTCAATATGCACCGCGACAAATTCCGCGGTCGCTTTTCGATCGCGGCGCAGGATGGCCGCGATCAGTTCCTGGTCACCCGCGGGAGGTACGGATTCGGGGAGCGGGACTGGGATAAAAGGCGTGGCCATCGCGAGAATCAATCGTCTGCAGAGTAAGTCGTATTGAAAAGGGGAACCCCCCAACTCTTTTTTGCATAGCAGGGCTGAGGTGCGTTGTGTGTCTCCGTACGACACGGGCGAGATCTTTTGGACGGTTCAGGAACGTAATGAGGCGGAAGTAGCACGTGGCACTCAGTCTCTCGTGCCCATAGACCTAAATCTTGGAATCAAGCCGGTTTGGCGATGACATGATCATGACATAATTAAGTGCAACACAGGCAAGAACGCCTGTCTACTCGGGAGTGTTCACGGCGTCTCTTCACATTCTCTTGCTCTTCGCGTCATTTGCCGCGGCCCAGCACCCCGCTCCCCCGAATGCCGAAACCGCGCTCGACAAGGGTATCGAAGAGTTCCGGCAAGCCCGATACGTCGATGCGCAGCGCGACCTGGACAATGCCGTCCGGCTGTCGCCCGCCGACGCCCGCGCCATCACCTACCTGTTGCTGACGCGGGCAGTTTTTGGGGATTGCTCCGAGCCTGTTTTCGACGAGCTAAGACAACAGTATCACCGCAATACCGGGCCTGAGATCCGGCGCCTTACCGGGATCGCGGTCCTTCGCTGCATGGCCGCCTATGGCCAATGGGGCGATAGCATGCCGATGCTGGTCCAGCTTCGGAAGTCCTTTCCGGACGATCCCGAGGTGCTGTATCTCTCTGCCCAGGTCCTAAACCGGGCCTGGACTTCGTCGGTCCATGAACTGCGCCAGAAAGCGCCGTCAACGTATCGCTTGAACCAGCTTTCCGCGGAGAGCCTGGAGGCACAGGGCCGCTACGCTGAGGCCGCCGCGGAGTATCGCAAGGCGATCGACAAAAATCCCACCGCGCTCGGCCTGCACGATGAACTGGGGCGCGCGCTGCTAGGATCGCGCGACACGGCATCTCTGGACGCAGCGCGCCAGGCCTTTGAAGCCGAGTTGAACCTGAATCCATCCAGCGCCATTGCCGAATACCATTTGGGGCAAGTGATGGCCGCCCAGCAGAAAAGTGAGGAAGCGGCCACCTACTTCGAAAAGGCGCTGGAACTCGCGCCGAAATCAGCGGAAGTGATGGTAGCGCTGGCCAGGGTAAAGATCGACGCTCAGAAGTACAAAGATGCGATAGCGCTGCTCGAACACGCTATCGAACTGCAGCCCGCGATGGAAGCCGCGCACTACAACCTGATGACGGCCTATCGCGCCGCGGGCAAAAACAAACAAGCGGATCGCGAGCAAGCCGAAGTGAACAGGCTACATAGTAAAACCGAGCCGTGATCTACGGCAGGTTTGCCAGCCCAAAGAACGGATGGGCGCCCTCGCCGCTGCCCAGTCCCACGTACGCGCGGAACAGAACCTTCGATTGCCCCCACACGTTGATACCGAAGCCGTAACTGTGGCGCATGTTCGCGAGGC